>DASYFD010000165.1:0-6788 GCA_036498625.1 Xanthobacteraceae bacterium | reverse complement strand
TTGGTGAGCTGGAGCGCGCGGCCCAGGTGATGCGCGAGCTTGATGCCGGCTTCGCGCTCCACCCCGAAGACCCGCACCGACAGCCGTCCGACCGCGCTCGCGACCCGGTCGCAATAGAGGTCGAGCAGGGCGGTGCTGGGGCCGCGGATGTCGTCGAAGGCATCCATCTCCATGCCGTCGATCAGCGCCAGAAAATCCTCCCGCGCCAGGTCGAAGTCGCGCACCGGCTGGGCGAGGGCGGCGAGCCGCGGCGGCACCTGCCCGGCATAGAGCGCGTTCACGTCGGCGCGCCAGGCCGCGAGCTCGATCAGCCGCTCGGCGCGCGGCCGGTCGGAATCCGCGATGTCGTCGACCCGCCGGCAGAAGCCGTAGATCTCAAACATCGCCTCGCGCTGGGGGCGCGGCAATATCTTCATTGCCGTATAGAACGAGCTGCCCGCGGCGCGATGCGAGCTCGTGTGGCTGGGGCTTGCGACCGCCACGCTCACGCCCGGTAGGACTTGGCGAGCGGCGCCAGCGCCCGCCCCATGCGCTGCCACGCGCCGCCAACGACGCCGGCGATCCCGATGAGAGCGACCGCGGGCGCCTTCAAATGCACGCTCTCGCTCAAGGGATCGCGCGCCAGCAGGATGGCGACGAGACGGCGCGCCAGCGATTGGATGACGGAGACCTCCATGGCGAGACGAAAATCGGCGATGCTGGGCGAGAACGATTGGCTCTGGTCGAGCAGCGCGCCGGTGCGCCGCGCCAGACCGCGCAGGCACGCGCGCAGCGCCGCCGGCGCCGCCGGGGCGCCCAGGTCCTCGACGCTGGCGCGGCTTGCCGCGAGCGCATCGAGCGGCACATAGACGCGGTTTAGGTTGCGGTAATCGGCTCCGCAATCCTGCAGGTGATTGATGATCTGGAGCGCGGCGCAGAGCGCATCATTGGCGGGCCACACCGAGCTGTCCTCGCCATGCACGTCGCATACGAAACGGCCCACCGGCATGGCGGAGTAGCTGCAATAGTTCATCAGGTCGTCCCAGTCGCGGTAGCGCAGCTTGGTCACATCCATCCGGAACGCCGTCAAGAGGTCGAGCGCGTGACGCGGAGCGAGATTGCGCTCCCGCAATGCCGTGCGCAGGGTGACGGCCTGCGGCACCCGATCGTGCTTGCCCAGAAGCGAGGCCTCGAGCTCATCCAGATGAGCGAGCTTCTCGGGCTCGGTGAGGGTGGGATGATCCGCAATGTCATCGGCGATGCGGACGAACTCGTAGAAGGCCAGGATGGCGCCGCGATGACGCGGATGAATAAGGTGCGAGGCGACGGGAAAATTCTCGTCGCGATGGGACTTGCCTGATCGCAATGCGGCCGGAGTGCTCATTACCCTCTATTCTCTATTCTCTCGTTCTTACTATTCTTCGGCCAGCCGCTCGAGGCTCGCTTAATCCGTCTCTTTATATAGTGCTTTGGCCGGCTCATTCATGTTCTGATTTCTGCGCTCTAATCCATTGAGTCCATTGACTATCCGGCCTGGACCCGGCCCTTCCACAGGCCCCCCTTGCCGCGCCAGTATTGCAGGCCTGAATCGAGGGTAAACAGGGTGTAACAGAAAGCAATGGCCGGGAGCGCGACCCCCCAGAGCGGCGAGACCCGGTAGAACCGCAAAACCGGCTGGAAAGCGATCGCCATCAGGAGCCATGCCGCAAGGCCCATGATGCGGGCGGCGCCGCTGCCGAACAGGGCAAGGAGCGGCGGCGCCAGATAGGTCAGCCCCATGCCGGCGAGCACGCCCGCGAGGATGAGCGGCGAATAGCGCAATTGCGCATAGGCGGAACGTGCCACCATGCGCCGGATGTCATCGAAGCCCGGATAGGCCCGGATGCTGTGGGCCTGCTGGGTGAGCCCGAGCCAGATCGGGCCCTGCGTCTTGAGGATTGCGGCCAGCGCGCAATCGTCGATCAAGGCATTGTGGATCGCCGCGATGCCGCCGGCCTGGCGCAGCTTGTCGGCGCGCACCAGCATGCAGCCGCCGGCGGCGCCGGCGGTGGCGGCGTGTGGCCGGTTGATCCAGGCGAACGGATAGAGCATCTCGAAGAAGAAGATGAAGGCGGGGATCAGGGCGCGCTCCGCCAGGCTCTCGCAGCGCAGCTTCACCATGAGGGAGGTGAGGACCAGGCCGCCGGCCTGCGCCCGCGCGGCGAGGCGGGAGAGCACATCGGGCGCATAGACGATGTCGGCGTCCGACAGCAGGAAATAGTCTGGTTTGAGCCGCCCCGCCGCCTCGATGCCCTGCGCCAGCGCCCACAGCTTCCCGGTCCATCCGGCCGGCAAGGGAGTGCCCGCCACCACCTCGAGTCGCCGGCCTGCACCCGCCGCCGCGGCAGCCTGCCGCGCGATATCGGCGGTACCGTCGGTCGAGCCATCGTCCACCAGGGTGATGCTCCATTCGCCCGCATAGTCCTGGCGCAGGAGCGAGCCGATGCAGGCCGCGATGCCGTCCGCCTCGTCGCGTGCCGGGATGACGACGGCGAGCTTCGGCCAGGCCGGAAGCGGTGCCGGCTTGCCGTCGTCGCGCTGCGAGGACAGCCAGAAGCCGCCGCGCGCCAGCAGCAGGTAGAGCCAGATCGCGAGCGCCAACGCGGCGAGGATTTGAGCCAGCATGGAGATTGGGCCTTGCCGTTCACCAAGATCAGAGGTGCCAATACGGGGGTATAGTGGGATTGTCGATGCGGTGTAAAATCATGCCGCCTGAGGCATTTTTGTCGTAGACAGCAGCCTTCGTCCGGCCCCCTTAAGGGTTGGAGATCAAATCGCGTTCCGCTAGACGAAGCGCGCGAGGCTCGAAGTGGATGGAAACAGGCGTGAACGCAACTGGACGATTTCAAGACCGGCTCAACCAAATCGCGAAGGACACCGACAGTCTGCTCGATCAGTTGCTGGCAGCGCAGCCGGTCAAGCATGAGCTCGGCCGGCCGGCGCGCCTGCTCGAGGCGATGCGCTATGCAAGCCTTGGGGCGGGCAAGCGCTTTCGGCCGTTCCTGGTGGTCGAGAGCGCGGCGCTGTTCGGCGTTCCGCGTCAGCAAGCCTTGTCGGTCGGGGCGGCGCTCGAATGCGTGCATTGCTATTCGCTGGTGCATGACGACCTGCCGGCCATGGACAACGATGCGCTCCGACGCGGGCGGCCGACCGTGCACAAGGCGTTCGATGAAGCGACCGCCATCCTGGCCGGCGACGGGCTTTTGACCTTCGCGTTCGACATCCTCTCGCGGCCGGAAACCCATCCCAATCCGGCGGTTCGCATCGAGCTGGTGGGGGCGCTGGCGCGCGCTTCGGGGCTCGGCGGTATGGCGGGCGGGCAGATGCTCGATCTGGCGGCCGAGGGACGCTTCGACGGCGGTCAGGTGCAGCGGCTGGGCGAAACCGAGGTGGTGACCCTGCAGGCCATGAAGACCGGCGCGCTGCTCAGCTTCGGTTGCCGCTCCGGCGGCATCCTGGGCGAAGCCCCGGAAGCCAAGCGGGCGGCGCTCGAGCGCTATGGCTCGGCGGTCGGCCGTGCCTTCCAGATCGCCGACGATCTGCTGGATGTCGAGGGCGATCCGGCGCTGGTCGGCAAGCAGACCGGCAAGGATGCCGAGGCCGGCAAGGCCACCATGGTGGGCATCCTGGGGACGCAAGGCGCCAGGACGCGCTTGACGGAGCTGGTGGCCGAGGCCGCAACCGCGCTCGCCCCGTTCGGGGACGCGGGCGCGATCCTGATCGAGGCGGCGCGCTTTGTCGCCGAGCGCGACGCGTGAGATTCTGGTAGGATGGGTTGAGCTCTTGCGAAACCCATCAACCGCCGCCGATGGGTTTCGCATAGCCCGCGAAGACGGGCGTAAACGCCCTTATGCGCTCAACCCATCCTACAACAAGAGTGAGCCCATGAATCTCCCTCGCCGCCGCTTCCTTCATCTCGCCGGTGCCGCGCTTGCGGCTCCCTCGCTCGCCTTCGCGCAGACCTATCCGGTGCGGCCGGTCCATATGGTGGTCGGCTTTGCGGCCGGCGGCGGTGCCGACATCATCGCGCGCCTGATCGGCCAATCCCTGTCGGAGCGGCTGGGCCAGCAGATCGTGGTCGACAACCGGCCGGGCGCGGGCACCAATATCAGCGCCGAGGTGGTGGTGCGGGCGGCGCCCGACGGCTACACGCTGCTGCTGGTCAATTCGCCGGCCGCCATCAACACCACCCTCTACGACAATCTCAGCTTCGATTTCATCCGCGACATCGCGCCGGTCGCGAGCATCGGCCGCGTGCCGCTGGTCATGGTGGTCAATCCATCGCTGCCGGCCAAGACGGTTCCGGAGTTCATCGCCTATGCCAAGGCCAATCCCGGCAAGGTCAATATGGGATCGGGCGGCAATGGCGCCCCCGACCATATGTCGGGCGAGCTGTTCAAGGCGATGGCGGGCGTCGGCATCTTGCACGTGCCCTATCGCGGCGTGGCGCCGGCGATCGCGGACCTGCTGGGCGGGCAGGTGCAGGTGATCTTCGGCACCATGCCGGCGGTGATCGCGCTCGTGCGATCCGGCCAGCTGCGCGCGCTTGCGGTGACGACGACGACGCGCTCGGCGGAGCTGCCGGACGTGCCGACCATCGCCGAGTTCGTGCCCGGCTACGAGGCGAGCCAGTGGTATGGCATCGGGGCGCCCAGGAACACGCCCGCCGAGGTGATCGAGCGCCTCAACCGGGAGACCAATACGGTTTTGGCCGATCCCAAGATGAAGGCGCGGCTCGCCGAGCTCGGTGTCTCGGTACTGGCGGGCTCGCCCGCCGAGTTCGGCAAGCTGATCGTGGATGAAACCGCGAAGTGGGCCAAGGTGGTGAAGATCTCGGGCGCCAAGCCCGATTGAATCAAGTCTGATCGAGCGGGCGCTACTCGTTATGGAGCCATTCAGATGAAGCTGACAGCACTTGTGATCGCCTCAACCCTCGCCGCGCTGGCGCACGCCGCATCGGCGCAAGCCGCAGGCCCTTGCGCGCTGGTTTGCTTTCCGCCGACGGTTCTCAATTCCAAGAAATGCGTTTGCGAGACCGGCGTTACGATCAAGCCGGTCTGCTCCCTGGTTTGTCTTGATCCGGATCAGACTCTGGATGCGCGCAGGTGCGCGTGCGTGCGGCGGCCGCGATGATCCGCCGGCGCATTCCATATGGTCTCAACGAGCCCGGCCATGAAAAATTGATGGCGCGCGGCCGATTTGCATGCGCTCTGGCCCGGGTCGCGCTCGTGGTATTCGCGGCCGGCATGCTGGCCGCCTGCGTGCAATCCAAGACGCCGTTGCTGACCGGAACCAAGCCGCTGCTCGGGGACCAATTCCAGCTCAATCGCTATGACGATTTCACCGACGGCAAGGCCGACTCGGTGAAGGTGTCGGTCTTCCGCTGGAACGGCGCCCGCTACGGGTTTGTCAGCGGCGCTTCGTCGGACGTGAAGTCCCTGGTTGCGGAACCGCTGGACACCGATACCTTCCTGATCGAGGCGAGCGACGGGAAAATCTATGCGTATCTGCTCGGCCGCAAGCTGGCCGAGGGGACCTACCGCATTTTCCCGGTCGATGAGAAATATCTCGACGCGGCCACGCAACAGAAGGATTGCGTGGCGCAGGACCGGGAAACCTGCACGGTCGCGACGCGCCAGCAGCTCGATACGTTTGTGCGCGCATCGATCGGCAAGACGATCGCCTACACGATGCTGGCGGTGATCTCGGTGCCGACCAACTAATCCGGCTGGATGCGGAACGGCCGCTTGGCTGGCGCGAACCAGGCGTCGAAGATCTTTTCCGCCTCGCCGGATTTCTCGAGATCGAGCAGGACCTGATCGACGAATTGGGTGAAGCGCGCCTCGTCCTTCTTGATGGCGAAGCCGGCGGTCCGCGGCAGCTCGTAGTCGGGGATGAAGGTGAAGTCCTGCGGCGAGCCGCCTTTCTGGGCGAAGGAGGCGAGCAGCACCTCGTCGGCCAGGAAGCCGTCGACTTGGCGGTCCGCCAGCGCCTTGAAGCAGGCGGCGTAGTCCTCGAAGAACACGATCTGCATGGTGGGCACCGCCGCCTTGAGCTCGGCATCGACGCTTGCGGTCTTGACCAAGGCGAGCTTGCGGCCCGCCATCTGGCCGACCGTGGCGATGCCGCCGTCCCGGCGGATCAGCACTTTGTGCGGCGAGACCAGGTAGGCGAGGCTGAAGCCGACGTCCTTCCTGCGGTTCTCCGCCCGCGTGATGCCGGACGCCACCAGGTCGACCCGATCCTGCTGCAAAGCCGGGATGCGATCCGCATTGACAATCGAGATGGTCTCCATGGGCACGCCCAGGCGCTGGGCGACGCGCGCCGCCAGATCGACGTCGTAGCCCACGACCTTGCCGTTCTCGCGCGCACTGAACGGCGGCGAGGTATCGCTGGTGCCGACCAGGAGACGCCCGCGCGCCTTGACGTCGTCGAGCTTGTCGGCGAGCGCGAGTTGCGTGAGAGCAAGCAGGCAGGCGGTACCCAGGATGAGGCGCGTGGTTGCAGTCTTTTGCATAGGGTTATCCCGTGTGGCGATGCTGGTTGTTAGGTTCGTAGGATGGGTTGAGCTCTTGCGAAACCCATCGGCTGCCCAAGATGGGTATCGCATAGCCCGCGAAGAGCATCAGGGCGTTTACGCCCGTCTTCGCGGGCTATGCGTAAACGCCCTTATGCGCTCAACCCATCCTACCAACCACGGTTCATTTCGCGGCCGGCAAATATTTCTCCGTGATCAGCGCGCTGATGTCGGGCTCGCTCGGCAGCATGCC
>DASYFD010000164.1:0-4315 GCA_036498625.1 Xanthobacteraceae bacterium | reverse complement strand
ATGGCCGGCCAGCCGGCGCGGCCGCCGGACAAGATGGCGTCGGGGATCTCCCACTGATGCGCCTCGGTCATGGTCAGGCGCACACACTCACCGGCCTGGGCAATCTCGTAGGTGACAAGGCATTCCGGCAGGTTGCGGGTTTCCGGCATCGCCTCGACCGTCCACGTGCAGGACAAACGCCGCGGCGGCGACCACTCAACGACATGGCCCCGGACATGCACACTGCCGTCCGGCGCCAGCAGCAGGAAAGTTCCGCCCTCGCGGGGTTCGACCTCGACGGCAAAGCCGGAAAAATACTGGCGTGTAAACTCCGGCTTGGTGAGCGCCTCCCAGACCTTTTCGGGCGTGGAGCCGATATAGGTCACGTAGACGGTCTTCGGTTTGAACTTGGCGATGTCGATCATCGCTCGCCCGCCCGTTTGCGTTCGTCCTCGCCCCAGGACGGCTCGAGCCCCTTGCCGGTCTCGAGGAAGCTCTTCATGCTCGACAGCACCGCCGGCCAGCCTTTGCTGATCATGCCGAAGATCTTGCTGCCTTCGTCAAACTCGTCGTGCGTCACGGTGAGCCGCGTCTGGCCCTTGAACGGCTCGAGCTCGAAGGTCACGCGCGAGGGCCGCTCCTGCGGCATGTGTTCGTAGAGCGGTTGCCAGCCGTAGACGAGGCGACGCGGCGGATCGCTCTCGATGATCGGATCGTCGTGCGCGAGGCGTCCGGCCGGATTGATGGCGGTCATGCGCTCGCCCGCCTTCCCGTCGGCCTGCACCCGATAGCCAAACCAGTATTTCTCGCTGACGTCGGGATTGGTCAGTGCCTGCCAGACTTTCTCCGGCGACGTGGCGATGTAAACGACGTAGACAAATTTCGGCTTGTTTACGCTCATATCGGGCAACTCCTTCACACCCTAGAGGTCAATGTCGTCCGGATTTGGCGCGCCCTTTCCAGTTTCCAGGTACTGTTTCAGGCTCAAGAGATAAGAGCCCCAGCGCGTCGTCGCACTCGCGTACCGCTGATCGGCTTCTGCGAAGCCACGGTGAACGAACGTGAGGCGCGTGTGCTTGGACTCAGGCTTCAGTTCAAATTCGACGACATTGCCCGGCCACGCTGAATTGGTGACCCGCCATTTCACGCGTGCCTGCGGTTCAAGCTCGTCGATCAACACCTTGACCACTAAGCGACGATCGTAGAAGCCGAATTCGCCGCAGCCGCCGACCTCCGGATCGAGCGAAGCGTCGCGGGTCCACCAGTTTCGAATCCCCTCTGCCGTGGTGATCGCCTGATAGGCGCGATCGGGCAGCGTCTGGATTTTCAAAGTATGCATGATGTCAGGCATGCTCGCCGATGATCCTTGTTGATTGTTTGCTGACGGAGTCGGCTATGCCGCAAAGGCGACGTCGCCGGTCTCGAGCAGAGACTTGAGATTGGAGATGACTTTCGGCCAGCCGCCGGACACGGCCTCGATGAACTTGCCATCCTCGCTCTCGATCTCGTGGTGGATGGTGAGCTTGGCCGCCTTGCCGCCAAAGTCGGGATAATAGTCGGCCATCTCAACCTGCATCGTGCAGCGCGAATAGCCTTCAACCTTCAGCTCCGGCTTGAACTCGTTGCGCCAGCGGATGACCAGGCGGCGCGGCGGGTCGGATTCCAGGATCTCGCCGGTGTCAGCGACGCGGCCGTCGCCGAACTTGAGTGCCCAGGGCGAACCGGACTTGAAGTCGCAGTCGGCCGTCATGCCGAACCAGTATTTTTTGATCGTTTGCGGATCAGTCAGCGCCGCCCACACTTTCTCGGGCGTGCTGCGGATATAGGTGACGTAAATGAAGCTCGGTTTATTCATCGGACTGCTCCAACGCCTTTTTCATGTCGCTGAGGGCCTGAAGACGGCCGCGCTCGAACTTGCCGATCCAGCGTTCGGCGATCTCGTGGATCGGCACCGGGTTGAGGTAGTGCAGCTTCTCGCGGCCGCGCTTGATGGTCGCGACCAGGTTCGCCTCCTCCAGGATCGCCAGATGCTTGCTGACCGCCTGGCGCGTCATGTCCAGGCGCTCGCAGAGCTGGCCCAAGGTCTGGCCGTTGTCAGCGCGCAGGCGGTCGAGCAACTCCCTGCGGCTTGCATCGGCCAAGGCTCTGAACACCGCATCCATGAAGGACAATAGGCAACCGTTTAGTTGCCTGTCAAGCCCTGGCAGGCCTGCGGCCAAAGTTCCCATGCCGGAACCGCGTCCGCGCGCCGGCGTTCAGTCGTGATGGCCAGCCACCCCGCCTCCCGCGATCAGAAAGAAAAGCCGCCCTCCGGCAGGAATAGCCGCTCCAAAGGCATCAGTGCGCAGGAAGTCGAGAGCGTCGAGGACATGTCGACGCCGCGCACGCCGGTGATCTACGAGGTGGTGCGGCGCCTGGGCGACGAAGAGATGAAGCGGCCCGCGACCTCACTGTGGTGGTCGGGGGTCGCGGCCGGCCTCTCGATCGGCTTTTCTCTGCTGGCGCAGGCAATTCTGGAAACACATCTGCCGGACACGCCGTGGCGGCCGCTGGTGGCGAGCTTCGGCTATTGCGTCGGCTTCCTGATGGTGATCCTCGGACGCCAGCAACTGTTCACGGAGAGCACCATCACGGTGGTGCTTCCGGTGTTCAAAGATTTGACCCCACAGAATATCTGGCGCATGGCGCGGCTATGGGCGATCGTGCTGGTGGCCAACCTCGCCGGCACTTTGTTCGCGGCGCTGTTCGCCACTTACTTTCCGGTCATCCCGCCCGAACTATTCAACGGCATGCTCGAGGTCAGCCGCAACGGCCTCGTCGGCGTCGGCTGGTGGGAGATGTTCTTCCGCGGCATCTCCTCGGGCTTTCTCATCGCCGCGATGGTCTGGATGATCCCGGCCGCCGAAAGCGCCAAGTTCGCGGTGATCACGCTGATGACTTATCTGATCGCGGTCGGCGGCTTTACGCACGTCGTCGCCAGCAGCATGGAGGCCTATATGCTGGTACTCGCCGGCGACTGGGAATGGTGGCGCATGCTCGCGCAATTCCTGGCGCCGGTGCTGCTTGGCAACATGGTCGGGGGCACCGCGCTGTTCGCGCTCATCTCCTACGCCCAGGTGATGGAGGAGATCTGAGCGGGGTACATCCGGACACGGCGCAGAGCGGTGCGCCGCGATCGGCAACCGTGGCAAATTCGAGAATTTGTTTCAGGTCGGCGATCTGCAGCGCACCGCGTCACGCTGCGCGGCAGCCGGGACACATCGGCGCCACGCGGCGCTACTGGTTGATGCACATTCCGATATACGTGCTGCGGTCACCGGCGAGGGCACCGTAATTCCCCGCCTGGTCGGCGCAACGCACGGCGCGATCCTGGTAGGTCTCCTTGCCCCCCGGACCGGAGCCCGAGATGGTGGGCTCGTTCGGCAGCGACTGGCCCGTGTCCGGCACGTAGATCGGCGGCGGCGCGTTCATCGAGCGAAGGCTCGGCACGGTGGTCGGTGGCGGCGGAAGCCTCGTATTGGTCAGGCTCGGATCCGATTTGAGCGGCGGCGGAATCCATGGAGTCGTCGGCTGCGGCTGCACGAGCGGAGACGGCATCGGCATGATGCGATAAGGATCGTTGGCGGATTGCGCATGAGCCGGCGCAATGGTCCCAGCGGCCATCAATGCAAGCATCAGCGCAGCAGGAAGTGTGACAAAGCGGCGCATGGGGATTCAACCTGTTCGACGGCCGGTGTATTCCGGCCGTTATCGATCATATGGCCCTTCCCGGCCTTCGGATCGAGAGGAACAGCCCCCACAAAAGCGTTACTCCTCCTCGGGCGCATCCTCGATCGGATCGTAACGTTTGGCGTCGAGGCCGAGCAGGTTCCAGCTCTGCTCCATGTGCGGCGGCAACGGCGCCGACACGTCGATCACGCCGCCGCGCGGATGCGGCACCGCAATACGGCGGGCGAGCAGATGCAGCTTGTTCTGGATGCCGCCAGGCAGCTCCCAGTTTTCGATGTTGAAGTATTTCGGATCGCCGAGGATCGGATTGCCGACATGCGCCATGTGCGCGCGCAATTGATGCGTGCGCCCGGTTACCGGCTTGAGAGAAATCCATGCGAGTTTCTGCGCCGAGGTCTCGACCACCGCGTAATAGGTAACGGCGTGCACCGCATCCTTCTCGCCGTGCTTGGCGATGCGCATGAATGAGTCTTCTTCGACTTCCTGTTTGGCGAGGTATGTCGAGATGCGCCCCTGGCGCGGCTTCGGCACGCCGGCGACCAGCGCCCAATAGATCTTGCGCGCCGAGCGCGAGCGGAAGGTCTTGGCGAGCGCGGCGGCGGCAAAG
>DASYFD010000163.1:0-14820 GCA_036498625.1 Xanthobacteraceae bacterium | reverse complement strand
CGGTCAGGTATCCACCAGCGACGCTCCACAAACATCGGGCTCCGCGGCCCCGACCTTGAGCGACAAGCTCGCGCAGACCGACGGCGTCATCTGTCCGCCCAATGTCGATCCCGACATCAGGGCCCCGACGCCGCAAGGTGGTACGATGCCGGTCATCCCTCCGCCCGGAAGTCCCGGCGGCGACCCGACCGTGCGGCCCAAGTGATTCAAGTGCTTCTTGTCAAATACGCGCCTGCTTGGCGCTCAAGAAACATCTCTCTATTAAATAAAAATTGACCCAACTTACGCATCCGGCTGCCCTGGGCTCGCTTTCGCGGAACGAAGCCCACGGGCAGCCGGTTGCCCTGGTGTGCCGAACATGGATGGCGGCACGTCCAAGGGGAGGGTGGAATGGGTCGCAAGCCAAGCGTATTCGCAAGTGAGGTCCAGGCCCGCGATGGGGCTATCCGAGGCGCCATCGGGCGCTTGCTCAGGGCGCAGTACGATCTTGCAGAGCCGCTTCCGGAGCGTCTTGCCGCTCTTGTCAAACGGTTCCAGAGCACGGACGAAATCCACGGCCGCTACAATGCGCATCGCTTTCCTTCCATGCACGGAACCGGCGACCGGCTCGGCCTGGAGGAGGAACCGGCCTCGCCGTGAAACGTTATGTTCACACGGAAACAAATCAGAGGAGGCCACCGTGTCAGATCCCCGCGAGTTTGAACGCGATCCCAACCTCTCCCGCAACGCCTATGTCGGCAGACAATCTGACGGCGAGGGCTCCTCCGGCTGGATCATCGCCGGCGTCGTTGCGGTGGTGTTGTTGGGCTTGGCCGCCTACAGCTACCGCGACACGCAGGTGATCTCGGCGACCAATCCGCCTGCTACGACCTCCGGCCAGAACATGCGTGCCCCCGTACCCAACACGCCGCCGGCAACTCCGGTCGCTCCGGCGCCGCGGTCCGAGTAAAATCGCAGTTGCAGGCCCGCCCGAGTCACCAGCTCGGGCGGGCCGTATCGCGATGTGTGGACTGCATTGCCGGCCCTTGGATGCCTGTTCGCGCACCTATTCCCAAAAAAGCCCTGCGTTATTTTTCTTATTCCTGCCTCAAAGGGGTGGTGGTAGGAACGCAGTGGCCCCCGAAGAGGGGCATGGCCGATCTCTCGATTCCGTAGAAGCGACACCAGTCGCCAGTGCCTGCGCACGACGGTCGAGAGTGCGGATGGGAAAGGGGTTTCGTGATCCGAAATTTCTTCGGCGGCCTTGTGCTCGCCTGCACCTCCCTGTCGGCTCTGGCCGGCGGCACCCCCACCAACGATGCCAAAGGCGCGTCAATGCGCTTCGAATGGCGCGGCGAAGGGCCGCCGGACGTTTGCGGCAAAACCTGTCGCAGCTGGATTTCCGCGGTCGGGCCGGTCACGGACCGGACCCCGCATGATTTCGAGGTGTTCCAGGCGCAGAGGGACGTGCGCGGGGCGACCCTGGTGCTCGATTCCGAGGGTGGCTCGGTGGTGGATACCATTGCGCTCGGCCGCGCGTTGCGCCGGCTCGACATCACGACCAGCGTCGGCAAGACCGTGATCGGTTCGACGGCCGACGGCGGCAGCGTGACCCTGTCGCCTTCGGCCTCCTGCGAATCGATGTGCGCGTTCGTTCTCTTGGGCGGGGCGCACCGTTACGTGCCGCCGGAAGCGCGCATTCTGGTGCACCAGATATGGCTCGCCAAGAAGCGCGAGCGCTCCGAGACCGCGAGCTACACCGCCGAGGAGATCGTGCTGGTCGAGCGCGATATCGGCAGTCTCGCCGGCTACACCATCGAGATGGGGGGCGGCATCGAGCTTCTGCAAGCGGCGTTGCGGGTGCCGCCCTGGCAACCGCTCTACCAGCTGTCGGGCGATGAGATACAAAAGATGCGGCTCAACAACATCGATCACCTGTTCGATCAGAAGCACGACGGCGTTGCCACGACGGCGGCGCTCGGCGCGACAGTGGCCAGTACGCCGGCCGGATATGCGCCCTGAGAAATACCGAAGCATCGCCCCGCCAAGGCGGGGACGTGGTCCTCTCGCAAAAATGAGCTGGGAATTGCCACAGCCGCTCATTCCCGCGCACGCGGGAATCCAGTCCCTTCGCAAAATGTCTTGGACCAGCGGCAAGCTCAGCGGTGCCTGAGAGCACGTAACCTCACTCAAGCTTTCGGGCAGTTCAGCGCATTTTGCGAGAGGACTGAGTCCCCGCCTTCGCGGAGACGATCGGGGTGAGGGCGTGTCAGAGAATGAAGCCCCCGCAAAAAAAGCGCGGCGCCCCTTGGGCGCCGCGCGGGATCGCATGCGGGTCGAGCCGTCCGCCGATCAGGACAGCACTTTGTATTTCTTGAACCAGCTCACCAGCTCGCCCCAGGCCTGCTTGGCCTGCGCCTCGCGATAGCTCGGGCGGTAGTCGGCGTGGAAACCGTGCGGAGCGCCGTCATAGATGTGGAACTCGGCGGTCTTGCCGGCGGCCTTGAGCTTGGCCTCCATCTCGTGGACCTGATCGGGCTTGATGCCGCCGTCCTCGGCGCCGTAGAGGCCGAGCACCGGCTCCTTCACCTCGCCGGCGAGATTGAGCGCGTTCTTCGGCCAGGCTTCGTTCTCCGGGTCCCCGAGGCTGCCGTAGAACGCTACGCCCGCCTTGAGGTTCGCATTGTGGGTCGAGTAGAGCCACACGGTGCGTCCGCCGCGGCAGAAGCCCATGATGCCGAGCCGGTTTGTGTCCCCGCCCTGCTGTTTCGCCCACTCGACCGTGGCGTCGAGATCCGCGAACAGCTCCTTGTCGGGCTTGGCGTTGACGATCGGAAGCAGCTTCTGGATGTCGTCGATCTTTGTGAGGTCGGTTCCGGCACGGAAATAATAATCGGGCGCAATCGCGAGCGCGCCCAGATGCGCCAGCCGCCGGGTGACGTCGCGGATGTATTCGTGCACCCCGAAGATTTCCATGGCGACCAGAATGACCGGTGGGTTCGCCACATTGGCGGGCTTGGCGAAGTAGACCGGCATGTCGCCGCCCGCGACCTTGACCTTGCCGTCGCCGACCGTGAGGCCGTTGGTGTCGGTCTTGATGGCGTCGGCGCGCACCGGACCGGCGAGCAGCGTATAGCCGGCGGCGGCGGCGGCCGAGCTCGTCATGAAGCCACGCCGCGAGAACGGCGGCACCATCTTGGCAAGGCCTTCGATATCGGATGGCAGCTTGGTTTGAATACCCATTCGAATCCTCCTTTTTCGACTTACAGCAATGCGGTGACGGTTGGGACAAACGTAATAGGCCGCCGGTGTGACAGCTTGTCAACGCGCGGCCGCGAGGTTTATTCGACGCGATCGAGCTCTCTCACGACCGCGTCGATGACGCGCGCATCCATCGGCTCGATCTCGGTCGAGAACACGGCGGCGACATGGCCGTCGCGCCCGATCAAGTATTTGTGAAAATTCCAGCGTGGCGTCTCGACCGGGCGCTCGACTGCGGCCCACTTGTAGAACGGATGCGCGTTCCTGCCCCTGACCTCGGCCTTGGCGGCCAGCGGAAAGGTCACCCCGTAATCGTCGTGTGCGGTCTTCATGATGTCGATCGGGGTGCCGGGCTCCTGGGCGCCGAAATCGTTGGACGGCACCCCGATGATCATGAGCCCGCGATCGTGGTAGCGCGTCCACAACTGTTGCAGGCCGGCATATTGAGGGGTGTAGCCGCACAGCGAAGCGGTGTTGACCACCAGGATCGGCTTGCCCACGTAGTCGGACAGCCGAATGTCGCCGCCCTCGATCCCTGCGAAGGAGAACGCAAAGGCGGTAAGGCGGCTCATGCCGGGCGATTGTGCCTGGGCCGGGGACGGCAGCACAAGGGCTCCGGCGATCAGTGTGAAGACCTGTCGGCGATCTGTGTTCATGGCTGAGCCTCGCAGCTGGGAAAACCCATCATAGCGCATTGCGAACCGGCAATCGATATGCCCTTTCGTCGGCTGGCCGCTGAAGTTCATCGCGGCGCCCTTGACCGAGCCGCAGAGCCGGGAGCTGGTGCAGATGCCGGCGAACTAGGGTCGCCGCAGGTGCCCGCCGGCCGTGACCGCTGGCGAAAAAACCGGCTTTTCCGGAGTCGACAACAATTGGCGATCGATTCTATATAGGCGCTGCTTTGGCGCACCCTTGGCTTGGTCTGGTTCGCTCGATTTGCGGGCTTCTCTCAGTCGAGCGATTGTCAACTCCGAATGGGTCGCGCGCCCGTTCAGCAGAAAGCCGTACATGAAAGCGTTCGTTGCTTTGATCGTCAGCTGCTGGCTTTTGTCCGGCCATCAGGTGCGTGCCGAAAGGATCGATTTCTCCAAGACCACGTGCAAGCAGTTCCTGGAGAGCTACAAGAACGAGACCGGCATCATCATGGCCTGGCTGGACGGGTACTATAAGGAAGAGGATGATCCGCCGGTCTTCGACCGCGATAAATTCGAGGCCAATACGAAAAAATTCGCGACCTATTGCGCTGCCCATCCGGGCACGGATTTGATCACGGCGGCGGACGAGGTGCTCGGCAACTAGGGCAGGGTGGTGCGGCCGCTCGATCGCGTGCGGCAATCCCGCCCGCCGCGCGGCATTGACGCGAGTGCCATCCGCGAGGCAAGGATCGCCGGCCGAGGCACATTGAGGATGCGAGAATGGCAGACCAGGGCAAAGAGAAGCCGGACGGGGGCAAGACAGAGGACATGGTTTCGCCGGCTCCTGCGCCCATGCGGATGCGGTCACGCGCGCCCGCGCTGACCAAGGCGGAGTTGCGGGCCCAAGCCGATCAGGCGCTGGCGTCGGCGACCAAACCCATCGTGAAGCTGCCGACCAAGCTGGTGCGGCAATGCGGCCGCTGCGGCGAGTTCGTCTCCGTGATGGTGGAGCCCGGCCAGGCGCCGCCCGAGTTCAAGTGCAAAAGCTGCGACGCGCCACAACGCGGTTAGCGATCATTGCGGCTCCGGCCCGGCCGGTCCGAAAGCGACCGCCGGCTCAGCCGCGGCGGCCCATCTTGTCCTGATCCGCCAGCCACTCGGACAAGGATTCACCCGACGGGGGCCGCTTCTTGACCGCCTTGGACTTCTTGGCGGTGGCCGGCATGCTGGCGGCGGCGGTCCTGTCGGCGGCTTCCTTGGCCAAGCGCAGCGCGCGCAAGCGGGCGGTCTTCTCCGCAACGTTCTTGGCCTCGACCTCGTAGTGCACCCGCACCTTCTCGTCTTCCCGGGCCGCCTTCTCCAAGCGCGATTGAGCGCGCGAACTCTTCGAATCTGCAGCCATCGATTGCTCCTCTGCCGGGAACGCACCCTAGCACCTTCTTTTGCACCCGCGCCCGGCACTAATCCAGGCGGATCGCGCTCGATCCTGGCAATTTTTCCACGCAGCGCGCGCCCATCAGCAGGCTGGGGGTCGTGTAGCCTCCGCTCTGGGCATGCTGCAGGAGATATTTCACCGCCATGATCATGCCGTCGGCGGTGAGACGATAGCCATTGGCGGTCTCCAGCCGGGCGGTCCGGTGCGCTCCGGCAGCATTGCGCACTTCCCCCCAGAAGCGGGCGCTGCCGGTGCGACGCTCGGCCTCCGAAGGGCCGGGGCTGCGATCAGCGAGCCGGCGCAGCAGGCTCTGGACGCCCGCCGAGCCGAGCACAGGCCGGGCCCAATCGAGGGCGCGGCTGGCCAAAGCCGCGGCAAGCGGCACCCGGGCATAGGTCTCGATATTGGGAATGCCGGTCGACACATAGGCGGTGGCCAAGTCACCCCAGGCCACCGCGACCGCCATGGCGGAGCCGCCCGTGAAGTCGATCCGGCGCCGGCGATGGGCAAGCGGCACCTCCTCGATCGCGCCGTCCCGCCGCACGCGGCCACCTCGCCGGCCGTGCCGCAAGGAGTCCGCCATGGTGCGCGCGGTTCCGGGGCTCATGGTCGTGCGCGCGTCGAACGCCAGGGCGAGATGGGTCGCGTCCGGCAGCGCGGCCTTGAGCACCGCCGCGAGGCAATCGGTGGGAATGACGTCGAAGCCGAGGCCCGGGCAGATCACGATTTCGGCCGCCTGCGCCCGCGCGTGCCGGCGTTGCGCGGCGAGGAAAACATCGAG
This sequence comes from Xanthobacteraceae bacterium, assembly GCA_036498625.1. Taxonomy (GTDB): domain Bacteria; phylum Pseudomonadota; class Alphaproteobacteria; order Rhizobiales; family Xanthobacteraceae; genus VAZQ01. Next base: position 8,729 of record DASYFD010000163.1, on the reverse strand, counting down.
CTCGCCGGTAATGTCGAGATAGTGGGTCCGGGTCTCGAGGCAGGCGTCGATCATCGGGGCGCTGGTGGCCGCGAACGGGCCGGCACAGTGGGCCACCAGTGCCATGTCGGCGAGCGCGACCGCTGCCGCCCGCGCGTCGCTGAGATCGAACACCCGTGCGGGCAGACCGAGCTCGCCCGCCAACGCCTCGATCGGGCCGCCGCGCCGGCCCGCCAGCACCGGATGCAGGTCCTGCCGTCTCGCCTCGGCCGCCACCAACCGCCCGGTATAGCCGTTGGCGCCGTAGATCATCCATTCCGAGCGGCCGGCCATTATCGCCTTATGAATATCGCCTCATGAAGCCCAGCGCTCGCCGCTCCGAAACTCTGCCTGCAAGCGACGACGAATCCGGACACCCCCGTTCAAGGGGTGTCCGGCTATTCGACCGCTGCTTACGGCTTCCAGCGGTTAAAAGCGCCGCCTGTCGTCGCGGTCACGGAACCGATCGTCGCGATCACGGAACTCCCGGCGCTCGCGAAATTCGCCGCGTTCGCGAAATTCACCGCGAAACTCCCGGCGCCAGTTGTTCCAGCCGACCGGTCCACCCCAACCGAGGCCGGGCCGATAGGCGTAGCCGCACCAGTACCAGCCCGGGCCTCGCCAGCCGTCGTCGGCCCAGCAATAGTCATAGCCGCCCATGCGGAACTGGGCCTGCTCGGTGAACGCGCCGTCCTGGGATGCCGCCCGGATAGCGTCTGCTCCGCCCTGCACCGCAGCTTGTGCCGGTGCGCTCGCCAGCGCGCCGAGCGCGAGCGCGCCCGCCGCAACCATGATGAACCTGAACTTTTCCACGAACCTTCTCCTTCATTTTGTCTTCGTTTGGAATCTCCAGCACGGAGATTCAAACCGAGGCATATCTTATTGATAGATTCTGTATGAGGCCTGAATATGTCATTTATGTTGTTGTTGCTCTGATGTCTTTTTGTTGACGCCGACCGTGCGCGATCATTCATGCGCGCGCAATCGTCGATGGCATTGTGCACGGCGGTCGCCAAGAAAAAGACCAAGTTTGCATTGCAGTGGCGGCGCCGCCGACAGGATGTTTCATTGCGAAGCCGTGAGTACCCTTATTTTTTGCCGTCTTTGCCAGGCAATGATCATTGTTTCGGATCATCGGAAAGGAACCTCATATGCGCCCGTCCAACCTGCATCCGTCCCCGGCGAGCTTGGCGCTGGCCGCGGCTCTGCTTTTCTCCATCGCGCCGGTGGCGGCGCAGACGGTTCCGCCCCGCACGTTGAACATCGCCGGCAATGCGGAGGTGCATGCGGTTCCGGACGCGGCCCTGGTCTCGACCGGCGTCGTCACCGAGGGCGAGACGGCCGCTGCCGCCCTGAAGGCCAACAGCGCGGCTCTGGCAAAGGTGGTCGAGGCTATTCGCTCATCCGGTGTCGAGAGCAAGGATCTGCAGACCAGCGGCCTTTCGCTCCAGGCCCGCACCTATCGGCCGGAAAAACCGACCGCAAACGATCGGCCGCGCATCGTCGGCTACACCGCCGCGAACCAAGTCACCCTGCGGGTGCGCGATCCGGCCAAGCTCGGCGATCTGCTCGACAAGATCACGGCTGCCGGGGCCAACCGCATCGACGGCATAGAGTTCGTCGTTTCCAACCAGGAGGCTCGGCTCGACGAGGCGCGGCGAATGGCGGTCGCCGACGCCAAGGACAAGGCCGACCTCTACGCCCGGGCAGCCGGATTCACGCTTGGCAAGGTCATGAACCTCACCGAGGAGAGCACGCCGTCGCCGCGCCCGATGGCGCGCGCCATGTCGTCGGCGTCGGGGGCCGCGCCGGTGCCGGTCGAGGCCGGCGAGATGACCTTGTCGGTGAGGGTGCGGGTGGTCTGGAGCCTGGCGGATTAGCCCGCAAACCGGGCCTCCGACGCCAATATTGCAATACATTCAGTCCGTCGGCGGTTGAGCCAAGACTTTGGTAACCCAAGACCTTAAGCCGGTGTTCGGCACCTGCGCCTCATAAGTGTGACAGCCCGGTGATCATACCGGCCCGGTTGTTCAGACATGCTCGGCAAGTCCCGCCGCAAGCCCCCAGGTGAAGGAGCGACGCCGGTGTCCGGACCGTCGAGCGGTGCCGTCGCCAGGACCATGCCGCTCGGCCGATTGTGGTGGGCGGCCATCCTGCTACTGGGACTTTCGGCAGGCGCGGTCGGCTGGACCGTCTGGCAGCTCAGAAATGACGCCATCCGCGCCGCCATCGCGGATTCCGGCAACATCGCGGCGATTTTGGCCGGCCAATTGTCGCGTTCCCTCCAATCCATCGACAGCGTGCTGCAGGAGATCAAGGACCCGGCCAAGGATCTGGACATCGATCGCTCCTCGGATTTCCGCGCCGCCTCGAATCGCGCAGCACTCTACAAATCGCTGATTCAGCACCGAAATCGGCTCCCGCAGGTCTTCAATGTCGCCATCGCGGATGAGCACGGGCAGGTCCTGGTTTCGACCGCGGCGTGGCCTACGCCGAACATCAACGTTTCCGACCGCGACTATTTCAATGATGCACGGACGCGCATCGACGGTGGGTTGAGCACCTCGATTCCGATCGAAAACCGGATCAACGGCAACCGGACCATCGTGTTCGCCCGGCGTCTCGAGGACGCCGGCGGCAATTTCGCGGGAATCGTCTATGCCAGCGTGAACACGAAATATTTCGAGGACATCTATGAATCGACCCAGTCGGTGCACAGCCTCATTTTCACCCTGGTCAGGCAGGACGGAACAATTCTGTTTCGCCACCCGGATGCGGGCGACTCCGCAGGCCGGAAGCTCTCGGCGCAACCAACCTGGCGCGACTCGATATCAAGGGGCGTCGACGGCTTTCGCATTGTCGGGCAATCGGACGGCGAAGTCCGGTTCGTATCAGTGCGGCCGGTGCCGGGATATCCGCTCTTCGTCAACACCTCGGTGACGGAGAGCCTGGCGCTGGCGGGCTGGCTGCGACGATCCGCCACGATCGGGCTGGGCAGCGCCGCATTGTTGCTCTGCTCGCTCTACCTTCTCTTTGCGATGACCAAACAGGTGCAGCGCCTCAGCGATTCAGAGGCCTCCCTGACGCAGAAATCGCAGCAGCTCGACGCCGCCCTGAACAACATGCCGCAAGGCCTGGCGATGTTCGACCGCCGGCAGCGGCTCCTGGTTTGCAACCGCCACTATACCGAGATGTTCGGTCTTGCGCCCGAGCAGACGCGGCCGGGCACGCCCTTGCGCGCCATCCTCGAGGCCCGGGTGGCGCTCGGCAACGCCCCTGACAGGCAGAACTTCGTCACCGACCGCCTGGAGCGGGCGGCCCTGCACGAATCCTATTTTCTCACCGATGAAGCCCGCGACGGGCGAATATTCTCGGTATCACATCAGCTCATGAGCAATGGCGGCTGGGTGGCGATCCATCAGGACATTACCTCACAGAAGCGCGTCGAGGCGGAGCTGGCGCATATGGCGCGCCATGACCCATTGACCGGGCTCGGCAATCGGGCGGTGTTCCTGGCGCAGACCAACGACGCGCTGACGCGCGCGCAGCGGCTTGGCGAGCGTTTTTCCATCCTGATGCTCGATCTCGACCAGTTCAAGGCCGTCAACGACTCGCTCGGACATGCGACCGGCGATGCCCTGTTGCGAGCGGTCGCCGAGCGGTTTCACGGGGTCATGCGCGGTGCAGGGCATGCGGCCAGGCTGGGCGGGGACGAATTTGCCCTGCTTCAGACCATCGATGAGGATCAGAATCCCCAGGATAACGCGATTGCGCTGGCCAACAGAATTCTGGGTGCTCTTACCGAACCGTATGATCTCGGTGGTCGCAAGGTCGTCATCGGGGTGAGCATCGGCATTACCGTGGCGCCGGATGATGGCCGCGATGCCGACACGTTGATCAGGAATGCCGATCTCGCGCTTTACAAGGCCAAGTCCGAAGGCCGCAACAGATATCGCCTGTTCGAGGCTTCGATGGAGGCGCAGGCGCGAGAACGCCGGGAGCTCGAAGCCGACATGCGCAAGGCGATGGCGCGTGATGAATTCGAGCTTCACTACCAGACCATCGTCGACGTCGAAAACGGGACGTGCTGCGGCGCCGAGGCCTTGATCCGCTGGCGTCATCCGCAGCGGGGCCTCATCCCCCCCGACCAGTTCATCGGCCTTGCGGAAGAGAGCGGATTTATCGTTCCGCTCGGCGCCTGGATCCTGCGCAGGGCGTGCGCCGATGCGGCCAAGTGGGCGCCGCACCTGAAGTTGGCGGTCAATCTTTCGCCGATGCAATTCAAGCAATGCGATCTGCCGGATATCCTGAATTCGGCGCTGCGAGAATCCGGGCTCGCGCCGGGACGGTTGGAGCTCGAGATCACCGAGACCGTCCTGATCGAGAACAACGAGGAGAATCTGGCGGTTCTGCGCCGGCTCAAGAGCCTGGGCGCAGCCATTGTGCTTGACGATTTCGGGGTCGGATATTCGTCGATGCGATATCTGCAGATGTTTCCCATCGACAGGATCAAGATCGACAGATCCTTCATTCAAAGCATGCCTAACCATTCCGACAGCATGGCCATCGTGTGCGCGATCGCCGGCCTGGCGCGAAATCTCGAGATCGAGACGACCGCGGAAGGGGTCGAGACGGTGGAGCAGCTCGCGCTGGTGCGCAGCGCCGGCTGCCAGTCGGCGCAGGGCTACTTGTTCAGCCGCCCGGTGCCGGCAGCAGAGCTCGTCTTCGAGAGTCCTGGTGCGGCGCGCGCGGCCGCAAGGGTTGCGTGACCGGACGCCGGCAAAGCGGGAAGCCCGCCGCTATGGCTCGAAGCCTTTGGCGTGCAGGACCGCCACCGCTTCCGGGGACGTGAGAAATGCGATCATGGCCTTGAAGGCATCGCTCTGCCGGCTGCCATCCACCAGGCTGGCCACGTATCGGGTGTATTGCTGGACCGGCGTGGGCAGGGGCCCGACCAGCTCGACCCGCGGGTCGGGCAGGATTTCGCTGATCGGATTGAAGCCGAAATCCACGCCGCCGCCGGCGACCAGGTCGAGGAGCGGCTTGGCCGGCGGTACCAGCTTGGTTTTCGGTCCAATCGAGCCGGTGACATCCAGCGATTTCATGAGCTCGCCCACCAATATGCTGCTGGAGCCGCCGAGGGTGGGGTCCGCATAGGCGATGAGCCTGGCGCCCGTCAGCGCGCGCAGGAAGGCGTCGACCGAGCCGATATCGGGCTTGGGGTCGCCTTTGCGCACGAACACCCCGATGCCGACCTTGGCGATCACGACCTCGCTGCCGGCAACGAGCTTTCCTTTGGCGCGCAACGCCTCGGTCGCCGGCTCGGACAGGATCGCGACGTCCACCGCTTCGCCTTTTCCGACCCGCGCCGCCAAGGCGCCGACCGGGCCGTATTCGATGGAGATCTTGTGCCCCGAGGCGTTCTCGAACTGCGGGATGAGCTGGCTGAACGCGCCCTCGGTCGAGCCGGGGGAGAAAACCTTCAGCTCGGCCGCGTCGAGACGATGGGGTGTCGCAAACGCGCACAGAAGCATTGCTGTCGTCAAACAGACTACGCGATACATGTTGCTGTTCCCCCCTTTGTATCTCTGACTGCGACGCGCCGGAGCTTGGTCCTGCGCAAATCAACGCCACTGATCAATCGGGTGCGGCGCCAAATCGTTTCAACCACCGCCGAGCAGCTCGAAGCCGCCCGTTTTCCAGACGTCACGCGATTTCGGATCGGACAGCCATCGCAGAAAGCTCATCGCCGGCTCGGGGGCGGCGGTTCCGGCATGCAGCGCGCCCGAGAAGGTGATGTAGCTCTGCAGCTCCGGGATCAGCGGGCCGACCAGGGTCACGCCCTTGACCGGCAGGATTTCGCTGATGTTGAAGAGGCCGATCTCGGCATCGCCGCTGGCGATCTGCGCGACCCCCCCGGTAAACGCGTAGGCGAGCGTCACCTTCGGCCGCAGCGCGTCGGCAATACCCAGGTGCGCGAACATCCGCGTGATCTGTGCGCCGGCAAATCCGCCGCCGAGCGGATCGGGATGAGCGATCGAGCGGGCGGCGAGCAGTGTCTTGCGCAGCGCATCCGCGTTCGAAATGTCGGGCAGCGGCGCCCCCTCGCGCACCACGATCCCGATGCCGACGCGAGCCAGCTCGATCCTGCTGCCGGCGCGCACTGCCGTCGCCTTGTCCAGGACATCGAGAGCGGCCGCCGGAAGCACCACCAGATCGGGCTTCTCCGGGCCGGAAAGCCTGTCTTGTATCTCTTTGACAGTTCCGACCGTGAAGCGGACGCGATTGCCGGTCGCTTCAGTGAACTTGGCGGCGAGGTTCCTCTCCACCCCTGCCGGCGCGGCCGATGTGAAAACCGCGAGGTCTGCCGACGCCGAAGGACGCGCTCCCGACGTCACAACCGCCAGCACCGTTGCGGACCAAACCGCTGCGCGCCCGACGCGTCTTTTGAGCGAAAGTCGATGCATGCAATGGATCACGTCCTAAAGCTTTACGAAAAATATACCATGCATTGAGCCTGAAGTCCGCCGCCAATCTGGGATTGAAATGTGAAATCGGCGTCTCGCTAAAATTGTGGCCGAGGCGCGAAGAGCGCGCGGATCGGGCCGAGCGTCGGCCCCGCACGTTCGGATCAGTCGCGGATGTCTTGCAGAAACCATTCGGTCGGCAATTCGCGGCCTTTGCCGGCTTTCAGCGCCTGCGCATAGACGAAGCCGCCAACCGAAGAGAACTGCAGGCCCTGGTTTCCGACATTGCGATAGAAGGTGATCTGGTCGCGGCTGGTGCGGCCCTTGCACTTGCCGGTCACCAGATCGGCAAAATCCGGCTTGTCGCCGCCTTTGCCGCGATCGGTGAAGTCCGGGCTGTCGCCGCCGAAACCGGGCTGCGGGTTTTTCTCCGGAATTCGCTTCATCTCCGCCACCGTGCCGCCCACGAAGGCGGCCGGCGAGAGACCGCGCTCGGCCTGAAAGCGCTCGGTCTGCTTCATCTGCAGGCCGGCGGTGCCCTGGCGCACCACCACGTCGAATTTGTCCATGGCCTTGTCGGGCATTTCCCGGCGTCCGAGATTGGTCACATGCATGCCCGGCTCGATCCAATCGGCATCATAGACCGGCTGCATGCTGTCGGTGCAGGACGCCAGGATATCGGCGCCGCGTACCGCTTCGCGCGGATCGGCGACGGCCCGCACCTCGAAACCGAGGCGCCGCGACATTTCCTGCGCGAAGGCCTCGCGGTGCTCGGCGCTGGGGCTGAACACCTTGCACAGCGCAATGTCGCGCACGCATTTGAACGCCTCCAGATAGGCGCGCGCCATGCCGCCGGAGCCGAGCATGCCCACCACCCGGGCATCCGCGCGCGACAGAAATTTGGCGCCGATGCCGGCCCCGCCGGCGACCCGCATATGCTGGAGAACCCCGTCATTGATGAAGGCCAGCGGCTCGGCATTGCGGGTGGAGACGAGCAGGATGAGGCCGCAATAGGTGCCGGGCGTCCGGCAGTATTTTTCCTCGGTCCAGTTGCCGTTCTGGTCGCTCGGCCAGGTGATGATGTCGGATTTCATGCGGATGGCGAAGTAGCCGTCGTTGGCGCCCTCCATGGTGCCCCAGCGGAAATAGCCGTCCTCGCGCTCGCACGGAAAATACATGTCGATGCGTGGGCGATGGATGGCGCCGCCGCTGGGCAGCTTGGTGAACGCTTCCAGCTGCACCCGGATGCAGTCCTCCATGGTGAGCAGTTGCGACACCAGCGCGTTGTCGATGATCAGCACGTTTAGTTCCCGTGGGAAGGTTGTGGCGCGCGTCGAGGATCTTACGCGGGGCAGACGAGAGCAGCCGAGGCTTATCCCAGGTGCCGGCGGGCTCCTTCTCCCCGCGGGCGGGGAGAAGGAAGCTGCGGCGGGTCCCGACGTCCTATCGCAACGTCAGCTTCTGCACCCGCATATTGCCGATCTCGCCCACAAACAGCGTGCTCTCGTTGCGGCAATCGATGGCGTTGACGGTGCCGAACTCCTTCGGCAGCTTGCCGGCCCGGCCGAACTTGCCCACGATCGAGCCGTCCAATCTCATCTTGTAGATCTCGCCGGCCACGTCGATGTCGTTCGGCGGATTGGAATTCGAGCTGTAGAGGAACTGGTTCGGGCCCGGCGTGATGCAGAGCGCCTGCGGGTTACCCACATTGGTGAACTGGGTCTTGAAGTTACCGTCGGCGTCGAAGACCTCGATGCGCTTGTTGCCGCCGTCGCCCACATAGACGTTGCCGCGCGCATCGATGGCAATCGAGCGGGCGGTGCCGAAATTGCCCTGCTCGGTGCCCTTGGCGCCCCATGATTTGATGAACACGCCGTTCTTGTTGAACTTGGCCACGCGGGCATTGCCGAGCCCGTCGGCCACGTAAATGTTTCCGGCGGCATCCCAGGCGACGTCGGTCGGCCGGTCGAAAAGGTCGGTCTGCTCGCCCGCGCCCGGAGCCCCGCCCGCGATCGCCTGCGGGCCGCGTTGCGGCGTCGCCGGGACCGGGATCGCCTCCGCCTTGCGGCCGAGCAGCATCACGACCCGGCCTTCGGGATCGAGCTTGATCACGTAGTTGGTCATCTGGTCGACCACCCAGATGTTGTCCTGCGGGTCGATGCGCACCTGCTGGGCATACATGAAGCCGTAGATGCCCTGGCCGATCTCGCGCACGAACTTGCCGTTGCGATCGAACTCGAACAG
>DASYFD010000162.1:0-70552 GCA_036498625.1 Xanthobacteraceae bacterium | reverse complement strand
TCGCCCATCGGATCGCTCGGCCAGAGCCCGAACCGCTTGCCGAGATAGGGAAGTATGGCCGTGTTCTCGGTCAGCGGCTCGCCGTCGTCGAGGCGCAGCGCCGGCACCCGTCCCTGCGGGTTGATCTTAAGATAGGGCTCGCTGCGCTGCTCGCCGTTGACGAGATCGACCAGTTGCTTCTCATATTTCTCGCCGCTCTCCTCGAGCACGATATGCGGCGCCAGCGAGCAGGCCCCGGGCGTAAAATAGAGCGTCAACATATCAACTCCTCGCATCGCGTGTCCGATGATTGGTGCAAGCGCGCAACCCTATCGGGAAGCGGCGCCCTTGCCGGCCGTCGGGCCCGAGAGCCCGGCCGGGCCGGTGGCCGTGAAACGGAGCTCGAGAATTTTCCAGTCCCGGTACTTGTCGGCCGGCAGGCCGCGGTACGGCTGGCACTTCTGCAGCGCCAGCTTTGCGTTATCTCTGAGCAGGAAGCCGTAGTCGACATCCGTGGGCCCTTCGATCAGCGCCGGCACAGCACCGAGCGAACCGTTGGGATTGAGTGCAACGCGCATCAAGACATTCGTCTCGGGCGTGCCCGGCGTGCCAGCCGGTGCAACCCAGCACTTGCTGACTTGCGCCTTGAACGCCGCAATCTGCTCGCTGGTCAAATTCGCTTTGTCCTCGCTCGGGGGACCCGCCAGGCTGACCGAGGATTCGATCGGCAAATTCATCATCCAGGCAAGCCGCGCCGCGGTGGCGGCGCGCTCCTCCGCGCTGTCCTGAGGGGTCTGGAACTCGTTCTTGGGCTCGTTCTTCGGCGTCGGCTTCTGGTCGGCTTGGCGGCCCGGCTTGGGCGGATCGGTCTTGTTGGGATCGCCCTTGGGGGGCTCGGGCTTGCGCTGCGCGGCCTGCGGCTCGGATTTGGGCTCCTCCGGTTTGGTATCCTGCGTCTTGGTCTCCTCCGATTTGGGCGGCTCCGGCTTGGCCTCGGGCGGAACGTCTTGCGGCGGCAGCAGATCGACCATGATCGGCTCCACGCTCGCCGCATCCAATGTCCTGGCACTGGGCGCGAGCATGAGCCACAGCATGACCACTGCGTGAATAGCGACCGAGATCACGAGACAGGTGCGCATGCGTCGATACGATCAGCTCACGGACAGCCGAGACTCGGCATCGGGACCGTCGCAATACGTCGCGCCCAGCCCACCATGGCGGGTTCTGGGCGTCGATGCAGCTGCCGGATCCCCTCCTTCAGGATAGCACGTCGTGGTGGCGTGGTGTGCCGGATTTCGGATATTGTTCCGCCACCGTTCGGGGCGATCCGGCGATCGCGACCTGGTGGAACCGGGAGGTGCTCATGATTGGGGCAACAGGACTTCGCAAGATCATCGCCAAGCCGGCTACGGCCCTCGTGGCGGGCGCCATGCTGGCATCCTTCACGGCCGCCGCGCAGGCACGGGTGGCCCGAATCGTCATCGACTCCCAGGTATCTCCCGCCTTCAACGGGGCGAGTTCCGGCAGCGCCGGCGCCTACGAGACCCTGGCCGGGCGCGCCTTCGGGGAGCTCGATCCCAACGATCCGCACAATGCGATTATCCAGGACATCAAGCTGGCGCCGCGCAATGCCCGCGGCATGGTCGAGTACACGGCTTCGTTCTGGCTGGTGAAGCCGATCGACATGTCGCGGTCGAGCCACCTCATGTGGCACGACGTTCCCAACCGCAGCGGCCGGATCACCATCGGGCCGCTCGAGCGCGCGACCGGCGACATCGGTCTCTCCAGCGGCTGGCAAGGCGACAGTTCCGGGCAGACCGCCCCGCGGCCCGACAATGATTACGTCATCGTGCCGGTGGCCAAGAATGCGGACGGCTCGCCGATCACCGGCCGCGTCATGGCGCGCATCCTCAATGCATCGGGCGTGAATTCGCAGCCCATGATCGTGCACTCCAATCCGCTCCCCTATCGGCCCTCCACCCTCGATACCAGCGAGGCGAGCCTCACCACCCATGCATCCGAAACCATCGACGGCGTGATCGGGGCGACCGCCGAGATCGCGCCCGCCGACTGGGCCTTCGCCAAATGCAGCGCCGAGAATCCATTCCCCGGCACCCCCGATCCGACCCAGATCTGTCTCAAGAACGGTTTTGATCCCAAGCTCCTCTACCAGGCGGTGTTCACCGCCAAGGACCCGCTGGTGCTGGGCATCGGGTTTGCGGCCTTCCGCGATGTGGCCTCCTTCTTCCGCAATGCCACGCAGGACGACGCCGGCACGCCCAACCCGGTCGCCAATGGGGTCTCGTGGGCGATCACCCGCGGGCGTTCCCAATCGGGCAATTTCATCCGCGGCTTTTTGCATCTTGGCTTCAACCAGGACGAAGCCAGACGACAGGTCTATGACGGAGCCTGGCCGATCATCGCCGGCCGCCGCGTTGCCTTGAATTTCCGCTTCGCCATGCCGGACGGCGTGCTCAAGCTCTACGAGCCGGGCAGCGAAGGCCCGCAATGGTGGACGCCGTGGCCCGATCCCGTCCGTGGCCTGCCGGCGGCCAGCATCCTCGATCGCTGCAGCGCGACCCATACCTGCCCCAAGATCATCGAGCATTTCGGCGCGGCCGAAGTGTGGGGCCTCAAGCTCACGCCCGAATGGGTCGGCACAGCCGGCGACGCCGACATTCCGCTGCCCGACAACGTGCGCCGCTACTACATCTCGAGCACCCAGCATGGCGGCGGCAAGGGCGGCTTCAGCACCGCCCTGCTGGCACCTCCCTCCTGCCCCAGCACCGGCTATGGCAAAGGCTCGCTCGCCGATAATCCGATGCCCCACACCGAGACCGTGAATGCCATCCAGGTGCATTTCCGCAATTGGGTCATGAAGGGCGTGGCACCGCCGCCCAGCCGCTACCCCAATCTGGCGAGCGGAACGCTGGTCGATGCCACCAGCACCGCCATGGGTTTCCCGGCGCTTCCGGGGCTGCCGGCCGGAACGCCGACCGGCCTCGTCAATCCGACGCTGGATTACGACTTCGGCCCCGGCTTCAACCCCATGGACGGCTCCGGCATCCAGACCCTGATGCCGCCCGCCATCAAGCATGTCATCAAGATGAAGGTCCCCAAGGTCGATGCCGACGGCAACGAGCAGGGCGGCGTGCCGGTGGTGCTGCACGATGCGCCGCTTGGCACCTATCTGGGCTGGAACATCACCGTGGCCGGATTCCACAAGGGCCAGGTCTGCAACTATGCCGGCGGCATGATTCCGTTCGCCCGCACCAAGGCCGAGCGGATGGCGACCGAGGATCCCCGCCCCTCGCTCGAGGAGCGCTATGTCAACCACGCCGGCTATGTGGCCGCGGTCGAGGCCGCCGCCCGCAACGCGGTGGCGGAAGGCTTCCTGCTGCCGGCCGATCAGAAGAAGCTGGTGGCGGCGGCGGAAGACAGCGACGTCCTCAGGTGAGGAAGCGCGGCAAAGTCCGCGCATCTCAGACCGGGCCTACAGGCGGGAACGAACGTTAACCGTCGCCCTTGGACTTAAGCTCCCGGTGAATTTGCGTTCGCTCCGGAGTCATCGATGCCTGTCCTCCCGGCAATCAACGGCGGCACCCATTCACGCGGCTGATAGGAATGGAAGGAGAGGGATCGGTAGCTTGCGCCATAACGGCGCTCAAGGTCTGCAACCGCGCACAGTCTCGCCCGGCCGAGTGGCGAGTTGAAGAAATATTCCCGCACATTATCGAGCGGGTACTGCGACAGGCTCCATTGACCATAAAGCTCGTAGTCGGAGGATCCTGACATCTCGTTGATCTTCGTGTTTCGGACGAGGGCCTCGAACCAGGGGCAGCGAAAGCGGCGTTCAATGTGCTTCTTGAGCGCGGTGAGCCGAGCGACGTCGAACAATACCATATGGGCAACGCAAGACAGCTCCGTGGCCCTTGGATAGCCCAGTAGACTTTCGCACACTTGAAAATATGGCTCATGATGCTCGTCCGCATGGAGGACAACCGGGGTCCCCTCCAATTCAAACACTTGTGGGCGAATGAGGACGGTGTCGGAATCTATCACGAAATAGTGACTCTTCCGCGTCAGCGTAGACCCGGCATATTTCAGCAGCTTTTGAAAAAGCCATCCGGATCGATCGACGCCTTTGACGGTGTATGCGATGTCAGTTCGACGCATGGGCAATATCGTATTCTCGTCGACAAACGTTGCATCGATCCCTCGAACGACCTCGCACAGCATCTCGTCCGCCTCGCCGATGACGAATATGGTTCCGATCGGATGCCGGAGATTTCGTCGCACGCCTTCGACGGTGTACGGAAGAGTTTCGGAATCCTTTGCCGCCGCAGGAATAACGACGTCAAGGGGAAGCAGCGACGAGACGCCGGGACGCGTGCTGCGCAGACCAGTGCAGGCTTTGAACGCGCTCAGCTCTATCTGATGAAGGCTGGGAGGCGCGGGGGGCGGTGAACCGATTATTCTGTGCATTGAGCGGCGCAGGGCGGTCCTCGCCCGCTGAGTGCCGAACATGCTCATCCTAGAAATCCTTCCGCGAGGCAAGTTGGGCCTGCCCGAAACCCAGAAGGATGCCGTGTCGCGCTCGCTTCCGGCGCACCGTTCGCGGACATCCTGGGAGTTGAAGGATTCAAGCCGAGCAAAGCCATCGTAAAGTTCCCAGCCGGACAAATCCCAGTCACCAAAGAAAGCCAAGAGGTTTGACTGAGATGCGGTCGGACAATTCGAGGCGGGCAAAGTCCAGCACAATCTGATCCGGACGCACGTTGCCCAAGCCGGCCGCGTAGGCGGGATGCTGAGCCGTGACGACGATCGTCTCCGCCCATTCGATCGCCTGCGCAATATTGGACACAATGAACTTCGCGATGCCGGGGATCTCGCGCAGCAAACCTTCCTTATTTTCTTCGACCAGGCGGGAGGGCACGACATTCGGGTCATAGATGCGGACCTCGTGGTCGTTGCCGACGAGACGCCCCACGAGCTCCAGGAAGGGGCTTTCTCGCAAATCGTCCGTTCCGGCCTTGAAGCTTATGCCCAAGAAAGCGACGCGCTTTCGATTGCAGCCGACGATCCATTCCATGCCCCGTTCGACCAAAAGCCGATTGCTTTCGAGGGCGGATTCCAGAACCGGCAATGAAAGTTCCAACTTTCGGCTCAAGGCAAGGAGCGCACGAAGGTCCTTCGGCAAGCACGACCCGCCAAAAGCAAATGCCGGCCGCAAATACGCCGTCGATATGTTGAGCTCCCTATCTTCGCAAAAAATGTTCATTACCTCGTGGCTGTCGAGCGCCAACGCGTTGGCAAGTAAACCAACCTCGTTGGCGAAGGTCACCTTGAGGGCGTGCCAGGCATTGTCGACATATTTGGCCAGCTCGGCGGTCTCGATGCCCGTGATGATTTTCGCGCCGGGAAAGCGCCGGTAAAGCGACATCACGGCGGCGGCGGTCACCTTGTCGAGCGCACCAACAATTGTTCGCGGGGGGTTGGTGAAGTCGGCAATCGATGAACCCGAACGCAGGAACTCCGGATTGAATCCCAATCCAAATGCTTCACCGGGTCTCTTGCCCGATGCCGCAGCAATCTTGGGTAGGATGATGTCGCGAGTGGTTCCCGGCACGACGGTCGAGCGAATCACGATTTCGTGGCGCGTTGTCTTGGCGCGAATGGCCTGTCCGATGTCATCGATCACCGAATCGATTGCGTTGAGGCAAATTGCTCCATTCGCCTGGCTTGGCGTGCCCACGCACACCAGCGACATGTCCGTGGATGCAACCGCCTCGAGGGCATTCTCGGTCGATTGCAGCCGACCGGCCCGAACCACCCGCTTCACCAATTCGTCGATTCCGTGTTCAACGATGGGCGAACGGCCGGACCGGATCATGTCCACCTTGGTCGCAAGCTTGTCTACCCCGATAACATCATGCCCCTGATCGGCGAGACAACTCGCGCTGACGGTGCCGATATATCCAAGCCCGAATACGCTGATCTTCACTCGTCACCCCACAATCTCGCATCTGCAGGCCGATTGCCGTCGAAGTTTGCCTCTGAGACGAAATACTGCTGACCAATCATCGGCAATGTACCGCTTCGCACGGTCCCCGCGCCTTACCATGATACAGCATGATTGGCCGGGACTAGCAACCGCCGGAGAACAATTCGCGGATCTCCCGGCAAGCTTTACCGGGATCGCGCTGGCGCCTCCCGGTCTTCGCGATGGCCCGCTGTGATTGTTCTCTCGGGCCCACCCACAGGTCGGCAGCAACATCATCGGCCGCAACCAGAGGCCGCATTGGGGAGCGGCGCCGGACGCCTTCCGGGGAGCCTTCCCGATTGCTATCATCCGGGCTGCTGCTGGCGTCCACATTGGGATGCCGTCTCAAATAATCAGATCGCGATTGGCGCGACACGTGAGCAACCAACAATCCGGGGCCGCCTCCGCGGCTTCGCCAGGGAGGAAACCATGATCATGTCCAAGCGTGTGCAGAGAATCTCGATTCTGGCCGCCGGCGCCATCGCGGCGCTCGGCACCGGCGCCTTTGCGGCCAGCCTCACCCGCATCGCCCTCATCCAGATCCCGGGCAACAAGATGGAGCAGTTCGACATCGGCTACGTGGATTCGGAGACGGGACGCTATTACGTCACCGACCGCTCGAACGCCGCGGTCAACATCTTCGATACCCGCAATATGACCTATGTGGGCCGGGTCACCGGATTTGTCGGGCTCAAGTTCAACGAGGACAAACGTCCGAACATCCAGCTCAGTGGGCCCAATGGGGTCGCCTTCGATCCCGGGCAGAAGCAGCTGTGGGCCGCCGACGGCGACAGCACCGTCAAGGTCATCGACGTGGCCGCCAATCCGCCCAAGATCATTGCCTCCATCAGCACGGGCGGCCAGAAGCGCGCCGATGAGCTCGGCATCGACACCAAGGACGGCATGGTGCTGGTCGGCAACAATGCCGACAAGCCCTCCTATGTGACCTTCATCTCGACCAAGCCCGACCATGCTGTCCTGGCCAAGATCGAGATGCCGGAGGCTAGCGACGGCATCGACCAGCCGCTCTACGTGCCGGAGACCGGACTGTTCTATGCGTCGGTGCCGATCTGGAAGGAAGAGAAGAACCACGGCGGGCTCGCGGTGTTCGATCCCAAGACCCTGAAGATGACCAAGCTGATCCCGATCAACGACTGCGTGCCATTCGGCCTGGCGCAGGGCCCCGGCACCAACGTGATCGTGGGCTGCGGCGCCGGCTCGAAGGCCAGAACACCGACGGTGCTCACCCCGGCGACAGTGATCATCGACGTGGCGACCGAGAAGGTGGTCAAGGTGATCCACGAGCTCGGCGGCCAGGACGAGGTCTGGTACAATCCGAAGGCGCGCCAGTACTACACCGCCTCGCGCGACTTTCCCTCTGGCCCGGTCCTGGGCGTGATCAATGCCGACACCAACACCTTCGTGGAAAGCATCCCCACCGGCGAGAACGCCCATTCGGTCGCCGCCGATTCGACCAACGGCGCGATCTTCGTGCCGCTGACGGCCGGCCACCCGGATTGCCCCAACGGCTGCATCGGCGTCTACCAGATCAAGTAGGACGGCGCGCTTGTCCCGGGCGCAGCGCAGCACTTCTTAGTGGTGCGCTGCAGACCCGGGACCGTTCCAAACTCTGAGCCTGGAACGGTCCCGGATCAGCGGAGCCCGCTCCGCAAGGGCTACGCGCTGCACCGCATCCGGGACACGCGGCCGTTCGTCGGCCGCGAAAAATACGTCTCAGAAGATGGCCGCATGCATGCGAAACTGCGCCCCCGTCGCCGCCAGCATCGCGTCGACCTCGCGGGTAAGTAATCGTCGGACCAAGATGAGGGAGGCGTGCCATGACCCGGTGGACAAGGCTCCTCGCCGCGACCGTCTCGCTCCTGGCCGCGATCGGGGCGGCTGCGGCACAGGACGCCTTCCCGGCGCGGCCGGTGCATCTCCTGGTGCCGTTCGCGCCCGGCGGCGCGGTCGACATCGTGGCCCGCACGCTGGGCGATGAATTGGCGAGCCGCTGGGGGCGCGGCGTGGTGGTGGAGAACCGGCCCGGCGCTGGCGGCATGGTGGCGTCCGAGGCGGCCGCCCGGGCTGCGCCCGACGGCTACACGCTCATCATCGTGGCCACCGGCCATGCGCTCAATCCGCATCTCTACGCCAAGCTGCCCTACGACTCGTTCAACGATTTCACCCCGCTGACGCTGATCGGCACCTCGCCCAACATGCTGCTGGTGCGCGCGGATTCGCCGATCCGGACGCTCGCCGACCTGATCGCGGCGGCGCGCGAGCGGCCGGGGCAGTTTTCCTACGGCCATGCCGGCACCGGCACCTCGCCGCATCTGGCGGGCGAGCTGCTCAAATACATGGCCAAGATCGACATCACGCCGGTGCCCTACAAGGGAGGTGCACCGGCCTTGACCGACCTGATCGGCGGCCACATCCCGATGACCTTCAACAACATTCCGGAATCGATCGCGCAGATCACCGCCGGCACGGTGCGGCCGCTGGGCGTGACCACCGCGCTCCGCTCCCCGGTCCTGCCCGATGTGCCAACGATCGCAGAATCAGGACTTCCCGGCTTCGATACCGGCGTGTGGTGGGGCCTGCTCGGCCCCGCCGGCCTGCCGCCCGACATCAAGGCCAAGCTCGCCAAGGATTGCGCCGACGCGGTCAACGCCCCGACCGTGAAGGCGCGCCTGCTCGCGCTCGGCGCCACCCCAATCGGCAGCCCGCCCGAGCAGTTCGCCGCCTTGATCCGATCCGACTATGAGAAATGGGGGCCGATCATCAAGGCGGCGGGTATCCGCGGGGAGTAAGTTGGCGTCGGGAAGTTGACGCCCCCGCGCAAATCAGACTATTCGTGAAATTGAAACTCGCGCATTGCGCCCGGCGGAAATCCGAACCGGTTATTTCCAGCACAGCCAGGATTCCACCAGACCTCATCCTGAGGGGCCGCGCTCTCGCGCGATGCTCCTCAGGATGAGGGTCAGAACAAGCGGCCGCTTCGCACCAGGCGAGGTCCAATGGCCGCTTCGGGGCGGTTTTCATTGTTCCCGGATTGTATTTTCAATGCGATTGAGGCCGGCGGGGCAAGCGGCCGCTTCGACAAATCGCAAGCGAGCGCTTCGATCTTTGGCGCACGCCACTCGATCGCCAACCGTTGCTGCCGGAACCTGCTATAGTGGGCGCAAGCTCCGGATCGAACTCGAGGCCTCCATGCGCACCATCGATCGCCGTAAGTTCCTCCATGCCGGCACCGCAGCGGCAACCGGCATAGCCGCGTTCGGCATCCTCACCCGGCGCGGCGATGCGGCCGAGTTCACCTGGCGCTATGCCAACAACAACGTGGCGCAGCATCCCATGAATGTCCGGCTGCGCGAGGCGGTGGATCGCATCCGCGAGCAATCGGGCGGGCGCGTGGATATCCAGGTGTTTCCCAACAGCCAGCTCGGCGGCGATACCGACATGCTGTCGCAATTGCGCACCGGCGCCATCCAGATGTTCAATTTGTCCGGCCTCATCCTCTCCACCTTCGTGCCGCTCGCCTCCATCAACGGCATCGGCTTCGCGTTCAAGGACTACGATCAGGTGTGGAGCGCCATGGACGGCGAGCTCGGCGCCTTCATCCGCGCCGCGATCGCCAAGTCCGGCCTCTACGCCTTCGGCGCCATGTGGGACAACGGCTATCGCCAGATCACCAGCAGCTCGCACGCGATCGTTAAGCCCGAGGACCTCAAGGGCTTCAAGATTCGCGTCCCGGTGAGCCCGCTGTGGACCTCGATGTTCAAGGCGTTCGGGGCCGCGCCGGCCAGCATCAACATCAATGAAGCCTATTCGGCCATGCAGACCAAGATCGTTGAGGGCCAGGAAAATCCGCTGGCGCTGATCGATCTCTACAAGTTCTACGAGGTGCAGAAATTCGTCTCCGTCACCAATCACATGTGGGACGGGTTCTGGACGCTCGCAAACGGCCGGGTCTGGGCCGCGCTGCCCAAGGACCTGCAGGACATCGTCGAGCGCAACCTCAATACCGCCGCCAAGCAGGAGCGCGAGGACGTGCGGGCGCTCAACGCCTCCCTGCAGGGCGCGCTGAGCCAGCGCGGCATGGCCTTCAACAATACCGATCCGCAGATCTTCCGCGCCGCCCTGCGCAATGCCGGCTTTTACGCCGAGTGGAAGGAGAAATACGGCGCGCAGGCCTGGGCCGTGCTGGAGAGCCAGGTCGGTGCGCTCAGCTGACGCCACGCCGTGGCAGCGATCAGCGCTCTTCGGCCGCCTCGACCGCTTCCTCGCCAACGCCACCGAAATTCCGGCCGCCATCTTGGTTGCGGTCGAGATCCTGGTGCTGCTCGCGGGCGTGATCTCGCGCTACGTCTTCAATTCCCCGCTGACCTGGTCGGACGAGCTCGCCTCGATCCTGTTCCTGTGGCTTGCCATGCTGGGCGCCGTCATCGCGCTGCGGCGCGCCGAGCACATGCGGCTCGGCTTCCTGGTGTCGCGCGCGCCGCCGCGGCTGCGCGGCTTCATCGATACCCTCGCCACCGCGGTGGTGCTCGTATTTTTGCTCGCCATCATCCTGCCGGCGCTCGACTATGCGGGCTCCCAGCAGATGATCACCACACCGGCGCTCGAGATCCCGGACTCTTATCGGGTCGCCGCCATCGCGGTCGGCGCCATCCTCATGCTGCTGATTGCCGGTGCGCGCCTCGTCGAGCACGCCGGCTGGCGCTCGATCACCGTCGCGATCGCCATCATGGGCGCCGTCGCGGCCGCGCTGTGGCTCGCCGGACTGGCCCTGCTGGCGATGGGGAACTACAACCTGGTGATCTTCTTCGTCGTTCTGGTCGGAATCCTGGTCGTGCTCGGGGTGCCGATCGCCTTCGCATTCGGCCTTTCGACCCTGGCCTACCTGGCTTGCACCACGCAAATCCCCCTCACCATCGTGATCAGCCGCATGGATTCCGGCATGTCCGGCCTTATTCTCCTGGCAGTGCCGCTGTTCGTGTTTCTCGGCCTGATGATGGAGATGGCGGGGCTCGCGCGGGCACTGGTCGATTTCATCGCCGCGCTGCTCGGCCACGTGCGCGGCGGGCTCGCCTATGTGTTGCTCGGCGCCATGTACCTGGTCTCCGGCATCTCGGGCTCCAAGGCCGCCGACATGGCGGCGGTGGCTCCCGTCCTGTTCCCGGAGATGAAACGGCGCGGCGCCAAGCCCGGCGAGTTGGTGGCGCTCTTGGCGGCGTCGGGCGCCATGTCGGAGACCATTCCGCCGAGCCTGGTGCTGATAACCATCGGCTCGGTCGCCAATGTCTCGATCCAGGGATTGTTCACCGGCGGTCTGCTGCCCGCCCTGGTGGCCGCCTTGGTGCTGGTGGTGATCTGCTATTTCCGCTCCCGTGGCGATGATCTGAGCGGAGTCACGCGCGCGCCCTTGCGGCAGATCGGATTGAGCTTTCTGGTCGCGCTGCCCGCGCTGGCGCTGCCGTTCCTGATCCGCAGCGCCGTGATCGAAGGCGTCGCCACCGCGACCGAGGTCTCGACCGTCGGCGTCGTCTACACGGCGCTTGCCGGCCTCCTGTTCTATCGCCGCTTCGACTGGCGGCGGCTCTATCCCATGCTGGTCGAGACCGCATCGCTCTCGGGCGCCATCCTGTTCATCATCGGCACCCCCACCGCCATGGCCTGGGCGCTGACCCAATCGGGCTTCTCGCACCAGCTGGTAGCCGCCATGGCGCAAGTGCCGGGCGGACAGCTCGGCTTTCTGGCGATCTCGATCGTGGCGTTCATGATCCTGGGTAGCGTGCTGGAAGGCATCCCGGCGATCGTGCTGTTCGGGCCGCTGCTGTTTCCGGCCGCCCGCGCGCTCGGTCTGCACGACGTGCACTACGCCATGGTGGTGATCCTGGCCATGGGCATCGGGCTGTTCGCGCCGCCGTTCGGGCTCGGCTTCTACGCCGCCTGCGCCATCGGCCGCGTCCCGCCCGAGGAAGCCATGGGACGGGTGTGGCCCTATCTCGCCGCCGTCCTGGTCGCGCTGGTGATCGTGGCGCTGGTCCCCTGGCTGTCGATCGGATTTCTGTAAAGCGCGTTCGGTGAGGCTATAATCGCGGCAAGCGGCTCCAAGGCCGAGACCGGGAGGCAGAGATGATCGCACGTGTAATCCGAAGAGTTGCCCTGTTGCTGTTCGTGATCTTGATCGGCTGCGCGAGCTTGCCGCCGGCGGCTTCCGTCTTCGCCCAGCAAAGCGCGCCGGCGACCGGCGTGGCGGCGAAGCGGCCGGTACTGCAGGCGGCCTGCGACCATTGTCCCTGGGGAGCGCTCGGCAACCTGGTCAAGAAGATCATGGCGTCATCCGGTTACGACGTTCAGGTTTGCCTTTCATGTTCCGGCCGGGAGGCGACGCGCATCGTTGCCAAGCGGCTGCGTCCGCCGGAGATCACCGACCGGCAGTTCGCGGAGGGCACCTTGGTCAACCCGGACGGCCCGATCGATTTCGGGGTCACCGGCATGGATGCGGTGCGCCGCGCCTATGACGGCACCGCCAACTTTCCCGAGGGCGCGTTCAAGAATCTCCGCATCATCGCCAGGGTCGAGAACCCGGCCTATCTGATGGTGGCAGTGACCAGGGAGTCGGGGATCACCGATCTCAAGCAGGTGCGCGAGCGCAAGATGCCGGTGCGGATCCTGGCCGGGGTCGGCGCCCTGGTGGCGCCGGTGCTGGCCTACTACAACCTGACCCCGAAGGACGTCGAGGCGCTCGGCGGCGCCATCTATGCGGGCAACGCGCTGCTCAAGAACGCCAACTTCGATGTCATCATCGGCAACGGCGTGCTCGCCAACAATCCCGAAGGCAACATGTGGTACGAGATGTCGATGAAGCGGGATCTCGTATTCCTGCCGCTGCCCGATGACTTGCGCCAGAAGCTCGCCCGGGACGATGGCGCGCAGCTGGTGGAGGTTCCATTCCGCTACATGCGCGGCGTCGGCGACAAGCCGGTGCCGACCGTCGGGGTTTCAGGCGAGGCCGTCTATGGACGCGACGACCTTCCGGCCTCGTTCGCCTACGATGTGGCCAAGGCGCTGGACGAGCAGCACGGCCTGCTCAAATGGGCGCTCGTGCCGTTCTCCTACGATCCGGCGACCGTGGCGGACGGCGGCGGCGTGCCGCTGCATCCGGGCGCTGAGCGCTACTACCGCGAGCGTGGATATCTGAAGTCGGAAGCCGCGGCGCGGTAATCGCGCCGGAAGCCTTGCAGCCGTAGGGCGGGTAACGCGCCTGCCGTGGCCTCGAAGATACGGCACGGCGGGGCGCGACACGTGGGCAAAATTGCGCGCCTCCATGTGCAATCCTGACGGCAGTGCCGAGCAATTTTACCTACCCTACCGGATCTGCCGACGCGTGCCGCGTTGCCGTGCGGGAATCTCGTTGGAATCTGCGCTGCCCAACGACGCGATTGACACGTGAGGCACGCGCCCAGCAGGATGCCGGCTGCGGCAAGTCCGATTGCGGCCGCCGAAACGCCACCTCAGTGGCGATCAAAAAAATACAGATGGCAGGGAGGATAATCATGACGGACCAAAGCTCGATCTATGCAGTTGCGGCTACGCTTGCCGCCCTGTTGACCATAGGCAGCGCCGCGGCGGCCGACGCGAAATATCCCGACTGGAGCGGCCAATGGGTTCCGGTCAGCGCCCCGGGGGTGGCAGCGCGCAGCCTCGATCCGACCAAGCCGGCCGGGCCCGGGCAGCAAGCCCCGCTCACGCCGGAGTATCAGAAAGTCCTGCAGGACAGCATGGCGGTCCAGGCCAACGGCGGACTGGGCAATGATCCGACCACGCAATGCTACGCAGCCGGCATGCCGCGCATGATGACCTACCAGGCGCAGGAATACGTGGTCACGCCCGAGGTCACCTACATCCTGCTCGGCGGCAACGACAACCTTCGTCGCATCCTGACCGACGGCCGCGCCTGGCCCGCCAAGCTCAATCCGACCTATCAGGGTTATTCGATCGGCCACTGGATCGATACCGACGGCGACGGAACCTACGACGTGCTCGAGGCCGAGACACGCGGCCCGTTCAAGGGCCCCCGCGCCTACGATCCGACCGGATTGCCGCTGCACGTCGACAACGAGTCGACCTTCCGGGAACGATTCTTCATCGACAAGGCCGATCCCAACCTGCTGCATGACGTGATCACGGTCATCGATCACGCCCTGACGCAGCCCTGGACCGTGGACAAGACGTTCCGGCGCAATGCAGAAGCGCAGCCGGACTGGCCCGAAGAGTATTGCCACGTGACCAACCGCCGGATCGTGCTCGACAAGGAGAACTATCTCCTGAACGACGACGGCGTGCTGATGCCCACCCGGAAGGATCAGCCGCCACCGGATCTGCGATACTTCAAGCCTGCACCGAAGTGACGCGCGTCGATCGCGATCAAGCAAACAGCTGAGATTTCATGGAGGCGATCATGTTGAACCAAAGCCTGGCCCGCGTGGTCTTCCGCGCGCATATCGCCGTGACGCTGCTGACGACGATCGGCGGCGCGCGGGCGGCCGATGACGTCAAGTATCCGACCAACTGGAAGGGCGAGTGGACGCGCGTCATTCACCGGGAGGTGGAGGTGCAGGGCGCCTTCGACCAGACCAAGACCTTCGGCTTGCGCCAGGAGGCGCCGCTCACGCCCGAGTATCAGAAGGTCCTGGCCGACAGCATGGCGGACCAGGCCAACGGCGGGCTGGGCAATTATCCAACCGCCCGCTGCCTGCCGAGCGGCATGCCGCGCATCATGACATTCGGGACGCAGGAATACGTCATCACGCCGGCCACCACCTACATCCTGCTCAGCGGCTCGGACCATCTGCGCCGGGTGTTCACCGACGGCCGCGACTGGCCCAAGAATCCGCAGCCGACCTATGGGGGCTACTCCATCGGCCGCTGGGTCGACGAGGATGGCGACGGCCGCTACGACCTGCTCGAGGTCGAGACCCGCTACTTCAAGGGTCCGCGCGCATTCGACGCCAGCGGGCTGCCGCTCGCCTTCGACAACCAGTCGGTGTTCAAGGAGCGCATCTTCATCGACAAGACCAATCCTGACATCATCCACCTCCTCACCACCGTGATCGACAACGCGCTGACGCGGCCCTGGACCTCCGACCGGCAATACATGCGGGTGGCCGAGAATGTGGTGCAGTTTCCCGAGACCTGGTGCCAGGAGGGCAACCACAACATCCTCATCGGCAAGGAGAACTATCTGCTGCGCTCGGACGGCCTGCTGATGCCCAGCAAGAAGAATCAGGCGCCGCCGGATTTGCGATACTTCACGCAATTGCAGAAGTGACGGCGGCGACGTCCGGGGAAGTACCCGCGCGCGACCGGGCGAACCGCGCTTGTCTTGCGCCTGCCCCGGGTGCAGTCTTCGCGGCTGAGTTTCGCGAACCAACGCAAACCGGAGGTTGAGACCCATGAAGCATCCGTTCATGACCGCCATGACGATCGCAGCCGCCGCGCTGGTGGGATCCGCGCTCGCGGCCGGCGCGCAGACGGGCTTTCCGAGCAAGCCGATCCGGCTGATCGTTCCCGAGGTGCCCGGCTCGGCCGCCGATCTCATGTCGCGCATCATCGGCAAGCAGCTCGCCGAGGCGCTCGGTCAGCCGGTGACCTTCGAGAACCAGTTCCTGGAAGCCGGTGTGGAGATGGGCATCAAGGCGCCGCCCGACGGCTATACCCTCATTTACGGGTCGTCCGGCAACTTGGCGCTGCTGCCCCATGTCAAGAAGGTCGCCTTCGATCCGCTCAAGGACCTCACGCCGGTTGCGCGTTTCGTGATCCAGCCGACCCTGATCGCGACCAATTCGAAATTGCCGGTCAACACGCTGGCGGAGCTGGTCGCCATGATGAAGCAGAACCCCGGCAAGCTGCGGATGTCGACCGCCGGCGCCGGCACTGCCGGCCATTTCGCCGGCGAGATGTTCATCGCCATGGCGGGGGTGAAGCCCGAGGTGGTGCACTACAAAGGCGGCGGGCCGGCGATCGAGGGCGTCGTCAACAACGACTCGCAATGGACCGTGGCGCCCATCGGGGGCCGGCTGCCGGAGGTGCGCAGCGGCAAGCTCAAGGCGCTCGCGATCGGCAGCCCGACCCGGCTGGCCTTGCTGCCCGACGTGCCGACCGTCGCCGAGTCCGGCTATCCGGGCTATGACGCGGTCGGCTGGGGCGCGATCTTCGTGCCCAACGGCACGCCGCAGCCGGTCGTCGACAAGCTCAACGCCACCATCGCCAAGATCGTCACCCTGCCGGAGGCCAAGAAGCAGTTCGAGGAGCAGGGCACCGAGGCCGCCGGCAGCAGCCAGGCCGAGATGACCAAGATCCTGCGCGACGAATACGCGCGGCTCGGCCAAGCCGCGAAGAGCATCGGGGTCAGCGTGGATTGAGCGCGGCGGGCGCCCACGAGGGGCGCCCCTACAACAACACCTTTTGCGTAGGGGCGGCTCTTTTGGCCGCCAACTGTGGGCCACACACCGGTTGGGCTGACCAACCGGGTAATGTCGAGGGAGGCTTCCATGCGCCGAGCAAAGAGCGTTCTCTACCCGCTGCTGGCAGTATGTCTTACCTGGGCGGCCGGCGGCCCTTCCGCGGTGCAAAGCCAGACCGCGGTGACGGTGTACGAAGGCGCCCGCCTGATCACCGGCGACGGCAGCGCTCCGATCGAGAGCTCGGCCTTCACGGTCGAGAACGGCCTGTTCACGCGGGTCGACCGGCGCAGCGAGCTACAGGTGCCGGCCGGCGCCGTGCGTGTGGACCTGACCGGCAAGACCGTGATGCCCACCCTGACGGACCTGCACGGCCATTTCGGATTCCAGAACGTCGCCGAAGGGACGATGTCGAAGGAGACCTTTACGCGCGAGAATCTCATCGATCATCTTGAGCGTCTCGCCTATCACGGGGTCGGCGCCGTGGTCGGCATCGGCGACTTGCTCGACCGGTCGGACATGCATGGCGGCCGCACCAATTGGGGCGATGTTCCGCTGCGCGTGCGCGCGGAGGTGGTGCCAAACGCGGCGCTGTTTCACACCGCCGGCGTCGGCATGTCGTGGCCGGGCGCGGGGGCCCAAGGCCACGCCTCCAGGGCCGATGTGTCGTATCCGGTGACCACGGTCGAGCAGGCTCGCGCCGCCGTCGACGACTACGTCAAGATGAAGCCCGATTTCATCAAGATCTGGGTCGATGACCGCAACCACACCAAGATGACGCTGCCGCCCGAGCTCTATGACGCGATCCTCGACGAGGCGCACAAATTCAATGTGCCGGTCGGAGTCCACAACATCACCTTGAAGGACGCCAAGGAGATGATGCGGCACGGCATGGAGGGATGGCTGCACGTGCCGGTGCGCGGCGGCGAGGCGGTCGACGACGAGATGATCGCGATCGTCAAGAAACGGATCGCCGAGAACGATCGGCCGGTGATCTGGATGACGCCGGCCCTGATCACCGCCTGGATGAACGCCTCCTGGGCCACCACGCCCGACGGCAAGCGACCGGCATGGCTCGACGATCCGCTGTTGCGGGAGACCTATGCGCCCCAGCAGGTCGAGGAATACTGGGGCCAGTCGCGCAAGCAGGGAATCATTAACCGCTACATCGCCCGCGATTTCGAGCTGCTCGGCCAGAATGCCATGCGGCTGCGGGCCGCCGGCATGAAGATCGTCACCGGCACCGACACCGGGCAAATCCAGTTCCTGATCGGCTACTTCAATCACCTTGACCTGGAAAGCATGGTCGCGATCGGCATGACGCCAATGGAGACCATCGTCGCCGCGACCCGCGACGCCGCCGACATCGGCCACTTCAACAGCGGGCTGGTGGCGCCGGGCCGGCAGGCCGATTTCATCGTGCTCGACGCCAATCCGCTCGACAGCATCTCCAATACGCGGCGGATCAACAAGGTGTACTTGCGTGGCCAGGAAGTCCCACGCGCCGCCATGGCGGCCAAATGGCAGGCCAAGTTCCGCCAGACCGCCTCGACCAAATAGAGGCGGACGCACGCGAAGTCGGCTTCGCAGGGTGGGTTAGGCGCGCTCTTTCGCGCCGTAACCCACTGGCCGAATTTCATTTGCAACGTGAGTCGGAGGGTTTCGCATAGCCCGCGAAAACGGGCGTGGAGGCCCTATGAGCTCTGCGCCCTGATGGGCTGGTCAATAAAATTCAAGACAAATTGCTAACGTCGCACGCGTTGTCATAAAGCTGAGACACGAAATCGCAATTGTGTCTGAATGCGATTCGGCAATCTGTTCGACAAATTCAAGCGGCCTCGGATTAAGCGTGAGTTGCGCGCCTCCCTGGCGGCAGGGCAGGCGGCCTGATGCGCGTGCTCGTCGCAACCGATGCCTGGCACCCGCAGGTCAATGGCGTGGTGCGCACCTTGACGTCGCTGGCGCGCAGCGCCCGCGATCTGGGCGTCATCATCGATTTCCTCACGCCGGACGGATTCCCCTCCATACCGGTGCCGACCTATCCGGGTTTGCGCCTCGCCCTGCCGGGCCCCAACGGGATCGCGCAACGGATCGCGCAGGCCGCTCCAGATGCGATCCATATCGCGACCGAGGGGCCGATCGGCCACATGGTGCGCCGCTATTGCGTCAATCGCGGCTTGCCGTTCACCACCAGCTATACGACGCGCTTTCCCGAATACATCTCGGCCCGGCTCTCGATCCCGGAGGCCTGGAGCTACGGGGTGTTGCGCCGCTTTCATGCCGCCGCCACCGTCACCATGGTGTCGACGCCGTCGCTGATGGCCGAATTCACCGAGCGGGGTTTCAAGAATCTCGGCATGTGGACCCGCGGCGTCGATACCGCGCTGTTCAGTCCTGCGCATGCGATGGCGCTCGACTATCCGCGTCCGATCTTCGTGAGCGTCGGACGGGTGGCGGTCGAGAAGAATCTCGAGGCCTTTCTGTCGCTCGACCTGCCAGGCACCAAGCTGGTCATCGGGCAAGGGCCGCAGCGGGCTGCACTGCAACGCCGGTTCCCGGACGCGAAGTTTCTCGGCCTGCTGCCGGACTCGGATCTGGCCGGGCATCTGGCGGCCGCCGACGTGTTCGTGTTTCCCAGCCGTACCGACACCTTTGGGGTCGTGCAGCTCGAGGCGCTCGCCTGCGGCACCCCGGTCGCAGCCTATCCGGTGACCGGACCGCGCGACGTCATTGCGGGCAATCCCATCGGGGTCGTCGACGAGGACTTGCGGGCCGCCTGCCTCGCCGCCCTGCAGATGTCGCGCACGGCTTGCCGCGACTTCGCCCTGACCCGCTCCTGGGAAAACAGCGCGCGGCAATTCATCGGACACATGAACCAGGTGGCCATGGGCAGTGCCCATAAGCCACGCGCAGCATAGCAGAGGCCGATTGCAGCCATGGCGACGGAACTCAACAATCAGGCGGTCGCGCAGGCCTACGGGCACTGGGCCCCGTTCTATGATCTGGTCTTCGGCGCCGTGTTCGAGCAGGGCCGCCATGCCGCCATCCGGGCAGCGGAGCGCGTCGGCGGCCGCATTCTGGAAGTCGGGGTCGGCACCGGAATTTCGCTGCCTGATTACCGCAGGAACAGCCGGCTGGTCGGCGTCGATCTCTCCGAGCCGATGTTGCGCAAGGCGCAAAAGCGCGTGAGCGAGCTGCGGCTGCGCAATGTCGAGGGGCTTTTCCTCATGGACGCCGAGCGGCTGGGTTTCCCGGACGACAGCTTCGACGTGATCGTGGCGCAATACGTCATCACTACTGTGCCGCACCCGGAGGCGACGCTCGATGAGTTCGCCCGCGTGCTCAAGCCCGGCGGCGAGATCGTGCTGGTGAGCCGGGTCGGCGCCGAGACCGGCCTGCGCGGCGTGCTCGAGCAGAGCTTTGCGCCGCTCACGCACCTGCTCGGCTGGCGGCTGGAATTCCCCTGGTCGCGCTACACCGACTGGGTGGCGCGGCACCATGGCGTGCGGCTGCTCGAGCGCCGGGCGATGCCGCCCTTCGGCCATTTCTCGCTCATCAGATTCGCCAAGGAACGGGAGAGCGCAACGCTCACGCCGCGCCGGGGGCTGCGGGCCAGCGGTTGAGACGCGATTGCTGTGACTCTCCGCCGATCACCGGCGCGGGAGTCTTCGAAATGTCATGTGTCGTTTATAAGAATGATCACGGAAAGAACGGGGACATCGATGGACGGCTTTCTTCAGGCGCTCAAGGTGCAGCGATGGGACGACCACCGCTATTATCATCACAGCCGGATTAATCAGGCGCTGCACCTGGTCAGCGCATCGAGCTTCGTCTGTGCCTATGCGCTCGCCTTCACCAGCCCGGCTGCGGCCGCGCTGGTGGGTTGGCTGGTGGGAATGACCAGCCGGCAGGCCGGGCACTTCTTCTTCGAGCCGAAAGACTATGACGAGGTCAACCAGGCGACGCACGAGTACAAGGAAGAGGTCAAGGTCGGCTATAATCTCAAGCGCAAGGTCGTGCTGATGACGATCTGGGCGCTGTCGCCGCTGCCGCTCTACCTCGATCCGTCCCTGTTCGGCATGTTCCAGCCGCACAACGGCGCCGGCGAATTCCTGCGCCACGTGGCGCTGATCTGGCTGACCATCGGGCTGGGCGGCCTCGTGTTCCGCACCGTGCACCTGTTCTATCTCAAGGACGTGCAGACCGGGCTGGTCTGGGCCACCAAGATCCTCACCGACCCGTTCCACGACATCAAGCTCTACCACAAGGCACCGCTCTATCTGATGCGCGGCGAGCTGTTCGACACCATGACGCCGAAGACGCATGGATAGGTTGGCTGTCGATAGAGCCGCAGCATGTCACCGCCGGGCATAGCCTGCGAAGACGGGCGTGTACGCCCTTATGTCCCGGCGATCTCGATGCGGGACGCACCGCGCATCCCAATCGAGATGGCCGGAACAAACCCGGCCATGACAACTAGGAGCTCGCCTTCTCTCGGTCCCGCGCGAGTGACCAGCGGTGGGCGATGATCTCGCGCAGGATGCGGCGCTTGATGGATTTGTTGGTGGTGTCCGCGGCGGCCCACCACCAGCCATCCTGCTGCATCGCCTTGGCGGCAGCCACAAAACGGTCCACCACCGCCTCGAAGTCGGCATCCGTATAGTTGAGGCTGAAGATCAGCCGTCCGGTTCCGACCCAGCTGAGCGCCAGGCCCTGCGCGCGCAGGTAATATTGCAGCATCCAATTGTAGCGCGAGGGCTGCGTGTAGCAGACCGTCCAGATCGAGGACAGGTTCGCGACCGCGACCGGCAGCTGCTCGTCCCGCAGCCGCTGATTGAGCTGCTGCGCGCGCCGATCCCAGACCGCATCGAGGTCGTGGTAGAGCGCGCGGATTTCCGGCGTCTCAAGACGCTGCAGGAACTCCTGCATGGCGCCCATCACGTAAGGGTGCGAATTGAAGGTGCCGCGGGCAAAGCAGATGTCGCCCGGCCGATCGTCGCGGAAGCGTTTCATGAATGCCCGGCGCCCGCAGAGCACGCCGATCGGAAGGCCGCCGCCCAGCGTCTTGCCGTAGGTCACCAGATCGGCCGCGACCCCGAAATACTCCTGCGCACCGCCGGCCGCGATGCGGAAGCCGACGAACACCTCATCGAAGATCAGCACGATATTGCGCTCGCTGCAGACGGCACGCAGCTGCTTGAGCCAATCCGTATAAGCGGCCCGGTCGAACTGCGCATTGCGGGCGCTGTCGATGAGGCCGGAATCCGCCGGCGCCCCGGCATTGGGATGCAGCCCCTGCAACGGATTGACCAGCACGCAGGCGATGTCGCGGCGGCGGCGCAGGACCCGCAAGGTCGCGTCCGACATCTCCTGCAGCGTATAGGTCTCATGCGCCGGCGCGGGGTTGCCGACGCCGGGCGCCACGTCGCCCCACCAGCCGTGATAGGCGCCGCAGAAGCGTACCAGATGGGAGCGGCCGGTGTGGTAGCGCGCCAGCCGTACCGCCTGCATGACCGCCTCGGTTCCGGACATGTGGAACGACACCTCTTCGAGCCCGGATATCTCCTGCAGCCGCTTCACGTTGTCGGCGATCACCGGATGATAGGCGCCCAGCACCGGCCCGAGCTCACGCACGCGCGCCTCCCCGCGCGTCATGCAATCCTTGTAGAAGTCGTAGCCGAATACGTTGACCCCGTAGGAGCCGGTCAGGTCGTAGAGCCGGTTGCCATCGAGATCCGTCAGGGTGACGCCGGCAGACGATTGCATGAAGGCGCCGGCCTTGAGGTGCCGGCGAACGTATCGGCTGAACTGGAACGGCACCCGATAGGTGTCGGTGAACTGCAGGTCGGAGATGCCGGGCGCCGCTGCCTCGGTGCGCGCGATGGTCTGCGCAAACCGCGTGCGGTAGAGCTCCGCCAGCCGCGTGAAGCCGCCGCGGCGGCGCCCCGCGATCTCGGCCGGCGCATCGTCGCAGCAAAAGAATCGCGCCTCGTCGTATTCGTAGAATGGGATCAGGCCGGCGATCCGGCGTGCCATCCGCACATGCCCGGTCAACGAGCGGTGCTTGGCTCGCGAAAGCTCGAGCCGCCGCTTCAATGCCGGCGTCGCGAGCACGAGCGCCCCCAGGGCCGTCCAGGCAAACGTAGCAGCGCCGAATTCCATCGAATCATGGTCTATCTGCGCCGGACTACCGGAACATGACAGTCAGAAGCTGGGTCTCGGCGATTTTCCAGCAGGAGGAGCTCAATTTCCTGCTGACCAACCGCATTCCGCGGCGGCTCCTGACCCAATTCGTCGGCTGGTTCAGCCAGATCGAGCAGCCGCTGGTGCGCGATCTGTCGATCGGCGTCTGGCGCTTTTTCTCCGGCCTCGACCTCAGCGAGGCCAGGAGCACGCGGTTTCGCAGCATGCACGCGTGCTTCATCCGGGAGCTCAAGCCGGGCGCCCGGCCGATCGACCCGGATCCTGACGTCCTGGTGAGCCCTTGCGACGCCATCGTGGGCGCCTGCGGCAGGGTGGTCGGGACGGAGGTGCTCCAGATCAAGGGCTTCCCCTACCGGCTGGAGGACCTGCTCGGCGACCCCGGCCTGGTGGAGGCGAACCGCAACGGCCGCTACGTCACCTTGCGGCTGACCTCCAGCATGTATCACCGCTTCCATGCGCCCCACGACTGCCGGGTCGAAGAGGTCACCTACATCTCGGGCGACACCTGGAACGTCAACCCGATCGCGCTCAAGCGCATCGAGAGGTTGTATTGCAAGAACGAGCGCGCGGTGCTGCGCACCCGGCTTGCGGCCGGCGGCCAGCTGGTGACCCTGGTGCCGGTCGCCGCCGTGCTGGTGGCCAGCATCCGGCTGCACTTCCTCGATGTCCTGCTCAGCCTCAAGCATCGCGGGCCCAATGTCTTTCCCTGCGACGCGCCGTTCCGCAAGGGCGAGGAGATGGGCTGGTTCCAGCATGGATCGACCATCATCGTGTTCGCCCCCGACGGCTTCTCGCTGTGCGAGGGCGTGCAAGAAGGCGCCATGATCCGCGTCGGGGAGCCGCTGCTGCGCGTGCCGTGAGCTCACGTCCACAGCGCCCGCAGGCCGAAAAACGCGGTGTCCTTGAGCCGCCGCGACCAGCCCTGCCACCAATACGAGCGCGGGTCCGTGCAATAGGTCATGCTTAGCACCAGGCGCCGCTCGCCGTCATGGATCGGCGTTACCCGGTGACGCACGCGGGCGCCCTCGAACACCACCAGCGTGTTGGCGGCGGTGCTGATCGCGAGCTCGCGTCCGGGCAGGCGCGCCTCGAGCACCGCATGGCTCAATCCGCGATCGGCCTGCCCGGCATTATGAATCGCGAGCAGCACCGTGAAATGCCGGCCGCGGTAGAAGTTGTGATCGTAGTGCCAGCCGATATGGTCGCCCGGCTTGTTGTAGACCAGGACCGAGAGCGAGCTCTGGTCGTTGATCGGGGTGGGTCGAATCGGGGTGCCGACCAGGCGCCCGACGATGTCCCGCAGGCCGGCCGAGTGGTAGCAGGCCACGATGGCGGGCGCGGCCGCGATCAGGGTCTCGTAGGCGACCGTGCCGCCCTGCTTGTGAGCCGGCACGAAGCTGCGCTCGGGCGACACCAATCGCTCCGCCTCGCCGGCGAGCGCCGCGAAGCGCGGCGCCGGCAGGAAGTCCGGCACCACCGCGAGACGGTCCTCGAATCCCGGAAGGCTGCGCGAGTCCACCAAGACTGGGCCGGGTTCGTGGTCACGCGTGATTTGCGCAATACGGGTCGCAAGCTCCCGGTAGAGCCGCGCCCGCCGGGAATTGGCGTAGAGGAAGCCGCCGGTCGCAAGGGCGGCCGCCCCTGTCAGTGCCTCGGCCAGCATCGCGGCGCGCCCTCGTCACGAGGAATCGAACGCAGCCACGAGCGATAAACCAGCGGTGCGACAGTTCTATTGCAGCCGTGTTCTTATATCCGCCAGGACTCTGCGGGGCGGATCCCACGGGTAGCGCCGCCGCGCCACCGCCGGGCGCGGCTTGAGACGTTCAGATCCCAGCGCCGCCGCATCGGGCGCCAGGCGATGCACCAGGGCGTAGAGCTCGTCGGTGAGCGCGCCGCGGTCGGCCCGGCCGGCAAGCGCTTCGAACGGTACCACGGCGCCTATATGCACCCGGATGGTTGCGCCCACGAAGTGCCGGAACTCGGACACCAGGAGCGACAGCCGCAGCATCAGGCTGTAGCGGCTGATCAGGTGAAAGAGCGCGCTGTTCTGCCCTTCGAAATAGACCGGCAGCACCGCGGCCTGCGCTTGCTGGATCAACCGCGCCGTGAACGGCTTCCAGGGCAGTTCCTCGGCCTTGCCGGCGGGCACTTCGGCGGTCGCGACCCCGCCGGCCGGAAACACCACGATGGTGACGCCTTGCCTCAACAGACGCCGCGCCTCGCTTCGGCTCGCGAGATTGGTCGCGATCGCCTCCCGGGTCTCCGAGAAGTCGATCGGCAGCGCATAAGGCCTGATCTCCGGCAGCTTCATGAAGTCGCTGTTGATGAGGATGCGGTAGGGACGGCCGAGCGCCTCGGCGAGCGCCAGCAGCGCGATGCCGTCGCCGATGCCGAACGGATGGTTGGCGACGATCACCAGCGGAAGCTGCGGCGGCACCGTGATCGGCCAGGCCGGCGCCTGCAGGTCGAGCCTGGTGCCGAGCATGTCGAGCAGCACCCCCATCATGCGCGGGCTCGTTCCCGCGGCGGCGCGCCAGCGGTAATAGACCGGCAGCAGGCGGCGGCGGCCCGAGGCATTCTCGATCGCCCGCATGATCCAGCGCTTCCAGAACGGATCGCGCCGCGACACATAGCTGAGCTCTTCGGACAGCACGGGATCCCATCGCGCTCGCGTGGCGGGCCCCTCATAGAGCAAATGTGTGACAACCCAAAAAATTGCGGGCGGGACCCGCTCCGCCTGGAGCTGCCCGCCCGCTTTTTAACCGTGGCGCCGCCTTGCGGGCGGCGCAGGCAATCATGCGTTACTTCGCCTGTGCCTTGAGGGCCGCCAGCTCGGCCTCGCTGCGCAGCGTCATGACGCCCATCTCGCTCGCCCGGTAGATCGGCACCACCACCTGGGTCTTGCCGTCATGCTCCATGAGGGAGATGTGGCGGATTTCGGTTCCGCGCACCGGCAGGTCGAACATGGTGAACTTGTTGCTGGCCGGATCGAACTTCACGATCCGATCGGACGTCCACAAGTTGCCCCACACGTTGTGACTCTGATCCACCACGAGGTGATAGGCCTGCATGGTCTTCTCGGGGAACGGAACGATCGTGGTCTCCATGGTCCTGGTGTTGATCTTCGCCAGGCTCGCACCCCAGGAGTTGCCGACCCACAGCACGTCGGCATTCTTGTCGGTGCCCATGCGGCGGGGTCCTTCCGACCACGGCAGTGGGTTGCCGTTGGTGACGTTGTCGAAGCTGTCGTAGAACGCCTTCTGGGCCGGGGTCAGCCGCTCCATCTCATCCTTGAGCAACGGCAGCGCGACCTCCGATGTCTGGCCGGTGGTCGTGTCGGCCTTGCCGATGGTGTCGAACGCCATCTGCGCCCACCAGCCGTTACCGTCGCGGTCGCCGGCGGCCCCATAGGTGCTGTTGGTGCCTCTCGCATTCTTGAAGGGCGTCTTCGACTTGAAGTCGCTGAAGGTCTCGGTCGCCGGATCGAAGCGCAGCACGCCGTCCGGGGCCGAAGCCCAGATCTTGCCCTTGCCGTCGACGTCCATGGTCACGGCGCCGCCCAAAGGCGACATGCTGTTGGGGGTCTGGTAGACGGTGATCTTCTCGCTCTTGGTGTCGAGCTTGCCGAGGCCGCGACGGCCCGGGTTGACGTCGAACCAGAAGTTGCCTTCGCCGTCCCGCACCAGGCCATGGGCGGTCGCGGCGCGGCCGCCGGGGCCGTCGACCTTGAGATACTTCACGTCGCCGGTCTTGGTGTCGACCTTGCCGATCGTCAGCAGCCGGTTCGGGTTGTTGGAGGTGAAATACAGGTTGCCGTCCAACCCCATGCCGCCGTCATGGGGCAGCTCGCCGAGCTTGGAGGTGGTGCCGAGCGTCCAGTCGGTGCCGGGATTGGGATTGTACTTGGCGTTGGTGCCCATGCCGGCATCCGGGTTGAGCGGCACGTCATAGGTGGTCCACACCACCCGGGCGGCTTCGCCGGTCGGCCGCGGACGCTCCTTGAACTTCATGGAGGTCTCGCCCGGTCCGCGCGCGCGGGCCAGATAGGCGGCGAGCTGCTTCTGGTTGAAGTCGATGATGCCGTTGGGCTTGGCGCCCGGCCCCGGATAGACGCCGGTGCCCGGAATGACCTTCATCAGGTTGATGATCTTGTTCCAGCCCGCCTCGTCGAAGCGGAACTGCAGCGGGTAGCCCGGCGTGTGGCAGCCGGTGCATTGATTGGTGAACACCTTCTTGATCTGCGCGTCTTCCGCGGTGTCCTCGGGCAATGCCGCCACCAGCAATTCGCTCGGCAGCTGGCGCACCCGCTGCTCCGGATCGGTGATCGGCTTGAGCACCAGATCCTGGTGCGCGGTGGCGGCGAGATCGACCGCGGCCTTGCTGGTCTCGAAGCTGAGCGCCTGCGCCCAGACCTGGTACTTGCCGGCCGGCAGCGGCGGGAAATAGTAGTTGCCGGTATCGTCCGTATAGACGCTGGTGGTGATGGTGGAGCCGTCTTGCTTGGCCGACACCGTCACGCCGCCGAGCTTCTCGCCGGATGGCGAGGAGATCGCGCCGTTGAGCACTTGATCGGCCGCCATCGTGGGCGTCGCTGCGCCGGCGATCACCAGGCTCGCCGCGCTCGCCAACAGGATGCTTCGCACGTTGGTCATGAGAGCTTCTCCCTATGAGAGTTCAAGTTCCAGAGATTTCATTTGCAGAGGTTCGGGCTTGCAGATTTCGTGAACGCGCAGCGTCTTTTACGCGTAGAATGTCGTTCAGGGCGCCGCCGGTGCCCCAGGTGCGGCTGCCGGCGCCGGCACGGTGCGCACGTAGGCGATGATCGCATCGATGTCCGTGCTCTTCAGATAGCTCTTGAAGGACGGCATGCGCGGCGTGCCATTGGTGATGTATTCGCGCATGATGTCGTCGTCGCCGCCGCCCGCCAGCTTGTTCAGGGGCGGCCCGAAGGTCTTGGCGCCGCGTTCCGGCGGCAGATGGCAGATGCCGCATGACTGGGCGAGCAGTTGCTGGCCGTGTCGTTGGGTCTCGTTGAGAGCGGGGCCCGCCTGCTGGGCGGACGCATATTGGGGGCCTGCGGCGAACACAAATAACAGCAGCCAGGCGCTATGCTTCATCGGCTTCCTCCTCCTGAATTATTTTCTTGAAGCTTATCCCTCGGAGACCCGCATGGAAAGGCCCTCCCGGGGCCTTCCGGTCCGTCTCACAGGCCGCTGTCGGTCTCGGCGCTGATCCCGGCTTCCGCCCTTCTGGTGCTGCGGTCGGTCGCCTCGCTGGCGCATTTGGCGGCGTGAGCGTCGCGATTGATCACCTGCAGATTGGGCACTCCCCAGAAGGCCAGCAGCCGGGGCCAGTCGGTGTGGCGGTGCTCGCCCCACACGCGGTAAAGCGGCACCCGGTGGTCGACCTCCGCGGTCTTGCGCAACCGCTTGCCGCTTTCGCCGCAGCGCCGGCCCTGCAATTGCTTGAGGATGCGCACGAAATCGCTCGGTGCGCTCCACAGTTCCCAGGCGATCACGCAGGCCGCATGCCAGGCGGCTTTTTTGTTGGGGCCGGTGCCCCACAGGTCGGCGTGCCAGCCGAAACGGTAGACCGGCTGTCCGCACACGCAGCACGCTCCCGGACCGCGCGCAAAGGCCGGCTCCCGGTAAGGCGCCGGCGGGGCCCGAAAGGTCGCCGGCAAGCCCTCGCGGCCGGTCCCGAAGCTCCATGTCCATCCGGCCGGCGTCCCGCTGAGGGCGGCGAGCGCGCGCGCCAAGCGGTCGGCCCGCACCGGGTGGGCACGCCAGTAGCCGTCGACCGCGAGCCGCGGCATCGGCGGTATGAACGGGCGGCTCAATGCGCGCGCCAGGACCGGCGCCGGGAAAACGCCCGGCAGCGCCTTCTCGAGGCGCGCGAGCGCGCGCCGGTTTCTTTCGTCCCGCCATTCCGACATGGTCGCGATATCCCCGAATCGGTTGGCGATCATGCCACCGAAACCGTAAAGCCTTCGTC
This sequence comes from Xanthobacteraceae bacterium, assembly GCA_036498625.1. GTDB lineage: Bacteria > Pseudomonadota > Alphaproteobacteria > Rhizobiales > Xanthobacteraceae > VAZQ01. Next base: position 41,863 of record DASYFD010000162.1, on the reverse strand, counting down.
AGCAACGAAGGCCGCGTCCGTCTTGCTGGCAGGGCGCGGAAATCGCATCCTGATGCCGACCGCCGAATATCGGGGGCATCACAGCCGACTGAGGTCGTTCAGACAGGGACAGTTTCGGCCGTCTCACGCAGACCATACAGCTCGCCATATTTGCGGTTCAGATAATCCATATAGGGCCGGATGGTCATGGGCTCGCCGGTGGCACGGCGCACGATCTCGTCGGCCTGGTACTTGCGGCCATGGCGATAGAGATTCTCGTCGAGCCAGCCTTTCAGGGTCGCAAACCGGCCGGCCGCGATCTCGCCCGGAATCTCGGGATGGGCGCGCAGCGCTGCGGCGTGGAACTGGGCGCTCAGCACATTGCCGATGGTGTAGCTGTGAAAGGCGCCGCCGATGCAGCCCCCAAACCAATGCACGTCCTGCATACAGCCGTCCCGGTCGTCGAGCGGGCTGATCCCGAGATCCGACTGGTAGCGCGCCCGCCAGGCCTCGGGCAGATCCTTGACCGCGAGCCGACGTTCCAGCATCGCGACCTCGAGATCGAAGCGCAGGATGATGTGCAGATTGTAGGTCACCTCGTCGGCTTCGGTCCTGATCAGCGAGCGTTCGACCTTGTTGATGGCGCGATAAAAATTTTCGAGCGGCACCTTGCCCAAGCGATCCGGAAACGCCGCCTGCAGCTTCGGATAGGAGTGCTGCCACAGGCCGAGGCTGCGGCCGACCACGTTCTCCCACAGCCGCGACTGGCTCTCATGCACGCCCGCCGAGGTGCCGGAACCGAGCGGCGTGCCGTCGAGTGCGGGCGCGACGCCCTGCTCGTACATCCCGTGGCCGGCCTCGTGCAGGGTTGAGAACAGCGCCTGGGTCACGTCGTCCGGATAGACCCGGGTGGTGATGCGCACGTCGCCGCCCGACAGCCGGGTGCAGAACGGATGCGGGGTGCGGTCGAGCCGGCCGCGCCCGAGGTCGTACCCATAGGCGGTCGCAAGCGCGAGCCCGAAGTCGAGCTGCGGGGTTTCGGCAAAGGCACCGCGCAGGCAGCTGTCGTCGGCCGCCGGCCGCTCGCAGATGGCGCGCACCAGCGGCACCAGCTCGGCGCGCAGCTGCGCAAACAGCGCGCGCACCGACGCGCAGGTCATGCCCTCGTCCGCATCGTCGATGAAGGGATCGAGGACATGCTGGTAGGGCGCGAAGAACTCAGCATATTCGCAGCTGAGATCGAGCGTCCGCTCCAGCAATGGCCGCATGCTGGCGAAATCGTTGCTCTGGCGCGCCCGCGTCCAGGCATCATAGGTGGCAGAGGAATGCGCGCTCAAGCGCTCGACAAAGTCGGTCGGCAGCCGGATCGCCTTGGCGAAATCGCGCGCCGTCACCCGGATGAGCGCGGCATCGTCGCTGTCGGGCGGCAGGCTCTCCCCATACGGCGTCAGCTCATCGAGGAGACGGCCGAGCCCGGCATCCGTTCGCCGCTCATGCATGAGCCGGCTCAGGAGCGCACTCTGGCGGCCGCGCGCGACCGCGCCGCCGCTCGGCATATAGGTCGACTGGTCCCAGGACAGGATGGCGGCGGTCCCGCCGAGATCGCTGATCTCGAGCAGGCGGCCTTTGAGCTCCGCCAGCAGGGCTTCGTCAGCGCGCCGCATTGGCGACCGATGCTGCCGTCTGGCCGAACAGGATGGCACGCTCCTCCGGCGTGCGAATGCCGGGCGGATTGGGATTGATCTCCTTGGCCTTGTCGTAGGCGCGCACCACCGCCGGCCGTGTCCGCACCGCCTCGAACCAGCGCTTGAGATGCGGAAAGTCGGCGATCTTCTGGCCCTGGCGTTCATGGGGCACGATCCAGGGATAGCTCGCCATGTCGGCGATCGAGTAATCGCCGGCGATGAAGGGCCGATCGGCCAGCCGCCGGTCGAGCACGCCGTAGAGTCGATTGACCTCGTTGCGATACCGGTCCATCGCGTAGGGAATCTTGTCGACCGCGTAATTGCTGAAATGATTGTTCTGCCCCGCCATCGGGCCCAGGTTGCCCATCTGCCAGAACACCCACTGGATCGCCTCGGCGCGGCCGCGCAGATCGGCCGGGATGAAGCGGCCGGTCTTGTCCGCGAGATAGAGCAGGATGGCGCCCGATTCGAACATCTCGATCGGCTTGCCGCCGTCGGCCGGATCATGGTCCACGATCGCCGGAATGCGATTGTTCGGGGAGATCGTCAGGAAGGCGCGGGCGAACTGCTGGCCCTTGCCGATATTCACCGGGATGATCCGGTACGGCAGCCCGGCCTCCTCGAGGAAGATCGTGATCTTGTGGCCGTTCGGCGTGGTCCAGTAATGCAGGTCGATCATGGTGGCTCCGTCAGATTGCCGTGCGCCCGAGCCCGGCATTGGGCATTGCTGCATTTAATTGTCCAGCCCGCAGCCCGCCAGGCCGTTCTCCGCTTTCTGCATGGCGGCAAGTACCATGCGGGGTGCTTCGACAGCCAAATCAACCTATGTTCCACACAACGCAGGGAGTCGGTTGGAATTGTCATGGAAATGAAAGCGCGCGACGCGCTTGGCCTCGAGCTCGGCAATATCGTGGCCGAGGCCGGCAAGCTCATCATGAGGCTGCAGGCGTCCGACATCGGGGCGCGGCGCAAGCCCGACGGCTCGCCGGTCTGCCGGGCCGATCTCGAGGCGGAGCGGCTCGTCCTGGCGCGCCTCACCGCCCTCCTCCCGAACGTCCCCGTGATCGCCGAGGAATCGTTTGCGCCCGATGGCGGCGCGGTGCCGGAACGCTTTATCCTGGTCGATCCGCTCGACGGCACGCGCGAATTTCTGGCCGGGCACAAGGATTTCACCGTCAATGTCGCGCTCATCGAGGGCGGCGACCCGATCGCGGGGGCAATTTGTGCGCCGGCGCTCGATCAGGTCTATGTGGCCGGCGCTACCGCGTCCGCTGGCGCCCCCGGCGCCCTGCAGGTCATCGCCACCAGCCCGCCGCGCACCGGCCTGCGCGCCGTCGCCAGCCGTTCGCACTTGAACGCAGACACCGAGGCGTGGCTTACGCGACGGCCGGTGGCCGAGTTGCAGCGCGTCGGCTCCTCCCTGAAATTCTGCCTGATTGCCCGCGGCGACGCCGATGTTTATCCTCGCCTCGCCCCCACCATGGAATGGGATACGGCCGCCGGCCATGCCATCCTGAATGCCGCCGGGGGCTGCGTGCTCGGCCTCGATGGATCGCCTCTGCGCTACGGAAAAAAAGATGCCGGATTCAAGAACGCGGGCTTCATCGCCTGGGGCCGCAGGCCGCCCCAATAGGCCGATCGGTCCAATCCAATTCGGTGTCGTTGCCGGGCTTGACACACCAAGTCGGGTCTACCCGACTTGGTGCTCTCGCCGCAGGATCTGATCCATGCGCTTGAGCAACGCCGTGGTGTTCGTGACCGGGGGCGCCGGCTTCATCGGCTCGGCCGTGGTGCGCCACCTCTTGGACGAGACGCAGGCCTTCGTGGTCAATATCGACAAGCTCACCTATGCGTCCAATCTCGCATCCATCCCGCAGGCCGAGGGCCATGCGCGCTATCGTTTCGCGCGGGCCGACATCTGCGACGGCCCGACATTGCGGCGCCTGTTCGAGCAATACCAGCCGCGTTATGTGATGAACCTGGCGGCGGAAAGCCATGTGGACCGCTCGATCGACGGTCCCGGAGAGTTCATCCAGACCAACATCGTGGGCACCTTCACGCTGCTGCAGGAGGCCTTGCGGCACTGGCAGGCGCTCGACCGCGGCGCTCAAGCCGGCTTCCGCTTCCATCATGTCTCCACCGACGAGGTCTACGGCTCGCTCGGGCCGCAGGGCCTGTTCGTCGAGGAAAGCCCGTGCGCGCCGAACTCGCCCTATGCGGCCTCCAAGGCCTCGTCCGATCACCTGGTGCGCGCCTGGCAAGCCACCTACGGGTTGCCCACCATGGTCACCAACTGCTCCAACAATTACGGGCCCTATCATTTTCCCGAGAAGCTCATTCCCCACATCATCATCCGGAGCCTGGCCGAGCAGTCGCTGCCGGTCTACGGCGACGGCGCCAATGTGCGCGACTGGCTGCATGTGGAGGACCACGCCCGCGCGCTCACTTTGGTGCTCGAGCGCGGCGCCGCCGGCCAGACCTACAATATCGGGGCCCGCAACGAGCGCAGCAACATCGCGGTGGTGCAGGCGATCTGCGCGCTGCTCGACGAGATCGCGCCCTCGCCGGCCGGCCGGCGGGCGCGGCTGATCACCTACGTGTCCGACCGGCCCGGCCACGACCGGCGCTATGCGATCGATCCCTCGAAGATCGAGCGCGAGCTCGGCTGGCGTGCCTCCGAGTCGTTCGAGAGCGGGTTGCGCAAGACCGTGCGCTGGTATGTCGACAACAAGCCGTGGTGGCAGTCGATCCTAGATCGCGGCTACCGGGCCGAGCGGGTCGGGCTGGCGCAGGGGATGGAAGAGCCCGTGAAGCTCTGACCAACCAAATTTACCTGCGAATTCAATGAGGCTCCTTGTAAATAACAGGAGATTTACAAGGCCCGGGAATTTCGCGTGCCTGGAGGTCCGATCCCGGCGACCAAACAAAATGCCCGGTACGGTTTCCCGCCCGGGCACACCAGTCCAGTTTCAATTTCACGAATAGTCTGATTTGCAGCGTGGCGTCAACGCCGGAGGCTTCACCTTTTTCACCTTTGTTTTGTCGGCCTCCTCGCGGCCTCGACGTCGCGCCTACGTGCGCGATCGGCGAGTCCAAAAGCCGCCGCTGCCGCCTTTGCCGCCGCCGGCCTTGCGGGCAATCTGCCAGCTCGGGGCGGCGGCCGCGCTGTCGGCCGCAGCCACGGGCGCGGCAGCTTCCGGAGTGAGCCCGCCGGCGATGTTTCCCGTGCTGGCCGAGGCATGGCTTGCGGCCATGGCGGCCAGCGTCGTCAAGACGATGGCGAGGAGCTTGGTCTTGTGGGTCATGCGGGTCATTGGCGTATTCCTTTGCGGTTGGTCGTGTCAGGATGATTTCTCCATCCGTCCATGGGTCAGCGGGCCGACGCCGAACGTTCAACGATCGGTCCGCGGCGGCTGCGCAATCGACCATCGTGTGACCGCCGTCACAGAGCCGGATCGCGCGCCATGCCGATTGAAGCGCTTGGGGGTCGCGCCCAGCTCCGAAACGGCCCGGGCTGCCGCCACGGCCGGGCTGGGCTGTCACGCTTTCCCTTCCTGGCGTGTCTTGTCTTGCAGGGGCCTATCCCGGAGGCATGCATGAACGACCCGAACACACAGGCCATGGAGGCGCCGCCCTACGATGTCGTGATCATGGGCGCCGGCTATGCCGGACTGATGGCGGCGTTGCGCCTGGGCCGGCGCAAGCGTGGGCCACATGGCCAGAAGCACTTGCGCGTCGCGCTGGTTAACGGCAGCGATCAATTCATCGAGCGGGTCAGGCTGCAGGAGAGAATTGCCGGACCGGTCGCCGCGCGCATCGCTTCGATCGCCACGCTGCTCGCCGGGACCGGCATCGACTTCATTTGCGGCAATGTCGTCGCGCTCGATCCGGCCCGGCGCCGCATTCGCGTGGCGAGCGGGAACTCCGAACGGGAGCTCGCCTTCGATCGCGCCATCTATGCGCTCGGCTCGCAGATCGAGCTCGGCGGAATTCCGGGCGCGGACGCGCACGCCTATCGGCTCGAGGCCGCCGACGGACCGCGCGCGGTCGCAGCCTTGCGCGAAAGGCTCGAGCAGAATGCCGATCGCGCGATCCGCGTGATCGTGGTGGGCGGCCACGAGACCGCAATCGAGGCCGCCGGCGAGATCAAGACCCGCTGGCCGGCCGCCAAGGTGACCATGCTCGCGCGCTCGCGCTGCGCGGCTTTCAAGGGCGCACGGGTCGAGCGCGCGATCCGCGCCGCGCTCGAGCGGTTGGACGTCAAGATGATCGACGGCCAAACCGTCGCCGAGGTCAGGGCGGGCGAAATCCTGACCGGCTCCAATGAGACCATCCCCTGCGATCTTTGCGTATGGTCGGGCGGCCTGCGAGCGCCCAACATGGCGCGGCAGGCCGGTCTCTCCACCGACCCGCAGGGGCGGATTTGGGTCGATCCCGGACTGCGCTCGATCTCTCACCCGCATATCATCGCGGTCGGCGACGCCGCCCACCCGATCGCGCCGACCGGAGCCCGCTATCGGATGTCGGCTTATGCTGCGCTGGTTTCGGGCGCCTATGCGGCCGATGCGATCCTTGCCATGACGGCCGGGCGGCAATTGCCGCCGTTTTGCTATTCGGCCTTCGGCCAAGGCGTTGCGATCGGCCGCGTCGGGGTGGGGTTTGCGACTTTTCCGGACGACCGGGAGGCCACCTTCCTGATCACCGGGCGCAACGGAATTCGCGTACGAAACTTCTTCGTCCGCTTTCTGGCCACGCTGCTCAAGATGGAACGACGATTTCCCGGCCTGTTCTTCACCGTGGGACGAAAACGCGTATCATGGCAACGAGCACAAGAAGCAATGCAGGCGGCGCGGGCGGCGTGACGGATCACGCCTTCACCGAGCTGCGGCCGGCCATGTTCGCGCTGGCCTATCGGATCACCGGCAGCCGCGCCGACGCCGAGGACATCGTGCAGGACGCGTTCCTGCGCTTCCATCGCGCGGCGCCCGGGGAAGCCGTCCAATCGCTGAAGGCCTACCTCACCACGATCACCGCCAGGCTCAGCTTCAACCGGCTGCGCGACCTGCGGGCGCGGCGCGAGACCTATGTGGGCGAATGGCTGCCCGAGCCATTGCTGACGCAGGACGAGCCGGTGCGCGCCGAAGACGTCTCGTTTGCGCTCCTGGTCGTGCTCGAGCGGCTGTCGGCGCTGGAGCGCGTGGTGTTCGTGCTGCACAACGCCTTCGACCTCGGCTTCGAGGAGATCGCCCCCGTGGTCGGGCGCGATGCCGTCGCCTGCCGCAAGATATTCAGCCGTGCCCGCGCCCGGATTGCGCAGGAACGGCCGCGCTTCGTCGTCGACCGGGCGCGCCACCGCGCCCTCATGCTGGGCTTCCTGGAAGCGGCGCGCGGACAGGATATGGAGGCGCTGGTGGCGCTGCTCGATGACAATGCCGTCTTGCACGGCGACGGCGGCGGCAAGGCGCTCGCGCTCAAGCAGGCGGTCGTCGGCAGCCTCGCGGTTGCGCGCTTCATCATCGCGGTTACCCGGACGTTGCCGCCGAGCGCGACCGTGGAGGAGATCGAGCTCAATGGCGCGCCCGGCCTGGTGGCAAGGGCCGGCGGACACATCGTGGTTGCGATCATGATCGACACGGACGGCGAGCGCATTCATTCGGTCTTTGCCATCGCCAATCCGGACAAGCTCGAGGCGATTGCGCCAGGGCGATAACGCCCGCTGCCCGCTCCAGACGCGCGCGGGCCACCGACATCGCTGTTTCGCCTTCAGTCGCGGGTGGCCGGCTTGCCGCCCGCGCACCAAGCCTCATACTCCCGCTGCACGGCAGCAGCCGCGCTCTCGGCCGCTGCCTTGAGCCAATCGGCCGGGCGCCGCTGCAAATCCTTGGCAATGGCCTTGGCGCTGTCGCGATCGGCCGCATGAATTGCGGCGAGATCGAATCCCATCGCGCTCATCAGATCGCGGCCGAGGTGGGCGCCGGCCTTGTCCCCGAGGTCGGCTTTGCGCGAGTCGGCCGCAATGCGCCGGAAGATGAAGCGCGAGTCGGTATGGAGAAAAGGATCGGGGGAGCGGAAGCGACCGGTCGCGAGCTTGACGAACAGCGACCGATCCGTAGCACGAAGGCGCGCCCAGTCCCATGCGGACGGCACCAGCGCCTTGGCCTCGCGCACGATCTGGCCTCCGCACCATTCGGCGACGGCGACATAACGCGGACGTCCGAGACTGCCGCCGCCTTTCACGCAGGTGCAGAAGCGCAGCACACGGGCGCCGCCGGGAAGGCTCTCTTCCAGGCCGGAGGCGACCTTTTTCGGCGGCTTGGCCGTGGGGTATTTGCCGACTTCCTTCCAGAACTTGCTGCGATCGTCGTCGGTGCACGCCACAAACGGCCGCATCCAGATTTCCTGCTCGTCCAGCAGCGTCGGGCGCGGATTGTCGAGACCCTTGCGATAGCCGGCGAGGATGGCGCTCGCCGCCTCGCGCGGTGAAAGCAGACGGTCGGGTGCGAGTACCGCGCTGGTGGCAAGGCGCACCAGGTCCAGCGGATAAGGCATGACGGCCGCTTCGTCGAAGTCGTTGACCCCCCAGACCAGCCGGCCTTCGCCGTCGCGCCAGGTCCCGAAATTCTCGGTGTGCAGATCGCCCACCGCCAGGACCTCAGGTCCGCCGCTCACCTGCGGACACCACGCTTCGATCTTCCTCGCCCAGCGATAATAAGTTGCCCGCAGGAACACGAACGCGCTCTTTCCCATGCGCTTGTGCTTGTACGCCAGATCGGCTTCCACGACATCGCATTGCGTGCGCAGCCAAGCCTCGTAATCCCGGGTATCGCTCTGCAGGGACATGTCTGGTCGGCTACATCCGATTCCCCGGAAGCGGCACAAGCCGGCTCAATCGACGGGAATGAATGCCATTATACAAGCAGCGATTGCGGAGCCCGTCAAGGCCCGCAGGCGCTGCTCTTAAAGCAGACAGCGCAAGTCACGCGCGCGACCCTGCCGGTCGACCGGGATTCCAAACTTGCGATGCAGGTTGGCAGATCAACTGTAGGGGCGCAGTTCTTTGACGAGGGAAACTCTTTAAACGGGCCCACTCAATACAAAAAAAGATCCCGCCATGCAGGCGGGATCCTGGTGATTTCGGAGTCAGGCTGAACGCATAAGCCGGGGCTGCAGGTGCTCAGGCGGCTTCCAGATTGACGACGGACTCTGCAAGAGCCGTGAGGGCCGCGTCGGTCTTCTTCTCTTCTTGCAGGGTGGCGTCGAGCAGCTTCACGGCATCGGCATGCCCAAGCTCCTCGGCCCAGCACTTGAGCGTGCCATAGCGAGACATCTCATAGTGCTCGACCGCCTGTGCCGCCGCCAGCAGGCCGGCATCGAGGGCGGGCGAACCCTTGTACTCGTCCATGATCTCCTGCCCCTCCTTCATGATGCCCATGATGGCGTCGCAGGTCTTGGCTTGAGCCTTCTCTTCGATGATATCGAACACCTTCTCGAGCCGCTCAATCTGACCCTCGGTCTCGCGGTGGTGCTTCTCGAAGGCCTTCTTGAGATCGGGGGACTGCGCAGCCTTTTCCATCTTCGGAAGGGCGGCGAGGATCTTCTTCTCCGCGAAATAGATGTCCTTCAAGGTATCGTGGAACAGGTCGGAGAGGTGCTTGGGTTCTTTGGTCATCATGTTTCCTAACTCCCGGCCTGGCGCCGGGGACTGAACGAGGAATGGAAGCTTCCGGGTCGAGGGGTCCTAGAACGGACGGTGGGATCTTCCGATCAGCCATCCGAGACCGAGCGCTATGGCCGCGGCCGTATAGGGATTGTTCTCGATGTAGTCGCGGATCGAATCCTGCGCGGAACCCGACATCTCACGAACGGCGTCGACAGCATCGCTCGCGGAATCTTTCGCCTGACCGTACAAATCCTGAGCGGCACCCGCGGCTTGCTTTATCTGACCCTGCACCTGCGACTTGACGTCGCCGGTGGCGCGGCCAAAGCCTTCCTCTGCCTTTCCGCCTACGTTCTTGGCGAATCCGGCCATTCGGTTTTCATCCATGTGTCAGTTCTCCCTGGTTGGAGCCGAACGGGATACCTCTGCCGGCGGCGGTGCAGCCCCGGCGGCAACCCGCGCGACATCTATTCCTTTGATGCTGGTTCGATGTGGCCTGATAACACTGCGCACCGCGTTGAGTTCCACGTCCTCACGCGGGGCTGCGCTTATCCGTCGCGTAACGCCAGTTCCCGCAAATAGCGCAGGTGCGGGAAAAAGCTGGGATTCCCTGACGTCTCGATGCCGCTAGCCAGCCGCAGCCGCGAACTTTTCGACAATGATCCAGAACAGGGGCTTTCAATTGGCGAGACCGCCCACGGCCTTTCTCGGCGTGGGCGGTCTCCCCGAAGGGTAGCTCGGGGCGCGGGCGCTAGCTCAACTCGTCCGCGGAACCAAATGCTTCTCGTTCCACACACCGTCCCGCAGCTGGCCGCCTTCGACGGCCGCCAGGCTCGCCGCAAAGGCTCCAAACAACATGGCGGCGGCCATCCACAGCGCAAAGCTGGCGGCAGCCCGGCGCGCATCGTCGATCGCCTGCTTGGTCTCGGCAATTACGTCGTTGACGCGCTTTTCGGCGTCGGCCTGGGAAAGTCCGGTGCGCGCGGCAACCAGACGGGCAAGGTAGCCGCGATCGGCCGCGCTCACGTCCCTGTTGCCGCGAAAGCTGGCAACGAGGATTCGGGAAACCTCCGAGCGGGCCGGGTCCGTTCCAGCGCCGGCGGTTGCTGCGGGCGCGGGAGTGTCCGACCGAAAGAGCTTGTCGGTGGCAAGGTCCGTGGGAGAGGCATTTTGCGCCGCTTGCGGAGCTGCCGCCACCAAGCCACCAGCGGCGCCGCCGACCAGGTGGGATGTCGCACCGCCCAGAAGGGCCGCGCTGATGACCGTGGCGAAGGCCCATGCCAGCAGGCCGTGGGCGGTGTCGCGGAAGAAAGCCTCGTGCGTGTGAATGCCGGTCCACTTCGTCCGCAGCCTGGCCGCCAGATATCCGCCCACAGCGGACGCCATCACGCCGACGATCACGAGATAGATGCCAGTCCCCATCTCAAAGCTCGAGCCGGAGACACCCGAGTCGGACCACGGAGACACCGCCGAGAGGCCGATCCCTGCACCGAAGGCGACGAGCAGCAGTGTCAGCGCGGCCGCCGTCACGGCGCCGGCTGCAATTGAAGCCCAAGAGACCCCGGAGCTTTGAAGGTCGACGACCGAGTATGGCTTGGCAGTGATCACGGTATCCATGAATTTCCTCCGGCTGTTCGCTGATGAGTTGCGAGTGTGCCGATAAACGCGGTTGAGTCGAATTAGTTCCGAGAAAAGTCCCGATAATGCCGCAATTCGAAATGGAATCTGACCTACTGCTCGTGATTCTTCTAAAGGTGTACGTATTGATCCGCGCGATCGTGCGGAAACGCTAAAGCTCAAACACCGCGGGGGCTATTGCGCGACGCCAGACTTCTTCCTCGCCGGACGCCGCGATTGCCGCGTGTCGAGACGTGAAGTTCCAAATCCGCAGGCCCGGCATTCAAATATCCGCAGACCCGGGTCGTTGCCGAAGGACCGGATCCGGCCCCTCTCGTCCATCACGGCGCCACACCTCGGACAGTCCAATTCAGATCCACTAGCTGGGGCGCCCATGACGTCACCTCTTCTTTATGGGTCAATGTCGGGCCGATGAAGTGGTTCCTCGCAATATGAGGCGTTTACGGGCCACAGCGGGCTGACAAAATGCAAAGCCCCGCCGTGCAAACGGCGGGGCTGCTTGCACGGCAGCGCCTTGAGGGCGCTGGCATGCTCAATCGGCGTACCAGAGCGGAACCTTGTAATAATCGTAGACCTTGCGATCGTTCGCGCGATCGGACCAGTTCCATTCGGTCGATCGACCGTATTTCGGGGCGCCCTTGAGCTGAGCCTCGGTCAGGTTGGTGCGATAGCCACCGAGGCCCGTATCGTACTTCAGTTGCGCCCAGGGCAAGGGATAGTAGTCCTCGCCCATGCCGAGAAATCCTCCGAACGAGGTGACCGCATAGGCGACTTTCCCGCTGATCTTGTCGATCATGATCCGCTGAATAGTCCCGATGCTGTTTCCGTCCATTCCGTAGACGGTCGTTCCTTCCACCTTGTCGCTGCCGATGAGCGAAGTTGTCTCTTTCTCAATCGTGGCCATCGCATTCTCCATTTTTTTGCCGAACGTCTGCACAGTTCGGAACCGGAGAGGACCCTGAACCGGGAGCCGGCGCCATTGTACGGTTCGACAATGATCGAGCCTGCGTGTTGTTCCTGCGACATCGGCAACGAACGCGCCCCGCGCACGCTTGACGGTGATGCACCTGACATTCACGCGGAATGTACTTAAGCAATGTCTGAATGAGGAAGCCGGTTTCGGGCCGCCGGGGACTTTCCACCAACAAAAAGGCCGGCCAATGGATGGCCGGCCTTGCAGCAGGAAGCCTCGCCCGCTTAATGATGCATGAACAAAGCCAAGAGGATGATAATCGGCAGCGGAATGCCGATCAGCCAGAGCAGTGCGCCTCTACCGAAGCCCATATTCGCCTCCATATGTTGATGTCTGGAGGACAACGGCGCCATGGAGAGAAAGTTCCATCGGGGCGACAGCGCCGCATGCATCCGGGACAAACTGGGGAGCGCGATAAGCGCGAATGCTATTGCGCCCCCCTATTTGGGCTCCGCAGCGACCCTATTGAAATACTTCTCGATCGGGAACCGCGCCCGCACCTCGGCCGGCACGTCAAGCCGCGTGGAGAACGGGCGGCGCATCGGCCGCGTCGCGTCGATGATCATCTTGGCCGTCATGATGTCGTCGGTCTGCGAGGGATCGAGCGTGTTGCCCTTGGAATTCTTGATGATGTCGACATCCTCGTTGGCCTGGGTGCGGGTCGCGACCGCATACATGACCTCCTGCTCGTTGTAAGGATCGATGTCGCCATCGACCACGATCACGTTCTTGACGAAATCGACCTCGCCGAGCGCGATGAAGGCGGCCTGCTTGCTCTCGCCGTCCACCCGCTTGTCGATCGAGATGTAGCAGTTGAAGCGGCCGACGCCGGAATTGGGCAGGTGCACCGCCTTGACGCCCGGCACCACGCCCTTGATGCGGTTGTAGAGCGCGCCTTCCTTCGGGATCGCGCCCATCACCCAGTCGTCGGCATGGCCGACGAAGATGTCCTGGTAGATGGCGTTCTTGCGGTGGGTCATCGCCTTGACGTCGATAATCCAGCGCAGCCGCTGCGGCCCGTAGGTGCCCGGGAACTCGCCAAACGGCCCTTCGACCTCGCGCACATTGGGGGGAATCTCGCCCTCGATGATCATCTCGGCGTCGGCCGGCACCATGAAGTCCTCGCCCCAGGTCTGCGACGGCACCAGCCGGATCGGCTCGTTCATCATGGCGCCCAGCACCTCGTAATCGTCGGTGCCGAACGGCGCCACGTTGAGCGACCCTAAGAAGAACGCCGGGTGATGGCTGACGATGATGGCGGTCGGGGTCGGCTGGTTCTTGAGCTCGTTCTTGCGGCACATCTGCCAGTTATGGCGCGGCGACATGTGGATGCCGAGCTTGCGCGGGCCTTTGTACATCATGCGCAGGAACGCAATGTTGTAGTGGCCCATCTCGGGATCGCGCATGATCGGCGCCATGTCGATATAGGGCGCCGGATCCATGCGGTGATGGCGCACGATCGGCAGCTCGCGCAGATCGACCTGGTCGCCGACCTTGACGACCTGCTTGACCGGCGCGTCGGCGCTCGCGATCCGCACCGGCGGCACCCGGCGCGCCTCGCGGCGGGAATATTCCAGGCTGAGATCGATGCGGTCCTGGTTGGCCTGCAGGCCGAGCGCGAGCGCGTCGCGGCGGCGCGACGAATAGATGTTGGTGATCAGCGGGAACGGCGAGACCTTGCCGAACTGGTTGATCGGCCGCTCGAACAGCACCATCGGGTTGATGCCCTTCTCCTCGAGATTGGCGAGGATGGCGGTCGCCTCGAACTTGGCCGGATCGATCTCGTCGGAGATGCGGAGAATCTCCTTGGGATGATCGCGCTCGATCATGGCGATGTAATCGCGCAGCTCGCTCGGCTTGCCGGTGTTGAGCGGGATGGTGGGCTTGACCTGGACGTTCATGGTTGACCTCTGAAAGTGTGGCTGCCGTCGGGGCGCCGTGGCGCCGGTTAATCGGGGAAAGGTGTGCACCGTCCTCTCGTGTCATGGCCGGACTTGTTCCGGCCATCTCGATAAGGGTCGCACGGTGCCCTCCTTATCGAGGTCGCCGGGACATAAGGGCGTTTACGCCCGTCTGCGCGGGCTATGCCCGGCGATGACACCCATCGAAAATGGAATCAGTGCGAGTGCGTATCGGCCTTCTGGTTGGGATGCGTGAGCGTGCCGTCGTGCTCGATCAAGTTGGTACACTCCTCGACGAAGAACTCGTTCTGGCAATACGGGCACAACAGCTTGATGCCGGCGTAGCGCAGGTCTTCGTGATGGACGTGGAATTTCTTGTCGCACTTGGGGCAACTGGGATCGAAATGCTTGACCATCTGGGCCTCCTTGTTGGCGTTCCTTATGGGCGTTGTTGGTTGAGGTTGCGGGCCGGCGATCGTGACGGCTGGACGGTTGCGCCGGCGGCTTTTGGTTTTTGGCGCGCGCTCTTGCGCTGTTGCTTGAGGCCGGCGGAAAATTCCGCGAAGCGGCGGCTGAGGATCTCAATGTCCTGCGCCATGATGGCCCGCGCCTCCGCGGGCTGGCGGTTGCGGCAGGCATTGACCAGCTGCCGGTGCATGATCAACCCGACCTCGGTGGTTTCCGCGCTCAATACGGCTTTTACGCGGTCGTACAGTACCAGCAGAACCGTCTCGCCCACGATGGCGAGCAGCGGATTGTGGGCCAGCCGGATGATCTGGCGATGGAAATCGATATAGGCGTGGCGCACGCTGCGGTCGGCGCCATGCTCCTCTTCGGCCTGCGCGATCCGGCCTTCCAGCATCGCGAAATCGGCCTCGCTGCCGCTCTCGGCCACCCGCGCCGCCGCATAGGGTTCGATCAGGAGCCGCATCTCGAACAGGTCGTCGAGCGTAGCCTCGCCGCCAGCCAGCAGGTTGGTGATGGTGTCGACGATCGGCCGCTCATAATCCTGGGTGACGAAGATGCCGCCCTTGGGGCCCTTCTTGACGGTCACCAGGCCGCTGGTCTCAAGCGTGCGAATCGCCTCGCGGATCACCACGCGGCTGACCCCGAACTGGGCCGCGAGATCGCGCTCGGAGGGCATGCGCTGGAACAGCGCCAGCTTGTCCTTGAAGATGGTCGCGCGGATGCGGTCCGCCACGTCCAGATAGGCGCTGCGCCGCCCGAGGCTTTGGAACACCGGGGCCGTGGTGGGAACCGAACTCATGGCGGAAGTCCTCTATGGACTAACCATAGACCATTGGGGAGATGCCGGTCAATATCCCCAATGTGGCCTTGCCACGGGCCCGCGGGTCGCGGGGCTTTCCTAAGCGCCGTGGCGGGTAGTCACGCGTTCAAAAGGATCGCGGGAGACCCAGCACGTGCTCGGCCAGATAGGAGAGGATGAGATTGGTCGAGATCGGCGCCACCTGATAAAGCCGCGCCTCGCGGAACTTGCGCTCCACGTCGTACTCCTCCGCAAAGCCGAATCCCCCATGGGTCTGCAGGCAGGCTTCCGCTGCCGCCCAGGAAGCCTCGGCCGCCAGCATTTTTGCCATGTTGGCCTCGCCGGCGCAGTCGCGACCCTGTTCGAAGAGGGCGGCCGCGCGATGGACCATGAGCTCGGCCGCCCGCATCTGCGCGTAGGCCTTGGCGATGGGAAACTGGATGCCCTGGTTCTGGCCGATCGGCCGGCCGAACACCGAACGATCGCGCGCGTAGGCGGTCGCCTTATCGATGAACCATTTGGCATCGCCGATGCATTCGGCGGCGATCAGCACGCGTTCGGCATTCATGCCGGATAGGATGTAGCGAAATCCGCGCCCCTCCTCCCCGATCAGATTGGCCGCGGGAATCCGCACGTTGTCGAAGAACACCTCGGTGGTGGAATGATTCATCATGGTGCGGATCGGCCGGATCGAAAGCCCACCCTGCTTCGCCTCCCGGAGGTCCACCAGGAATACCGACAGGCCATCGGTGCGCCTGGCAAGCTGGTCGCGGGGCGTCGTGCGGGCAAGCAACAACAGCAAGTCCGAATGCTCGGCGCGCGATGTCCATATCTTCTGGCCGTTGACGACGTAGCCATCGCCATCGCGCCGCGCAAACGTCTTGATCGAGGTGGTGTCGCTGCCGCTCGACGGCTCGGTCACCCCGAAGGCCTGCAACCGGAGCTCGCCGCGGGCGATCGAAGGCAGATACATCTGCTTCTGCGCGTCGCTTCCGTGCCGCAGCAAGGTGCCCATGATGTACATTTGCGCGTGGCACGCCGCGGCGTTGCATCCGCAGCGATGGATCTCCTCGAGAATCCCGGCGGCGGCCGACAGCGGCAGGCCCGAACCGCCATACTCTTCCGGGATGAGCGCCGAGAGGTAACCAGCCGCCGTGAGCGCGCCGACGAAATCCTTAGGATAGGCGCCATCCCGATCGAGCGCGCGCCAGTACTCACCCGGGAAGCCGGAGCACAGCTTGCGTACTTGGTCGCGAATCTCCGCATGCGCGGTGCCGTCGAGAACGTCCACGTGCAGATTCATGATTGGCTCAGGGACCGCTTCGTTGGCGACAAGGTCGTCACAGCCCGGTCTGGGTCACGAACTTGGTCACCAGATAGGCCTCGATCGCCTCGGCGCCGCCTTCCGAGCCGTAGCCGGAATCCTTGACGCCGCCGAGCGGGGTTTCGATCGGGGCGAGGCCGTGGTGGTTGATCGAGACCGTACCGGATTCGAGCGCAGCCGCGACCGCAGCCGCGGTTTTCAGCGATCGCGTATACGCGTAGGCGGCAAGCCCGTAGGGCAGCCGGTTGGCCTCGGTGATCGCTTCCTCGAAGCTGGTGAACGGCATCATGATGGCGATCGGCCCGAACGGCTCCTCGTTCATCACGCGGGCGTCCTGCGGCACGTCGGTGAGCACGGTGGGCTCGAAGAAATAGCCGGTATTGCCGATGCGCCGGCCGCCGGTGCGTAGCTTGGCGCCTTTCGCCACCGCGTCAGCGATGAAGCTTTCCATCGCCTCGACCCGGCGCGCGGTCGCGAGCGGCCCCATGGCGACCCCGGCCGTCATTCCGTCGCCGACCGTCACCGCCTTGGCGGCCACGAAGCGATCGACGAACGGCTCATAGAGCTGGTCGTGGACCAGAAAACGCGTCGGCGACACGCAGACCTGGCCGGCGTTGCGATACTTGTTGGCGCTGAGAATCCTGGCTGCCACATCAAGGTCCGCATCTGCGAACACGATCGCGGGGGAATGGCCGCCGAGCTCCATGGTGACCCGCTTCATGTATTGCCCGGCCATGGCGGCGAGATGCTTGCCGACCGGCACCGAGCCGGTGAAGGAAACCTTGCGGATGATCCGGTGCGGGATCAGGTAGCCGGAGATGTCCGCCGGCACCCCGTAGACCAGATTGAGCACGCCGGCCGGCAGGCCGGCATCCGCCAGTGCCTGCACCAGGGCGGCGCAGCTGGCCGGCGTTTCCTCCGGCCCCTTGAGGATCACCGAGCAGCCGGCCGCCAGCGCCGCCGCCACCTTGCGGGCGGCCTGGTTGATGGGAAAGTTCCAGGGCGTGAAGGCAGCAACCGGCCCGACCGGCTCCTTCACCACGATCTGCTGCACCGTCTCGCTGCGCGCCGGGATCACCCGCCCATAGGTGCGCCGCGCCTCCTCGGCGAACCAATCGAGAATGTCGGCGCCGCTTCCCACCTCGCCCTTGGCCTCGGCCTGCGGCTTGCCGTGCTCGCGGGTCAGGACCGCTGCGATCGCATCGGCCCGGGCACGCATGAGATCGGCGGCCTTGCGCAAGACCCGTCCCCGATCGTAGGCGGAGACCTTGCGCCAGGTCACGAAGCCCCGCTCGGCGGCAGCTAGTGCTCGATCGAGATCGCCGTGCTCGGCCCGTGCAACATTGCCGATCGCCTCGCCGGTCGCCGGGTTGGTCACCGCGATCGTGGCACCGGCCGCGCCGTTGCACCACGCGCCGTCAATGAAAAGCAAAACATTGGGGTACTCAGCCATTGCGGTTACCTCTGATGACAAAAAGCGGCGAGCGGTGCCCGGCAAACATCAAAGTCTTTCCCTGATGTCCGCTTCGGCCGTCATGACGAGATAGCCTGGGTGCCCGAAGGCCGCCAGCGCGAGCGAGGATCCGTCCCTTCGCGCCTTGAGCCTCAAGGGCACTCCGGCAAATGCCGGCGCAACCGCCCGAAAGGCGAAACGCGACAGTGCGTCCGCGCCAAGCTGACGGGCGCAGAGGTCGAGCAGAAGCGTCGCCACCAGCGGACCCTGCACCACGAGGCCCGCATAACCCTCAACGGTCGTGGCGTAGGGGAGATCGTAGTGGATGCGATGGCCGTTGAAAGTCAGCGCCGAATACCGGAACAACATCACCTCATCAGGAGTGACCTCCCTTTGCCAGGTCCAGCTGGCCAGATCCCTCGGCTCGGCCTTGCTCGATCCGGAGCCAGCCCTCGCCTCGCGGTAAACGATCGTCTGTCGCTCCCGCACAGCCGGCGAGCCATTCGCCGAGATGGCGTGATCGACATCCACAAACATGAGGCGGCCGGAGCTTCCGGCCTTCTCCGTGACGGCGGCGATTTTCGAGATTCGCCGGACCGAGGACCCGACGCGGATCGGTGCGAGAAATTCCACCGCGCTAGAAGCCCACATCCGGCGCGAGAACGGCGCGGGCGGCAGGAATCCGCCGGTCCTGGGGTGGCCGTCGATGCCGAGATCGCTCATGCGCGCCCCCGGGACCGCGAGGCACCAATGGATCGACTGCGGGGCGAAATCTCCCGCGGCGGCATCCGGATCCTGGTCAAGGGTCGCCAGCAGGGATCGCGCCGTGGCGGGCGTGAGAACGTCCTCGACCGCCTCGGTCCGGCCAATCCACCCGGAGAAATCGCCCGCCACCTCCTACCTCCTGAGCATGCCGATCAGCCTGCGCGATCGATCGCAGCCCGTTGCTCGATCAGGCCCCGATCGGCGCCGCGCTTTGGGATGAGTGCGCACTGTCTGTCGCCAGGTGCGGCCACAGCTTGAGCGCATTGCCGCGATCGATCGCCGCGCGCTCGATGTCGGTGTGCGTGGAAGGCAGGACATGGGTTGCGACCTGCTCGGCGATGAGGCGAGCAGGAATGAACGGCCAGTCGGTGCCGAACAGGACCTTGTCCAGCCCGGCGATGCTCTTCATCGCCGCCGTCGCCGGCGGATCGCACGCGATCGCATTGTCGTACCAGAACCGGCTGAAATAATCGGCGAACTTCTCACGCGGCCATTGCGGCAAACCCTCATCGACGCCCGGGCCGGAGCCAATGCGCCACCGCAGGTAGGGCAAAGTCCCGCCCCCATGGGAGAGGATGAACTTGATGCCGGGAAAGCGGTCGAGCGCGCCCGTCAAGATGAGATGGACCGCCATTCGGGTCGTGTCGAACGGGTATTCCATCAGGAAGCCGGGATATTTCAGCGGGATGGTGCGGCTCGACGGGTGAATGTTCGGGTGCGTGTAGACGACCGCGCCATGTCCGTTGAGCGCCTCCAGAACCGGATCAAATAGAGGATCTCCCAGATAGGTTCCGTCATAGTTGGTAAAGAGGCAAACGCCTTCGAGCTTCAGGACGTCCAGCGCATAGGCGATTTCCGCGATTGCATCGTCGGCGTTGCGCATCGGAATGATCGCAAATCCTCCGAAACGGCCGGGCCAGCGCGCTCTTTGCTCGGCCGCGTGCTCATTGAGCCTGCGGGCCAGAGCCTTGGCCTTGCCGGGCTCGCAAAACTGCACGCCCGGCATCGACACCGACGCGATCGCATAATCGATGCCGTTTGCATCCATCATCTCGAGCGCGGCCTCGGGCGAGCATGGCGGGTAACCGCTGCGGCGCGTGGGTCCAAGGCCCGCCGCAATGACCGCCTCCTGGTAGAAGACTGGGATTGTATGAAAGTGAACGTCGATTCTGCGAGCTGACGGCATGCTGTCGGCGCCTATGGTTGCAGGAAACGGTTGAAGGCTGCGGCGCAGCGTTCAGATCGTCTTTGGCGCGCAAGCCGGCGAGAAAGACGAAAGGGAATTGGCCGGCGCCGCCGCGTCACGGCAAGTCCGGCAGCGGCCGCTTTCCGTCCGGCGCCTGCACCTCGAATGTCCTGAGCGTCATCGCCAGCATGGTGGCGTAGCCGGCGCCGGCGATCAGCTCGACCAGCGGCTGCAACCCCAGCTTGGCGAGCGCGCGATCGAAGCTCGGCTGGCTCAGCGAGCGCTTCGCCTGCAGCTCCGTAATGATGTCGTAGACGACCTGCTCCTCCTCCCGCTTGAAGGACGGCACTCGCCCGTTTCGAATGGCCTCGATGATGTCGGGCTCGATGCCGAACTCGTGCCCATAAGGCTCGTGCGCGAACCACTCGAATTGCGCCGACCAGGTGCGCGCCACGATCAGCACCATCAGCTCGAACAAACGCCGCTCCAGCATGCTCTTGAGACGGATCATGTTGCCGAGCTTGCTGGCGAGCTCGGCCACCTCCGGAATTCGGATCCAGATCGCATAGGGTCCGCGGGCGAGACCGCGGCGCAATTTGCCGATCTCGTCGCCGACCCGCTTCTGCTCGGCCGTGTACATGTCGGGCGTGACGTCAGGGACGCGACTCATTCAGCTCTCCTTGGTCTTGCTGTTTGATTGTTGCTCGATCTTGCCGTGGGCAGGCGCCTACTGGCGTCGGCCAGCGACTGCACGCGGGTCATGTCGCCGCGTCCCGATCGGCCGAATGGTGCGGGAACATCGGGCTACTGCTCGAGGCTGATGTGGGCAGCCTTGGCCGCCGCCGACCAGGTCACCGAATCGTCGGCAATGATGCGGGCGAATTCAGCCGACGTGTTGCCGACCGGATCGAGCTCCTCCAGACGCAGCTTCGCTTGAATGTCGGGCAGCTTGACGATGCGGACGATCTCGCGCTCCAGCTTTTTCACGATCTCGTCCGGCGTCCGGGCCGGGGCCACGATGCCGGCCCAGCTCACCGCCGACATGTCCGGAACGCCGGCTTCCGCCAGGGTCGGCAGATCCGGAAATGACGGAACGCGGGCGGGCGCCGCGACCGCCAGGGCGCGGATATTTCCGCCCTTGATCTGCGAGGCGCTGGTCGCGGTGACGAAAGACATCAAGAGCTCGCCCGATATCAAGGCGAGCGTGACCTCGCTCATCCCCTTGTAGGGAATGTATTGAATGGGAGCCCCGGTGCGCAGCTTGAACAGCTCGGTCATGAGCTGAAAGGACACCGTCCCGCCGCCGGCATTTGCCTTCTCGGGATGCGCCTTGGTGTAATCGATCAACTCGCGCACGCTTTTGACCGGGGCGGAGTTGGTGACCGCCAGGATGAACGGATACGACCCCACGATCGAGACGGGGGCGAAATCGCGCACGCCGTACCGCAGCTTCGGATAGACGGCGGGGTTCACCACGATGGAGGCGAGCGGGGCGCTGAGCAGCGTGTAGCCGTCGGCCGGCGCGCGCGCCACATATTCGGTGCCGATGATGGTCGAGGCGCCGGGCCGGTTGTCGATGATCACCGGCTGGCCGAACCTTTCGTTCAGCTTCTGGCCGATCAGCCGCGCCACCACGTCCATGGTGCCGCCGGCCGCCGCGGCTGCCACGATATGGATCGGCCGGTTCGGATAGGTGCTGATCTCGTCCGTCTGGGCGCGAGCGGCCGGCGCGCCGAACGAGGCGAGCGTCAACGCCGCGATCACGCCAAGCGCAGTACCCCGCAATCGATCGTGCATGTGGGCGATCCCCGGCCGATGTCCGCTTGCCTGATGTTATCGCACGATCTGGATTTCGCAACAATATTCGTTGCATCACCTTTCGCTGCGACATTTTCGTTGCCACCTGCGCCGGCGGTGGCAGGTTAAGGCAGCGGCAGGCCAGGTTTCTCGGAACCTAGCGGGGCGCTATATTGCCTGCGGCCTGGCGCTGAAAACCACTTTTTGTTGCCAAATGAATGGTTGACAGCAACGAAAATTGTTGCAAAACGTCACGCCGCAAATTGTGCTCCTCAAAGGTACGATCGGAGACGCCGTGCGGGTCGTAGACGCGATTGCCGATTGGTTCGAAGTTGCTGGATTCCATAAGTATTTTGGATATGCCGGGGGCTCGATCTGGCCGTTCCTGGATGCCCTTACGCCGAAGACCAATACGCTCGAAGGCATCCAGGCCAAGCACGAGGCCCATGCGGTGCATATGGCGGACATGTACTACCGCCTCACCGGCAAGATGGCGCCCGTCATTATCAACAAGGGCCCGGGCCTCTTGAATGCGGTCGGCGCCGCCGCCAGCGCCATGCACGATTCCGCCCCGGTGCTGATCATCGCCGGCTCCGGCACCACCCATTTCATGGGCAAGGCCGGCATGCAGGAGATTTTCTATCACGGGCACGAGGACGCCCTGAACGTGTTCCGCCCGGTGGTGAAAGGCTGCTGGCTGATCATCCGGCCCGACAGCGCCATTGAGGTGCTCAATACCGCCGTCAAGGTCGCGACCTCGGGTCGGCCGGGCCCGGTGTTCGTGCAGCTGCCCTACGACATTCAATTGGCCGAGGTCGAAGGCGAGATCGAGCCGCCGCTGCGGCGCGGGCCGACGCTCGGCCGCGCGCGTGCCGACCAGGACAGCGTGCGCCGCGTCGCCGACATGATCGCAAAGGCGGAGCGTCCCCTGCTGCTCGCCGGCGGCGGCGTGATCCGGGCGGAAGCCGCCGATGCGCTGCGCGCCGCGGTGGAGAAGCTGCAGATTCCGGTCGCCACCACGCTGCCGGCCAAGGGCCAGATATCCGAGGATCATCCGCTCTCGCTCGGCACGCTCGGCCGCTCCGGCTGGGCGAGCGCCGCGGAGGCTTCGCGCGAGGCCGATCTCATCGTCGGGGTCGGGGCCCGCTTCTCCGACAATCACACCGCCAACTGGCGCAAGGGCTCGATCTACGACGTGACCCAGACCAAGATCGTGCAGGTCGACGTCGACGGCACCGAGATCGGCCGCAACTTCCCGGTCGAGCTCGGCCTGGTGAGCGATGCGCGGCTGTTCCTCGAGGATCTGGCCGCCGCCGGCAAAGCCAACCTCAAGCATCAGGACTGGATCAAGAAGTCGCGCGGCTATCGCACCGCCTGGCTCAAGGAGATCGAGCCGCTGCTGCACGCCAAGACCGCGCCGGTGCATCCGGCCCGCCTGGTCCACGAGGTCGGCGAGGCGCTGGGCGAGAACGGCGTCGCCTATATCGATATCGGCGACGTCACCCAATACGCCGAGGCCTATATGCGGATTCGCCGGCCCGGCGCCTGGCAGATCAGCCCCGGCATGGCCGAGATGGGCTGGGCGGCGTCCGGCGTCGTGGGCGGGGTGGCGGCCGATCCGTCGCGGCCCGCGATCGTGCTCACCGGCGATGGCGCGTTCAACCTGGTCAACCAGGCGGTCTGCACCGCGGTCGAGTACAATCTGCCGGCCATCTGGGTGATCCTCAACAATTACGAGTTCGGCATCGAGCGCAAAGGCATGGAGCGCTCCTACCAGCGCTCGCATCCGTGGTGCACCTTCACCCGCAAGGACACCGGCGAGCGCTACAATCCGGATTACGTGCAGCTCGCCCACGCCTACGGGGCCGAGGGCGCCCGCATCGAGGACCCGGAGCTGCTCGGGCCGACCTTGCGCAAGGCCATTGCCAGCCGCCGGCCCTGGATCATCGACGTGCCGATCGATCTCACCGTCGGCTCCTACTTCACCAAGGGCATCGATCGCGCCTATCCGAGCGAGTGGGCGAAGACCTACCCCTCATACGGCGGCCTGCGCAGCGTCGACAAGAAATGACGGTGACAGAGCATTCAGGGACGCACGGCCTCTCACTCCTTCTCCCCGCGTGCGGGGAGAAGGTCGGGATGAGGGGGCCTCGCCGCGAGTCTGAGCTCGTGGAAACGCCCCCTCACCGGGCAGAGTTCGGGCTATCGGCAGCGCTTGCTGCCCTCTCCCCGCTCGCGGGGCGAGGAGCGCAACGTTCGGCTTCCCCGCACAAAAAAGTTCATTTCGAATTGAGGCTTGATCAATGAGAGTATCCGTCTGCTCGCTCGGCGAGGAAACCAATGTCCGCTTTCTGGAGCAGGTGAAGCTCGCCGAGCAGCTCAATTTTCACGCCTTCATGCATGCGGACGAGAAGTGGACGCGCGATCCCTATGTGCGGATCGCGGCCGCCACCCGCATGACGTCGCGCATCGGCTTCGGCTTCTGCGTGACCGATCCCTATACGCGCCATCCGGCCTTGTCGGCGCAGGCTTGCGCCACGCTGGCCGAACTCGCGCCCGGCCGCCTGCGCGTGGTCATGGGCGCCGGCAGCCACTTCGAGACGCTGCCCACCATCAGCAATCCCAAACCGGTCAAGGGCATCCGCGAAGGCATCGGCCTGATGCGGCAGCTGTGGAAGGGCGAGCGGGTGACGCTCGACGGCGAGCTGATCAAGTTCAAGGCCGGCAAGCTCGACTTCGAGCCGCAGTCGATCCCGGAAATGTACATCGCCAGCCGCAGCCCGCTCATCCTGGCGCTCGGCGGCGAGATCGGCGAGGGCGTGCTGATCGGCAGCTTCGCGACCGCCCCCGGCATCGAATACGCCAAGGGCCACATCCAGAAGGGCCTTACCAAGTCTAACCGCACCTGGAAGGACATCCAGCTCTGCTCCTGGGTCTATGTCACCATCCTGGAGCGCGAGGACGAGGAGATCCCCGACAACATCAAGCGCGGCATGAGCCATGCCTTCTGGAGCAGCCGCAAGAGCATGACCGAGATGGTCGACCAGCTCAGCGACGACGTCCCGGATGAGTTCCGCAAGTTCCTGCACGAGGCGCCGCACGAATGGTCGCCCGAGGTGATGGCGGAGCTGCGGCGCCTGATGCCGCGCGGCATCTTCAACACCATGTCGATCGTGGGCACCGCCAAGCAGGTGGTCGCGCGTCTCAAGGCGCTGGAGGCGGTCGGCATCCAGGAGACCATCATGTGGCCGTTCCCGAAGCCCGGCCAGGAGGTGGAGGATCTGCTGATCCAGCTCGGCCACGAGGTGCTGCCGCATGTGAGCGAGCGGCCGAAGCGGGAGGCTTACCGGCTTGTCGACTAATGCCAAGCGGGCGGAACGCGCGGGCCGCATGGCCAAGCGGCGGGCGGGCGGCTCGGAAGACGTCATCGACGAGCTGCGCCGCCAGTACGACCGCCTGACCCAATCGCAGAAGCGGATCGCCGAATACATCGTCGACCACCCGGACCGGGTGGCGTTCTCGACCGTCGATCAGATGGCGGGCCAGCTCGGGGTCAATCCCTCGACCATCGTGCGCTTCACCTACCGGCTCGGGCTCAAGGGCTTTCCCGACCTGCAGGAGCGCACCCGCCAGCTGGTGCGCGGGCAATTGTCGGCGGCGAGCGAGATCGTCAATGAGAACTCGGTGCTGGTGCATCTGGAAGGCACCGCATTCGGAACCTCGCTCGGGCAGGACCTGCAGAACCTGCGCCGCACCATCTCGGCCATCAAGGTCGAGGACCTGCAGCGGGCGAGCGACCTGATCGCGGCCGCCCGCAAGGTGTTCGTGGTCGGCTCGTTCAATGCCTACAGCGTGGCGTTCTTCCTCGGCCTCGCGCTCGATCGCATTCGCGGCAATACCGTGGTGTGGAGCGGCGACATGACGTTGCAGGCATCGCAGCTGCTCGATCTCGGCCCCGATGATTGCCTGATCGCGTTCAGCTCGGCGCCCTATGCGGTGTCGACCCAGAAGGTGGCGCAGCTCGCCAAGGAGGCGAAAGCCAAGGTGGTCGCCATCACCGACACCCCGATCTCGGCGGTCGGCCAGATCGCCGACGTCATCCTGGCGGCGGCCTCTACCGGCGCCGGCTTGCAGAATTCCTTCGTGGCCGCCATGGCAGTCGCCAATGCGCTGCTCAACGGCGTCGCCGCCGCCGACAGCGAGCGGACGCTCGAGCGTTACGGCCGCCTCGCCAAGGTGCTGGGACGCCTCGATGCGTTCTTGCTGAAGACCGACGATGCCGAATGACAATCCCGCAACCGGACGGGTGGCGCTCGCGGGCATCCGCGTGCTCGATCTCGCCGACAACGCAGTCGCCTATGCGAGCCGCCTGCTCGCCGACCTGGGCGCCGAGGTCATCCGCATCGAGCCGCCGCAGGGCAGCGCGTTGCGCCGCGCCGCGCCGCTCGCCGCCACCGCGCACGGGGCCGAGAGCTGCGCGCATGCGTTCTGGAACGCCAACAAGAAGGCCGTCACGCTCGATCTCAGCTGCGCCGACGGCCGCCGCCTGTTCGGCGACCTGGTGGCCAAAAGCGACGTGGTGATCGAGACCTTCGCGCCCGGCACGCTGTCGGCGTGGGGCATCGGCTACGACACCATGCGGGACCGCAACCCGGGAATTATTCTTGTGTCGGTGACGCCCTATGGCCAGACCGGACCGTGCGCGAAATTCCATGCCACCGATCTCACCTTGTTGGCGGCCGGCGGGCTGCTGTCGCTCGGCGGCTATCCCGAGATCGGGCCGGTCGCGGTCGCCGGTGAGCAGGGCTTTCTGGCGTCGGCGATCTTCGGCGCGGTCGCCACCCTCAAGGCGCTGCTGGAGCGGCAGAACACGAACAATGGCGGCACCAATCACGGCCAGTGGCTGGACGTGTCGGGCCAGGAATGCATCGCCTTCGCGCTTGAGGACGCAATTCCCGAATGGTACCTGAGCGGCAGCATCCGCCGCCGCACCGGCGACCAGGCGCGCGAGGCCGGCACCGGCGTTTATCCCTGCCAGGATGGCTATATCAGCATGGTGGCGGGACGGCTCGGCACCGCCAAGGCGTTCAAGACCCTGGTGCAGTGGATCGCCGACAGCGGCACGCCGGGCGGAGCTGAGCTCCTCGACGAGCGCTGGCACGACTTCAAGTTTCGCCAGAGCCCGGAAGGCATCGCGCGTTTTGCCGAAATCTTCGGCGCCTTTTGCGCCACGCGCAGCAAGCAGGAGCTCTATCGCGAAGGGCAGGAAAAGCAGATCGCGATCGCGCCGGTCAATACGGTGGCCGACATCGTCGATGACCCGCAATTGCGCGCCAACGATTATTTCCGCTCGCTCCATGACGGCGCGCTCGGCCGCGACCTGACGGTGCCGGGCCCGCCCTATCGCCTGAGCGGCACGCCGGCCGCGCTGCACAGCGCCGCGCCCGCAAGCGGCGGGCACAACCGCGCGGTCTTTGTGGAGGAGCTCGGCTTGAGCGAGGGCGACCTGCGCGCGCTCGCCAACGCCGGGGTCGTGTGAATGCGCTTCTCCGATCTCCGTGTGCTGGATTTCTGCTGGGTGGGCGCCGGCGCCTTCGTGACGCGGCTGCTCGCCGACCTCGGCGCCGACGTGATCAAGGTCGAGTCGCACGCCCATCCAGACAACCTGCGGCTCTCCGGGCCGCACAAGAGCGGCGCCAGGCACCTGGAAGGCTCCGGCTATTTCGCCTCGCGCAACACCAACAAGAAGAGCATCGCGCTCAACATGGGGCGCCCGGAGGCGCGCGCGCTCGCCCGGCAGCTGGCGCGCAAGTGCTCGGTCGTCACCAACAATTTCCGGCCCGGCATCATGGAGCGCTGGGGGCTCGGCTACGCCGAGCTGGCGGCTGCCGATCCTTCGCTGATCTATCTTGCCATGCCGATGCAGGGCAGCTCGGGCCCGCACAAGAGCTATATCGGGTTCGGTTCGACCATATCGGCGATCTCCGGGCTGGTCGAGATGTCGGGATCGCCCGACCGGGCGCCGATCGGCACCGGAACGCATTATCCCGATCACATCCCCAATCCGGGCCATGCGCTGGTCGGGCTGCTCGCCGCCATCTTCCATCGCGCCCGCACCGGCGAAGGCCAATATGTCGAGCTGGCGCAGCTCGAATCGACGGTCAACCTGCTGGGCCCCAGCATCCTGCGCTACTCGGCATCGGGCGTGCTGCCGCGCCGCACCGGCAACCGGCGCGACGGCTCGGTGCCATGCGGCGTATTCCCCTGCATGGGCGACGACGTGTGGTGCGCGATCGAGATCGAGAACGATGCCGGCTGGCAGGCCCTGGTCGAGGCGCTGGGGCGCCCGCCCTGGATGACCGATCCGGCTTTCGATACCCTCATGGGGCGCAGCGCCGGCATCGATGTGATCGAGGGGAAGCTTGCGCAGGAGACCCGCCGCCATCAGGCCGACGCACTGGTGCTCGCCCTGCAGGCGCGCGGCATCGCCTGCTCGGTGGTGGAGACCAGCCGCGACGTCATGGAGGATCGCCAGCTCAATGCGCGTGGCTACTGGCGCTCCATCGATCATGCCGAGATGGGCCGCATCACCGTCAACGTGCCGCCGTTCTTCTCGGTCGAGGAAGGGCGCCAGCGCGAGCCTGCGCCGCCGCCGCTCCTGGGCGAGCAGACGCGCGAGATCGCCACCACTTTGCTCGGCCTGTCAGACAGCGAGTGCACACGGCTCATGAAGGAAGAGGTGCTGTGGTGAGCGATCTCGAGATCACACGCGAGGCCGGCGTCGCCTGCCTCACCCTCAACCGTCCCGAAAAGCGCAACGCCATCGACGATGCCACCCGTGAGGCGCTGACGCAGGCATTCGCGCGCCTGGACGACGATCTCGCGATCCGGGTCGTGATCCTGACCGGTGCCGGCACCGCATTCTGCGCCGGCGTCGATCTCGCCACCCCCGGCAATGTGCCGGTGCATTCGAGCATTGCGGCCAGCCCGATCGTGACACGCGCGCGCCTGACCGCGCCGCTCGACGCCTTCAGCAAGCCGGTGATTGCCGCGCTCAATGGCGTGGCGGTCGGCGGCGGCCTCGAGATGGCGCTCGCCTGCGACCTGCGCATCGCCTCGACGGCGGCGCGCTTCGGCCTTACCGAGGTGCGGATCGGCAGCCTGCCGGGCAGCGGCGGCACCCAGCGGCTGGTGAGCGCGGTCGGCCGCACCTTTGCGGCCCAGATGCTGTTCACCGGCGAGCTGATCTCGGCCGAGCAGGCGCTCGCCTCGGGCCTCGTGTCCGAGCTGCATGCGCCCGACGCCCTGATGGGGCGCGCCTTCGCGCTCGCCGGTGTCATCGCCGAGAACGCCCCACTGTCGCTGGTCGCCATCAAGAAGGCGCTGCGCGCCGCTACCGACCTGCCGCTCGCGGCCGGCTTCGAGCTCGAGCGCGCGCTCTATGGCGCCCTCACCGCCACCCAGGATCGCGAGGAAGGCCGCAAGGCGTTCCGCGAAAAACGCAAACCGAATTTTCAGGGGAAATAGAATGGCGTGGCGAATGGCTTCGATCTGCGGTGTCGGGCAGTCGCGGCAGGGCAAGCTGCCGGAGGAGACCCCGGTCACCTTGGCGGCGGAAGCGCTGCGCAATGCGCTCGCGGATTCCGGCATCGACAAGAGCGAAATCGATGGTCTGATGACGCTGCCGGGCACCGCGTCGCCGGAAGCCGCCAAGAACTATCTGGTGCTGGGCGAGCGACTGGGCATCAATCCGCGCTACACCGGCAGCCTGGTGATGGGCGGCGCGACCGCAGGGGCCTGCGTCGAGGCTGCCGCCATGGCGGTGCAGAACGGCATGGCCAAGGTGGTGGCCTGCATCTTCGCCGACACCGCGCGCACCTCGGGCAACAAGTTCGGCGCCGCCGCCGGCGGCGAGGACACCTGGGCGGTATGGGGCATGCTCGGCAATGCCGCCAATTCGGCGCTCGGCATGCGCCGGCACATGGCGCTCTACGGCACCACGAGCGAGCAGCTCGGCTGGATCGCGGTCACCTGTCGCCGGCATGCCTCGATGAATCCCAACGCGGTCATGCAGGAGCCGATCACCCTCGAGGACCACCAGAAATCGCGGTTGATCGTCGATCCGTTGCATATGCTCGACTGCTGCCTCATCTCCGACGGCGCGGTCTGCATCCTGGTGACGTCGCCGGAGCGGGCGCGCGATGCCAAGAAGAAGCCGGTGTCGATCCTGGGGATGGGCCAGGGCCACACCATGGAGAATTTGCGCGAACCCGACTGGTGGTACCTGCCGCATCAGGCGCGCTGCATCGCCGATGCCTACAAGATGGCGGGCGTCGGCCCCGGCGACATCGACGTGGCTCAGCTCTACGACAACTTCACGGTGGCGGTGCTGTTCTGGCTGGAGCACGCCGGCTTCTGCAAGATCGGCGAGGCCGGGCCGTTTGTGGAGGGCGGCAAGCGCATCGGGCTCGGCGGCGAGCTTCCGATCAATACCGCCGGCGGCAACCTCTCGGAATCCTACATGCAGGGCTGGCTGCACGTGGTCGAGGGCGTGCGCCAGATCCGCGGGGAGTGCGGGCCACGGCAGGTCAAGGACGCAGAAACCTGCCTGGTCACCGGCCGCGGCATGACCCTCAATACCGCCAGCGCGATGATCCTCGGACAATAATCATTTTCGGACCATGACCATGAGCCAGACTGCCACCACCGCACCCGCCGATCCGCTGCCGATCAAGCCCGTGATCAGCGAGATCAACAAGCCGTTCTGGGACGGCTGCCGCGCCCACAAGCTGATGGCGCAGCAATGCACGCACTGCCATGAGCGGCGCTATCCGGCGGCCGCGATCTGCCCCAACTGCCTGTCGATCGGTTATGAATGGCGCGAGCTGTCGGGCCGCGGCGAGCTCTCCTCCTACATCGTCATCCACCGCGGCTATCATCCCTATTGGGCCAAGCGCGTGCCCTACAACGTGGCCTTCATCGAGCTGGAGGAGGGCTTGCGCATGTTCTCCAATATCGTGGGCACGCCGAACGAGGCGCTCAAGGTCGGCCAGAAGGTCAAGGTGGCTTTTGAACAGCGCGCCGAGGATCTGGTGGTGCCGGTGTTTGAGGTGGTGGAGTAGTGAGTGGGGAGTAGCGAATAGCGAATAGAAAATAAGGAAGACTCACTACTCACTACTCACTACTCGCCATTCGCCAAAACAACAGGAGTGCGTGGTGCTGAGGATCGGATACAAGGCGTCCGCTGAGCAGTTCGGACCCAACGAGCTGCTGGATTTTTCCCGCACCGCGGAGGCGGTCGGCTTCGATTCCGTGTTCATCAGCGACCACTTTCAGCCGTGGAAGCACACCGACGGGCACGCGCCGTCGTCGATCGCCTGGCTGGGGGCGCTCGGCGCACGCACCGAACGCGTCATCATCGGCACCAGCGTGATGACGCCGACCTTCCGGTACCATCCTTCCGTGGTGGCGCAGGCCTTCGCCACGCTCGGGGTGATGTTTCCGGGCCGTGTGGTGCTCGGGCTCGGCAGCGGCGAGTCGCTCAACGACGTGCCGGCGCTCGGCATCAAGTGGCCGGGCTTCAAGGAGCGGCAAGCACGGCTTCGGGAAGCGATCGAGCTGATGCGGGCGCTGTGGACCAAGGAGCGGGTCACCTTCGAGGGCCAGTACTACAAGACCGAGAAGGCCACCATCTACGACCGCCCCGAAAAGCCGGTTCCGATCTATGTGGCGGCCTCCGGCCCGACCGTCGCCAAGATGGCCGGCGAGATCGCCGAAGGCTATATTTGCACCAGTGGCAAGGCGCCCGAGCTCTATACCGAAACCCTGCTGCCCAATGTGGCGGCCGGGCTGCAGGCAGCCGGCCGCGCCTCCGACTCGATCGACCGCATGATCGAGTTGAAGGTCTCGTTCGATACCGATCGGCGGCGGGCGCTGGACGACACCCGGAACTGGGCCGCCCTGGCGCTGTCGCCGGAGGAGAAGGTTTCGGTCGAGGATGCGGTCGAGATCGAGAAGCTCGCCGATGCGCTGCCGGTCGAGCGCACCGCCAAGCGCTGGATCGTCTCGACCGATCCCGACGAGCATGTGGAACGGATCAAGGCCTATGCCGATCTGGGTTTTCGTCACCTGGTGTTCCACGCCCCCGGCCCGGACCAGAAACGGTTTCTGCATCTCTATGGCGAGCAGGTCCTGCCGCGATTGCGCGCCGCCTTCGGCGGTGCCGCCTTCGGCTGAGCAATGAAGACCCCCAAGCGCCTGACGCTGAGCGTCGTTCCCGGCATCCCGTTGTTGCTGCCGGGCGACGACCTGGGCGCCATCATCGTCATGGCGCTCGGCCGGGCGGGACTGGTCCCGGACGACGGCGATATCGTGGTGGTGGCGCAGAAGGCAGTGTCGAAGACGCAAGGGCGCTATGTCGATCTCGCGGCCATCAAGCCGTCGTGGCATGCCCGCGAGCTTGCGGTCGAGGTGGACAAGGATCCGCGGCTGGTCGAGGTAATCCTGTCGGAATCGGTCCGGGTGGTGCGCAAGGGCAAGGGCGTGCTCATTGTCGAGCACCGCTCCGGCTACATCATGGCCAATGCGGGCGTCGATCAATCCAATGTGGCGCCGGCCGCCGGCGAGGAACCGGTTCTGCTGCTGCCGATCGACGCCGATGCCGCCGCCGAGACATTGCGCAGCACCTTCGCGGCCCAATATTCCAAGCGCCTCGGCGTCATCGTGAGCGACAGTTTCGGGCGGCCCTGGCGCCGCGGCACGGTCGGGATCGCGCTCGGCTCCGCCGGCGTGCCGGCGCTGATGGACCTGCGCGGCAAGCCCGACCTGCACGGCCGGCCGCTGCAGTTCACCGAGACCGGCTTTGCGGACGAGGTCGCAGCCGCGGCATCGCTGCTCATGGGGCAGGCGGACGAAGGGCAGCCGGCGGTGCTGGTCTCCGGCTTCGCCCTGACCGACGCGCCGATCGCGGCCCGCGCGCTCCTGCGCCCCACCTCCGAAGATCTGTTCCGGTGATGACAATGGCACCCGTGACCGCCCTGCGACCGACCGACGAGCGCCCGGTGCTGGCGCTTTCGGGCGGCGTCGGCGGGGCCAAGCTGGCGCTCGGCCTCGCACGCGTGCTGCCGGCCGGCACCTTCACCGTGGTGGCCAATACCGGCGATGACTTCGAGCATCTCGGCCTCCTTATCGCGCCCGACCTCGACACGCTCACCTATGTGCTGGCCGGTCTCGACAATTTGCAGACCGGCTGGGGGCGCCGCGACGAGACCTGGTCGTTCATGGCAACCCTTAAGGAGCTTGGCGGCGAGACCTGGTTCCGGCTCGGCGACCGCGACCTCGCCATGCATGTGGAGCGTACCCGGCGGCTCAAGGCCGGCGAGACGCTCTCGGGTATCACCGCCGATGTGGCGCGCCGGCTCGGCATCGCCAGCCGCATCCTGCCGATGACCGACGACAAGGTGCGCACGCGCGTGGAAACCCGCGACGGCGTGCTCGACTTCCAGCACTATTTCGTCGGCCGCCAGTGCATCCCGCAGGTCACCGGCTTTGTTTTCGAGGGCGCCGACACGGCCGCCCCGCATCCCGACGTGATCGGGGCGCTGCGCCATCCGGGCCTGCGGGCGGTGATCGTCTGCCCCTCCAATCCCTTCATCAGCATCGACCCGATCCTGGCGCTGCCCGGCTTGCGGGCGGCGCTCGCCGCCACGGCGGCGCCGGTAATCGCCGTCTCCCCCATCATCGCGGGGCGGGCCGTGAAGGGACCGACCGCGAAAATGATGACCGAGCTCGGACTTTCGGTCGATCCGCTGACGGTCGCGACCCATTACCGCGGCCTCATCGACGGCTACGTGATGGACGATGCCGATTCTCAAATGGCTGCGATGCCGGATCTGCCGGTTGAGACCACCCGCACCCTGATGCAGAGTCTCGACGACCGCGAGGCCCTGGCGCGCGCCGTGCTCGCGTTTGCCGATCGCATCACCGCGCGGGCCGCGAAACGGATAAGCGGAGGTCACCGTTGAACGAACCAGATATCTGGGCGGTCATTCCGGTCAAGGAAACCACCGCCGCCAAGGAGCGCCTGGCCGATGCGGTGCCGCGCCATCTGCGGCCCGGCCTGGCGCTGGCGATGCTGGAGGACGTGCTAGCGGCGGTCGCGGCCGCACGCGGGCTCGCCGGCATCGCGGTGGTGACCCTCGATCCCGCCGCGCAGGTACTGGCGCAACGCTACGGCGCCCGCATTTTGACCGAGGACGCGCGCGGCGGCCACACCGCGGCCGTCGCCGCTGCCGCCCGCACGCTGGCGGCCGAGGGTCGCGCCGGCATGCTGCAAATGCCGGGCGACATTCCGCTCGTCTCCGCCTCCGAGATTTCGCTGCTGCTCGCGATGCGGCGCGCGTCGCCGTCATTCACCATTGCGCCCTCCCATGACGATTTCGGATCGAACGCGGTTCTGGTCTGCCCGCCGACCGCGGTGCCGCTGACTTTCGGGGACGACAGCTTTTATCCGCACCTGCGGGCCGCGCGGGCCTGCGGCATCAAGCCCCTGATCGTCCGCCAGCACGGCATCAGCCTCGACATCGACCGGCCGGAGGACATCTGGGCCTTCGCGCAATTGCACTCGCACACCCGCTCCCAGGCGTTCCTGGAGCGGCATGACTTGGCGCAGCGCGATCGCAAGCCGAATGGGGCGGTCGCATGACAACGTTCCACGATCTTCTCGCCGCGGTGCGCGACCAGCATGTGCCGACCGATTCCGAAGCGCTGGCGCTCGCCGGCTGCACCGATCCTTCCGCCATGATGACGACAGCCGCACTGCTGCGCGACCGCGGCCATGGCGCCAACATCTCGTATTCCCGCAAAGTCTTCATCCCGCTCACCAAGCTCTGCCGCGATTCCTGCCACTACTGCACTTTCGCGCAGCCGCCGCGCCGCGCCGCCGCGGCTTATCTCTCGCCCGCGCAGGTGCTGGCGATCGCGCAGGCCGGGGCACGCGCCGGCTGCCGCGAGGCGCTGTTCACCCTCGGCGACAAGCCCGAGCTGCGCTACGGCGCGGCGCGCGAGGCTCTGGCCACGCTCGGCTACGCCAGCACGCTCGATTATCTCGCCGCCATGGCGGAGCTGGTGTTCAAGGAAACCGGGCTGCTGCCCCATCTCAATCCCGGCGTCATGAGCCTCGATGACCTGTCGCGCCTGCGCAAAGTCTCGGTCTCGCAAGGCATCATGCTGGAGACCGCGGCGGAGCGGCTGGCGCAGAAAGGCGGTCCCCATTTCGGCTCGCCCGACAAGGTGCCGGCGGTGCGGCTCGCCACCATCGCGGCGGCCGGAGCGGCTAAGGTTCCGTTCACCTCCGGCATCCTGATCGGCATCGGCGAGACGAGGGCCGAACGCATCGAGGCGCTGCTGGCGCTGCGCGACCTGCACCAGCGCTACGGCCACATCCAGGAAATCATCATCCAGAATTTCCGCGCCAAGCCGGACACCCGCATGGCCGATGCGCCCGAGCCGGACGCTGCCGATCATCTGTGGACCATCGCGGCGGCACGCATCATCTTCGGGCCGGCCATGAACATCCAGGCGCCGCCCAATCTCAGCGGTGGCCCGCTCGCCGACATGATCGCGGCCGGCATCAATGATTGGGGCGGCGTCTCGCCGGTGACGCCCGATCACGTCAATCCGGAAGCCCCATGGCCCGCGCTCGCGACCTTGGCGGAGCGCACCGCGCAGGCCGGCAAGATTCTGGTCGAGCGCCTCGCGATCTATCCAACCTACATCCGCGACGGGGAACACTGGCTCGACCCCGCATTGCGCAGCCCGGTGCTGCGCGCAGTCGATGCCGAAGGCTTCGGACGCACGGATGCGTGGATCGCAGGCGCGGGTCATCCGGTGCCTGACGGCGGCGGGCTTAGGGACGCAGTGCCTCTCACTCCTTCTCCCCAAGGGGGAGAAGGGCGGGATGAGGGGGCTCGGACGGAGCAATACGGAAAGATCGTAACCCCCTCACCCCAACCCTCTCCCCTGCGGGGAGAGGGAGTGAAGCGCCGGGGCCGTCTAACTGTCGGAACCGGCGATCGCCTTGCACGCATCCTCGATCGCGCCACCGCCGGGGCACAACTTGACGAGAGCGAGATCGTGGCCTTGTTCGCGGCGCGCGGTGCCGGTTTCGAGCGGGTGTGCGAAAGCGCGGACGCGCTGCGTGCCGCGGTCAGCGGAGAGCGCGTCGCCTATGTGGTGAACCGCAACATCAACTACACCAACGTCTGCTATTTCCGCTGCCAGTTCTGCGCCTTCTCGAAAGGCAAGCTGTCCGCCAACCTGCGCGGCCGTCCCTATGACCTGGCGCATCAGGAGATCCAGCGCCGCTGCCTGGAGGCCTGGGAGCGCGGCGCCACCGAGGTCTGCCTGCAGGGCGGCATCCATCCCGATTATACGGGCGCGACCTATCTCGCCATCTGCCGCGCCATCAAGGCGGTCACACGGGACATTCACATCCATGCCTTCTCGCCGCTCGAGGTCACGCAGGGCGCGCACACGCTCGGTTTGACGCTCCCGGCATTTCTGACCGAGCTCAAGGCGGCCGGGCTCGGCACGCTTCCGGGCACGGCGGCCGAAATCCTCGACGACGAGGTCCGCCAGATCATCTGCCCCGACAAGATCAACACCCGGCAATGGCTCGACGTGGTGGAGACCGCGCACGCGGTCGGGCTGCGCACCACCGCCACCATCATGTATGGGCATGTCGAGGGCCTCGCGCATTGGGCGCGGCATCTGCTGCGCCTGCGCGCCCTGCAGATGCGCACCGGCGGCCTGACCGAGTTCGTACCGCTGCCGTTCGTTCCTATGGAGACGCCGATCTATCTGCACGGCCGTGCCCGCAGCGGCCCGACCTATCGCGAAGCGATCCTGATGCATGCGGTGGCGCGCCTCGCGCTGCATCCGCATGTCACCAATATCCAGACCTCGTGGGTGAAGATGGGGCCGCAGGGCGTCAAGGCCTGCCTGAACGCCGGCGCCAATGATCTGGGCGGCACGCTGATGAACGAGAGCATCACCCGGGCGGCCGGCGCCGTGCATGGCGAGGAGCTGCCGCCCGTCGAGATGGAAGCGCTGATCTCCTCGATCGGCCGCACGCCCGCGCAGCGCACGACGCTCTACGAGGATGTCGCGCCGGAACGCCGGGCGGTTTCCTTCGCGGCCGCGCCGCTCGCGGCCCCGATCCTCACGCCGGCGCATCGCTACGAGCGCGAGCCGCAAGGGAGCGGCGTGCCGCCGCGCGCGCGCAAGGAATCGCTTACGAAAATCGGCACCGCATGAGCGGACATAACAACCGCCGAGCCAGGGAGGATACGATGATGCTCCGATTGCGACGTTGGCGAAACGCCGCCGCTGTGGGCTTGGGGGTGCTGGCGGCTTCGACGCTCGCCGCCACGGCCGACGACACCCTCAAGATCGCGGTGGGCCAGCGCGGCAGCTGGGATACCTCGGTGTCCGAGCTTGGCCAGAAGGCCGGCATCTTCAAGAAGCACGGCCTCGAGCTCGATCTGTTGTTCACCCAGGGCGCCGGCGAGACTCAGCAGGCCACCATCTCGGGCAGCGTCGATGTGGGCATCGGCGGCGGGGTGATGGGCGTGCTCGGCGCCTTCGACAAGGGCGCCCCGATCCGCGTCATCGGCACCGAGATCAACAGCGCCGGCGACTACTGGTACGTGCCCGCCACCTCCCCGATCAAGACCATCCGGGACGCCAACGGCGCCACCATGGCGTATTCGACCGTCGGATCGTCGACGCAGGCGATCGTGCTCGCCATCATCAAGGAATACGGCCTGAGCGCCGCCAGGCCGGTCGCGACCGGCGGCCCGCCGCCCACCTTCACGCAGGTCATGTCGGGCCAGATCGATGTCGGCTGGGCAACGCCGCCGTTCGGCATCCAGGCGCTCGAGGAAGGCAAGATCCGGATCATCGCCCGCGGCAACGACATTCCAGAGATCCGCAACCAGACCAACCGGCTGCTGATCACCAGCGCCTCGGTGCTGGAGCGCCGCAAAGCGGCGATCGAGCGCTACATGGACGCCTACCGGGAAACCGTCGCCTACATGTATGCCGACCCGATGGCGCTCAAATATTACGCCGAGATCGCCTCGGTGCCCGAGAGCCTCGCCAAGCGCGTGCGCGACGAGTTCTTCACCAAGGACATGCTGATGCCCGACAAGGTCATCGGCATGGACATCATCATGCCGGCCGCGGTGACGCTGAAATACCTCGCCGCGCCGATCCCCGCCGACAAGCTCAAGGCGCTGTTCCAGATACCGGCGCCGCGTTGAAGATGGGGAGTGGTGAATAGTGAGTAGTGAGTAGTAAGAGCAGGTGGCTCCATCCTACTCACTACTCACTACTCACCACTCACTACTCACCACTCACTATTCACCGCCCACCAATCACCCTTCCCCCGGAGTATCCCGTTTGTCCAAGCTTTCGATGACGTTTGCCTGCGGTCTCTACGACCGCATGATCGCGCTGCGGACCGGGGAGGTCCAGCCTGAGGGCATCGATCTCAATTTCATCAATGTCGACAATCCGCGCGAGCTGTTCGACCGCATGGTCGGCAAGCTCGAGTTCGATGCCTCGGAAATGTCGAGCTCGGAATATGTCAGCCGCTTTGCTGCCGGCGATTGCCCGTTCGTGGCGCTGCCGGTGTTCGCCTCGCGGGTGTTCCGCCACGGCTTCATCGCGGTCGATAAGCGCCAGATCCGCAAGCCCAGGGACCTCGAAGGCAAGCGGATCGGGGTGCAGCTCTACACCATGACGGCGGCGATCTGGATCCGCGGCCTGCTGCAGCATCAATACGGCGTCGATCTTTCCACCATCCAGTGGGTCGAGGGCGCCATGGAGACGCCGACCCGGCATGGCAGCCCGACCGTGCTGCCGCCCCTCAAGCCGGTATCGATCGTGGAGAACCAGAGCGGCAAATCGCTCAGCCAGCTTTTGGAGGACGGCGAGATCGCGGCCACTATCGGGGCCGATCTGCCGACCGCCTATGGCAAGAATCCGAACGTGGCGCGTTTGTTTCCCGATTTCCGCACCGCCGAGAAGGACTACTACCGGGCAACCGGGATCTTCCCGATCATGCATCTCATCGTGCTGCGCCGCGATTTCTACGAGAGATACCCGTTCGCCGCCACCAGCCTCTATCAGGCGTTCTGCGCCTCCAAGGCGGTGGCGTTCAAGAAGATGCGTTATCTCGGAACGCTCCGCTACATGCTGCCCTGGATGACGGCCGATCTCGACGAGATCGAGGAAGTGTTCGGCGGCGATCCCTGGCCCTATGGGGTCGAGCCCAATCGCAAGGCGCTGGAAGCGCTGGTGCAATACCTGGTCGATCAATCCATGATCGCCAAGCCGATGCGGGTCGATGATCTGTTCGTCCCGGTCTATGGCGGGAGCTAGCGTTCGGGGTTAGGACTTCTATTTGTCATGGCCGGACTTGTTCCGGCCATCTCGATCAGGATTGCACGGCGCCTCCGACTGCATTCCGCCGCCCCCAGTAGTTTCCGCAAAACGCCCGATTTGATTCCGGCTGCATCATCGCGGCGGGCCGGTTGGCACCATTCCGCCGATTTCCGGAAGATGCTATGTTGGCCGCGATCCGGCGGGTCGGCGTTGGCGCGGTCGTTAGTGCACGCGACGGCGGTCTCCTGTGCGTGAGTGCGGTGCTCATTGGCTTGGATGAATGGAGCGACCCGATGTCCAAATTCGGCTTGATGTGCATCACCGCCGGCCTCCTCTCCGGCGCCGCCGCGTGGCCCACGCTGGCCGCCGAGGTCCCCAACTTCAACCACGATGGCAGCACCGCCTGGACCTCGGACCGTCCCAAAAGCGACGACTTCCTGCCGCCGCCGAGCGGGCCCGGGCCGGTCCTGTCCGACAAGGCCCATCCCTATATTCCCAACGGTCAGGGCCAGTCGACCTACCGCATCGCCGATCTCACCAATCCGATCCTGCAGCCCTGGGCGGTGGAGCAGATGCGCAAGACCAATGAGGAGGTGCTCGCCGGCAAGGTTCCTTTCATCGCGCGGGAGCGATGCTGGCCGGCGGGCGTTCCCGGCCTGAATATCTACAACCGCGGCCAGCCGGTTCATGTCATCCAGGCGCCCGACAAGGTCGTGATCATCAACGAGCTCTACGCCCAGATCCGCCACATCTATCTGAACATCCCGCATTCGGCGCATGTAAAGCCGTCATGGTATGGCGAATCCGTCGGGCACTATGAAGGTGACGAGCTGGTCGTCGACACCATCGGGCTCAACGACCGCACCTTCGTCGACAATTATCGCACCCCCCACACCGAGCAGCTTCACGTGGTTGAACGCTTCAAGATGATCGACGGCGGCAAGTCGCTGCAGGTGACGGTCACGGTCGACGATCCGGGCGCCTTCACCATGCCGTGGTCAGCGGTCCAGCATTGGCGGCGCATACACCAGGGCCCGTTGATCGAGGATCTGTGCGAGCCGAACAATAATTTCTTCTTCGGCTACGAGGTGGCGCCGCTGCCGCATACCGACACGCCGGACTTCTGACGCCGCACTCGGCCAGGTGCCGCGCGGGTGATAGGAAGCGGCCGCGCGCAAGTTATGCCATCGAGCCATTACGCCATTCCAGACCTCCCCTGCATTTTCTATATTTCGCAACAAAAATAGTTGCTATCCAGTTGGCGCCGAAATTGTGTTGCCGGTCGCGCCGAGGGGGCGCATACTTTTTTCTGCCCGGATGGGTCATCGGGACGCATCGCGTCGGAGCGCATTCAGGCCAATTCTGGAGGATGAACGAGGGATGGTTGAGATTTCCAAGGTGCCCATGATCTGCCGGCGGGCGTTCTATGCCGATCTCGCGACCGCCGGCGCCGCCGTCGGGATGGGAAGCGCGGCCGACGCCGCAACCTTGACGGCGCTGCTCTCCGCCGAGGCTCCCAAGCTCGATCCCGATTACGCCGATCTCGATCCCGAGCTGGCGGTCGATCTGGTCGCCGCCAACCACATCCTGGCGCACAACGGCGTGCTCGACTCCTTCGGCCATGTCAGCATCCGGGATCCGCGCAACCCCCACCGCTACCTGCAGATGCAGGCGATCGCGCCCCGCGACGTGGCGGTGAGCGACCTCATCACCTTCGATCTCGACAGCAACGCCATCAATGCGCGCGGCCGCCCGGTCTATCGGGAGCGCTTCATCCACGGCGAGATCTACAAGGTGCGCCCGGACGTGAACGCCGTCATTCACAGCCATTCGCCCGGCGTCATCCCGTTCGGGGTCACCGAGAAGCCGCTGCGCGCCATTTTCCACAACGGCCATTTCCTCGGCCATGGGGTGCCGGTCTGGGAGATTCGGCAGACCGCCGGCGAGAAGAACGGCATGCTGGTCAACACCGCCGAGCTCGGCAAATCGCTGGCGCAGTCGCTGGGCGCCGGCTCGGTGGTGCTGATGCGCGGCCACGGCGACGCGGTCGCCGGGCCGGACCTCAAGACGACGGTCTTCCGCGCCATCTACACCGAGGTCAATGCCCGGCTGCAAATGCAGGCGGTGGCGCTCGGCGGCCCGATCAATTTCCTCAATCAATACGAGCAGGCCAAGACCCAGAACGTCGATCGTCCCTGGGACACGTGGCGAAAGCAGGTGGGTGCGGGCTAGATTCTCGCTCTCGCCCTGCGCTTGGAGCGCCGAAGTAACGGAGAGAAAAACATGCGCTTTGCAAATCGAATGATCTGGTCGGTCCTTGCGCTGGGCGTGACGCTGACCGGTATGCCCGCCCTCAAGGCCGAGCCGATCGCCGATTTCTATCGCGGGAAGACCATGAAGATCATCATCGGCTATGGCCCGGGCGGCGGCTACGATCTCTATGGCCGGCTGGCCGCGGAATTCCTCGGCCGCCACATTCCGGGCAATCCGAATATCGTTCCGGAGAACATGCCGGGCGGCGGCAGCCTCAAGGCGGTCCTCTATCTCTACCAGGTGGCGCCCCAGGACGGCACCTATCTGGGCAGCGTCTCGCAGCAGTTCGCCTCGAACGCGGTCACCGACGAGAAGAACAAGATGGACGTCGCGCGGTTCCATTATCTCGGCCGCTTCACCTCCAACATCGATGTCGGGGTGGCGCTGCCGCAGGCCGGCATCAAGAGCTTCGAGGAGGCGCGCAAGCGCCAGATCGTGGTCGGCGCCGAGAATGGCTCCATGTCGCTGATCTACGCC
>DASYFD010000161.1:0-1531 GCA_036498625.1 Xanthobacteraceae bacterium | reverse complement strand
CTCGGCGACGAACCGCGCTTCGTCGTGCTCGTTGTCGGCGACGTAGCCGACGATCAACTCCCCCTCACCGGCGTCGGTCCACAACCGCTTCTCCCGACGCCCCGCGTTGCGGGAGATCACCGAGTTCGCCGCCGACAAAATGTT
This sequence comes from Xanthobacteraceae bacterium, assembly GCA_036498625.1. Lineage (GTDB taxonomy): Bacteria > Pseudomonadota > Alphaproteobacteria > Rhizobiales > Xanthobacteraceae > VAZQ01. The sequence goes on along the minus strand of DASYFD010000161.1, from coordinate 1,387 downwards.
CTGCGTCGACCGATAATTCTGTTCCAGCAGAATCGTTGTGGCATTGGGGAAGTCGCGCTCGAAGTCCTCGATGTTGCGGATCGTGGCGCCACGGAACGCGTAGATGGACTGGTCGGCGTCACCCACAACGCACAGCTCAGCGGGTGCCACCCCATCGACCGTTTCGGTGCCGACGAGCTCGCGAACAAGCACGTACTGGGCGTGGTTTGTGTCCTGATACTCATCGACGAGGATGTGGCGGAACCGGCGGCGGTAGTATTGCGCGATCTGCGGAAAGGCTTGCAACACAGCGACTGTCTCACCGATCAGGTCGTCGAAGTCGAGCGCGTTGGCCGCGCGCAGCCGGCGCTGATACTCCGAGTAGACCTCGGCGATGATCCGGGGCAGATCCTCGGTGGCATTCGCGGCGTCGGCGGCGGCCTCCTCCGGACCGAGCAGCTCGTTCTTCAGGTTGGAGATCCCGTTGGCGAGCAACCGCGGCGAGTACCGCTTGGTGTCCAGCCCCATGTCCTTGCCGATCATCAGCAGCAACCGCCGCGAGTCGTCCGCGTCGTAGATGGAGAAGTTCGAGTTCAGCCCCGGCAACAGCGAGGCCTGGTTGCGCAGGATCCGCACACAGGTGGAGTGGAAAGTCGACACCCACATAGAGAACCCAGCCCGGGCGCCCACCAAGCTCTTCACCCGCTCGCGCATCTCGGCGGCGGCCTTGTTGGTGAAGGTGATGGCCAGCACCTGCCCGACACCGACATCTCGGGCTGCCAGCAGGTAGGCGATCCGGCGGGTCAGCACCGCGGTCTTCCCCGACCCGGCCCCGGCGACGATGAGCAGCGGCGAGCCCTCGTGCAGCACCGCCTGGCGCTGTTGCGGGTTCAGGCCTTCGAGAAGCTGTTCTGCGGTGTCGTCACCAGCAGGATTTTGATCGGTCACGTGCAAACTCATGTCTGCCCCAACTTACCGCCCTGAGGGGACACCGCGGCCGAGCCGCGCAATCCACACCGCGGCCGAGCCGCGCAATCCACACCGCGGCCGAGCCGCGCAATCGGGCCTTTTGCCACGGCGCGGCCTCAGATGGCACACTCAAAGCGTGCTCAACAGGCAGCATCGATTTTTCTACGGGTACCGGCCAGCGGTGCCCGTGGTCTAGCTGCTTCCCAGAGCCCCGCGGTCCGCTTCCGGATCCGGGGCTTGTCTCTTGTGTGAGGCCCGAAACCGGATGAGACCAGAACCCCCACACAACGAGAATTCGGAGAATCCCATGAGTATCGAAGCCGAAACCGAACCGGTGCCCGATATCGACGACCTGCGCCAGGAGATCGACCGGCTCGACGCCGCGATCCTGGAAGCGGTCAAGCGCCGCACCGAGGTGTCCAAGCTGATCGGCAAGGCC
>DASYFD010000160.1:0-55125 GCA_036498625.1 Xanthobacteraceae bacterium | reverse complement strand
ATCGGTGCCCATGACCACAGCGGTGTGATAGGCCAGGAGCTGCACCGGGATCGCGTAGACCAGCGGCGTCACCGTCGCCGCCATGTCGGGCAGCACGATCTTGGCGGCCGATTCCACATGCGCCTCATGCGCGCCCTTGGGATCGGTGACCAGGATGATCCGGCCGCCGCGCGCCGCGACCTCCTGCATGTTGGACACGGTCTTGTCGAACACCCGGTCGTGCGGCGCGATCACGATCACCGGCATGGTCTCGTCGATCAGCGCGATCGGTCCATGCTTGAGCTCGCCCGCCGCATAGCCTTCGGCGTGGATATAGGAGATTTCCTTGAGCTTGAGCGCCCCTTCGAGCGCGATCGGATAGCTGGTGCCGCGTCCGAGATAGAGCACGTCCTTGCTCTTGGCGAGATCGCGCGCCAATTGCTCGATCTGCGGCTCCAGCGCCAGTGCCTGCGCCATGTGGCGCGGCACCTCGATCAGCCCGCGTACCAGCTTGCTCTCGTCGGTCTCCGAGAGCACGCCGCGGGCCCGCCCGGCCGCGATCGCGAGCGCGGCCAGGACCGCGAGCTGGCAGGTGAAGGCCTTGGTCGAGGCCACGCCGACCTCAGGCCCGGCCAGCGTCGGCATCACCACGTCGCTCTCGCGCGCGATGGTCGAGGTCGGCACGTTGACGACCGCGAGCACGTGCTGCTTGTGCTCCTTGGCGTAACGCAGTGTCGCCAGCGTGTCGGCGGTCTCACCCGATTGCGAGACGAAGATCGCGAGACCGCCGGGCTTGAGCGGCACCTCGCGGTAGCGGAACTCGGACGCCACATCGATCTCGACCGGCAGGCGCGCAAAGCGCTCGAACCAGTACTTGGCGACCAGCCCGGCATAATAGGCGGTGCCGCAGGCGGCGATCGAGATCCGCTCGAGTGCCAGGAAGTCGAACGGCAGCGCGGCCGGCAGCGTCACCCGCTCGGCCGCCATGTCGAGATAATGCGCCAGCGTATGCCCCACGACCTCGGGCTGCTCGTGGATTTCCTTCGCCATGAAATGGCGATGGTTGCCTTTGTCGACCAGGAAGGCGGAAGCCGCGGATTTCACCATTGCCCGCTCGACGGTCGCGCCCTTGGCGTCGTGGATCGCGACCCCTTTGCGGGTGAGGACGGCGGTGTCGCCCTCCTCCAGATAGGAGATCGTGTCGGTAAACGGGGCAAGCGCAATGGCATCCGAACCGAGATACATCTCGCCGTCGCCGTAGCCGACTGCGAGCGGCGAGCCCTTGCGGGCGCCGATCAGGAGATCGTTCTCGCCCTCGAACAGGAAGGCGAGCGCGAAAGCGCCACGCAGGCGCGGCAGCGCGGCCGCCACCGCCGCGACCGGCGAGCGGCCGTTCTTCATCTCGTCGGTCACCAGATGGGCGACCACCTCGGTATCGGTCTCGCTGCCGAATTTGGCGCCCTTGCGCTCCAGCTCCTCGCGCAGCTCGCGGAAATTCTCGATGATGCCGTTGTGCACCACCGCCAGCCGGTCGGTGGCATGCGGATGGGCATTGTTCTCGTTCGGCTTGCCGTGGGTGGCCCAGCGCGTATGCCCGATGCCGATCATGCCCATGAGCGGCTGCGCGCGCAGCTTGGTCTCGAGATTGCGCAGCTTGCCCTCGGCGCGGCGCCGCGTCAGGTGCCCCTCCTCCAGAGTGGCCACGCCGGCTGAGTCATAGCCGCGATACTCGAGGCGCTTGAGCGCATCGACCATCTGCTCCGCCACCGGCTCGCGTCCGAGAATGCCGACGATACCGCACATCTGCTAAGCCCCCCTCAACCGCGCGCCGATCAAGGTCACGGGCATCCGTGTAGGCGGCGTGAATGCTGGCAAGGAAATCACAATCCGTGTCAACTTGTGACAATTAAGGCTAACGCGACCAACCAGAACGCCACCCATCTACTCGGCCGCCGGAGTCTTCTTGTTGGCCGCCGCCTTGAGGCCGCGCAGGCGCGCCGCCCGGTTTTCCTTGATCACCTGCCGGCTGCGCCCGATCGCGAGCGCATCGGGGGGAACATCCTGGGTGATCACCGAGCCGGTCGCCACATAGGCGCCGTCGCCGATCTTGACCGGCGCCACCAGCGCGGAATTGGAGCCGATGAAGACGCCCTTGCCGATGTCGGTGTGGTGCTTGGCGGCTCCGTCATAGTTGCAGACGATGGTGCCGGCCCCGATATTCGAGCACGCCCCGATCCGCGCGTCGCCGATATAGGTGAAATGGTTGGCCTTGGCGCCGGCCTCGATGGTCGATTCCTTCACCTCGACGAAGTTGCCGATATGCACGTCCTCGCCCAGCCGGGCGCCCGGCCGCAGCCGCGCGTAGGGCCCGACCAGCGCCCCCTTGCCCACATGCGCGCGGTCGAGATGCGAGAACGAGCGGATCACCGCATTGTCCCCGACCGTGACGCCGGGGCCGAACACCACGAACGGCTCGACCACCACGTCGCGGCCGAACCGGGTGTCCGCCGATAGAAACACCGTCTCGGGCGCCACCAAGGTGACGCCGGCCGCCAGCGCCGCGCTGCGCAGCCGCTGCTGCAGAGCCGCTTCGGTCTCCGCCAATTGCGCCTTGGTGTTGATGCCGCGCACCTCGTCCTCCTCGGTCTCGATGGCGACCGCCTTGAGCTGCATCGCCCGGGCGATCGCGATCGCGTCGGTGAGATAGAACTCGCCCTTGCGATTCTGGTTGCCGATGCGCTCCAGGATCTTGAGCGCCGTGGCGCCGGCGAAGGCCATCAAGCCGGCGTTGCAGAGGCCGATCGCACGCTCGGCCGCGCTCGCATCCAGCTCCTCGCGGATGGCCGTGAGTTCATCGCCCTCCAGCACCAGCCGGCCATAGCCCCCTGGATCCCGCGGCCGAAATCCCAGGACCGCGATGGCGGCGCCCTGCGCGAGGGCATGCCGCATCCGCTCCAGCGTCTGCGGCCGGAGCAGCGGCGTGTCGGCAAAAACCACCAGGAGATCATCGGCCCCGCGCGCAATGGCAGCCTTCGCGGCCAGCACCGCATGGGCGGTGCCGCGGCGGTCGGCCTGCACGAAGATTTCGGTGCCCGGCCAGGCGCGCTCGGCCTCCGCCGCAACGTCCGCGGCGGCCGGCCCGATCACCACCGCGGCGCGGATGCCGCCGGCGTCGCGCAGCACGCCAAGCACGTGCGCCAGGAGCGAGCGGCCGGCGACCTCATGCAGCACCTTTGGCCGCGCCGCGCGCATGCGGGTGCCCTCGCCGGCTGCGAGCACCACCGCAAGGCAGGTCCTATCAACCATGGGGCTCGACCAAATCAGTCTCCGCGGCTCGTCTTATCCGAGGCCGCCGCGGCGGAAAAGCCGGGTAGCCAGCTAAATTCTCCGTTCGTCACACCAAAAAGGACCGGATTCTGCTAGTGTTTTCAACGAAGTGATTCGCGAGCCAGAGAATTCCGTTACGGCAGAGCAGTTAAGGCATGGCGGAGCCAGCATATAGCGCGAATTGGAATGTCGAAACGCCGCAGCTCGGCATGCCGGCTTTATGGCGACTGGTGGCCTGGGGTGGCTTCGCCACTGTGGCGCTGTTTGTCGCGGTCATATTCTCCTATTCGAAGGCCGGGCAGCGACAAGCCGTCGCGAGCCCGTCTGGCCAGGTTTCCGCGGGCCGAGCGACATTGGGCCAAGCAAACCCCGGCGCAGGCGCGGCGCAAGCTCGGATCCCGGAGGAATCGAGCGAGACCGCGGAGGAAACCCAGCGCCTGTTGGACGCGGTGCGCGCGCTCACTGCCGACCGCGATCAGGCGCTCGCCCGCATCGCCGCACTCGAACGCAACCTCGATAGCGTCACCGGCTCGATCAAGCGCGAACGGAATACCGGTGCGCCGCCTGCGGCAGCGCCAACGCTGCCGCAAGGTCCGTCGGCCCCGTCGAGCGCAGCCACAATAGCGCGACCGGAAACGCCGGTTGCACGCCTGGAAACGCCGGCCCCACCCGTGACCGATGCCGCTGTCCCGTCCCCCGCCGCCCCGGCTTCACAACAGTCCGGTGACATAGCCCCGCTGGCCGCCCCCGATGCCGGCAATCGAGCCGCATTGTCGGTGTCCACGACGCGCGTGAGCACTCCCGCCGAGCCCCTGGCGGTGGCGGCCGGCCTAGGCGTCGATATTGGGGGCGCAGCCAATTACGCAGGCCTGCGCACCCTTTGGCGCTCGATCAAGAACAGCGACGTGGAACTGCCCGAGGACCTTTACCCCCTGGTCACCGCGCGGGAAAACGGCAAGACCCACGGCGTGGACCTGAGACTCGTCATTGGTCCGATTGGCGACGTCGAGACGGCCTCTCGTGTTTGCACGACGCTTGCCGCCGCCCATCATTATTGCCAGCCGGTGTCCTTCGAGGGCCAACGCCTGTCCCTGAACGACACGGCGCCGACGCCCAGAGCCGCGTCCGCGCACGCGGCGAGCTCTTCGGCGCCGAGAGCGGTTCCCGAGACACCCCATTTTCGGGCCGTCCCCGGGAAATAGCCAAGTCCCAAGGTTGACCGCGCCAGGCCTGCCCGACAGGATCGCGCCTCCGCTCGATCGTGAGGGGCCCGATGCAATCCCGGCTTTTTCTCCCGACCGCCCGCCAGACCAATTGGCTTCTGGTGATCGGCTTTCTCGCGTTGGGCGAGGCCCTCTATCTGCGCTATCTAGCGATTGAATATGCGACCGTCGCGCTGGCCTGCCAGGCCGGCCTGCAGACTTGGCTGTGCGCGACCTTCAGGCTGGTCATCATCCTGTTCAACCACTCGGCCTTCGGCTGGGTGGCGCTGACGGCCGCCCTGCTCAACCTGCTGCGGCCATCGGTGGTATTGGTGTCGATCGCGCTGGCGGCCGCCGGCTTCGGGCTGGTGTTGCACAACGCCGATTTGTCCGGACTGGCGGTTGCACTGTTGGTTGTCAGCCTGGGGCGGCGCGCCCCCGCACCAGAGTACTAGCCAGCGCGATCAGCCCAGCGCAGAACCACAGCGCCTGCCAATTGGCGGCGGTCTCATTAAAGAGAATGTAGCCGGCGGAGAGACCGAGGACCGCCGCCCCGGCGACCTCGGCCGCCGGATACGCCGGCGCTTCGCCCTTGGTTGAAACCAAATCCGGCGGGGTCGGCTCGCTGTTCTTCATCTCGAAACGCCGCAGGATCGCCAGCAGCAGGAAGGGAAAGGCGCCGCCGGTCAACGGCGCGAACGGAAAGTCCCGATAGCGGGGATCGAAGTCGAGCCCAAGCGCCGCCTGCATGGCCAAAACCGAGAGCGCGATCAGCAGCATTCCGAGCACGAGCGCGAGCGGCGGGCGCGGTCGCTGCGCCTTGCCACCCAGCAGGTCGGCAAACCACGGCAGCGTCATCCCGGATGCGGCGGCGGCGGCGCAGGCCAGCGGGGCTATCAGGGCGACCGCAGCCCAGGCCAGGGAACGCAGCCAATCACCGCGATTGAGGCTTTCGATGCGGATGTTCTCGAGCGTCCAGCCGATGAGCGTTCCGGATACCAGCGCCATGGCGGCAATGGCGAGCCAGCGGGCCGGCGTGATCGAAGCGGCGGCGCGCCGGCCCATTGCCACGGCGACGGCGAATATCGCGGCCGCCAGCGCGACGCCGCCGCCGGCCTGCCAGCGCCACCCCGGATGGTCGGATACGGCCGCGCCCCAGCTGAATTTGGCTTGGCGATCATAGGCATCGTAGAGGCCCCAATGCCCCCCGACGGTGCCTTCGAGCTGGCGTTTCCACGGCTGATCGAAGGCCTCGATCACATTGACCCGGTAGTTGTCGCGGCGGGCCTGCGCCAGCACCTCCTGGAGGATGCGCGCCTGGTTGGCGCGCGACGGCAGGGCGCCCTCGCGCATCCGGCCGGCGCTCGGCCAGCCGAACTCGCCGACCACTATGTCGCGGCCCGGAAAGGCGGCCGCGACCTGGCGGCGAATGGAATCCACGTGAGCGGCCGCGTCTTGCACCGGGATCGGGAAATCCTCCCAGTACGGCAGGATGTGAATGGTGATGAAATCGACCGCCGTGGCGATCTCGCGGTAGCGCAGCCAGAACTCCCACACATCCGCGTAGGTGACCGGCATGGTAACCTGCGCCTTTACGGCGCGGATGGTATTGGCGAGATCGGGGGCCGACATCTCCCCGCGCAGCAGAACTTCGTTGCCGACAACGATGGACTGGATCACCTCGGGAAAGCGGTGGGCGAGCGCGACCGCGATCTCGGTCTGGTGGCGGCTTTGCTCCGGCAGGCTGGAAAGCCAGAGACCCAGCATCACCTTCATGCCGTGGCGTGCGGCAATTTCGGGGATCTGGTCGAGCCCATGATCCACCGAATAGGTGCGGATGCAGTCGGTCAGCGGCTTGAGGCGGGCCAGATCCTCCTCGATCTGCCGCGGATCGATCGGGACGTCGGGCCCGAACGGGTCCTGGTCACCCCGGAACGGGGCATAGGATACGCATTGAATCTTCTGGTCTGGACCAAGGGGCGAGGCCGGCATCTCGACGGCGGCGCCGAGCCACCCCCAGGCCGCAACGATCGCCGCTGCTGCCAGCGCAAAAAGAACGGCCCCAAGGCGCATCCGCAATCCCTGCTTCCCACATGGCACCGCTTACCGCGCGGGCGGGAGCGTGCCAAGGACACTATCAAGGACCGTCCCGAGCGCCACCCGGCCTGGCCCTGCCGAACGGCGTCTCTCACCCACCGAGCGGCGCCATTGTGCGCCGCGGTAACCGCTTCTTCACCCCGGTGGGCGCGCGCGGCTTCATGGCGCGGCCGAACGCAAGGAATTTTTGCGCCGCCATATTGGCGGCGTGTCGATGTGCTGCTTTAATCGATCCCAGCGCGCAGGACGTCCGCCACTGTGCCTGTGCCAACCGACTTGGCCGCCGGCCGTTCCGGCCGCAGGTTTGACCAGGCCCGGTGTGGATGTGGGGGGAAACAGGCCGGTGACGGCCCAACAAGATCAGAGACACCATGCGCCTCGACAGTATGCGTGTTGCCGCCGCCGCCCTCGGTGTGGCCTTCTTGACCATCGCCGCGCATCCGACGATTGCGCAGGGCACCGACTCCAAGGCGACCGAGCAGCGCCCGGCGAACGGCGAGAGCGGCAAGGACCAGAAGAAGCCCGACGACTACGCCGAGGCCGAGAAGCTGTTGGGCGGCCCGGCGGCAAATCCGGAATGCCTGTGGCTGGGACGGCGGGTGGTGAGCCTGTTGTGGCGCGACGATCTCGATACCGCCTTCCGTCATCTCGACCTTTACGACCGCTTCGGTTGTCCGGCCGGACACATCCAGACCGCCTTCCGCTGCGTCGTGCGGCAGGGAGATTTTGATCCCAAGGCGCCGGATTCCCTTCGTTCGCGGATTCACGACTGTTGGATCAATCCCAATACCGATCCCGTCATCGCGCCTCCGGCGGCGGCCGCGGCCGCGGCGCCCTCCCAGGCCCAATAATACCAGGGCGACCCGCTCGCGCTGCCGGGTTTCCCGCGCACCGGACGAGCCGCACGGACGCTCCCGACCGGCGCGCCTTACCACCGGCACGGCGGCAGTCTGTACGAACGTTCATCCATAATTTTGAATGCTTATTTTTTCGTCCGGCGCACGCGGAACTATTTCTTTGTTGAGTTGTTGGTTGTCTTGAATTCGCCATCACGAGCGGCTACTTGTTCAATGCCTCTGGCCAGGGTATCGTTCAAACAAACGACCTGGCCGAACCTTGGGGACGGGTTCGGGCCTCTGTATCCTGCCCCGCGTGGTTATCCTTTCATGCGCTCCGTCGCTGCCGTAGTCGCGCTCGTCGTGTGCGTGCATGCCGGACTTTGGGCTTTGCTCCAACGGCAACAGGCCGTTTCCGATTTTGGGAATGTGCTGCCGAGCATTTCATACACTCCCTATTCCTATTCCCGGTTGCAGCACCCCGAAGATGGGCCGCCGCCCACCGCCGCTCAGATACGCGCCGAGCTCGAGCTGGTCGCCCCCTATGCACGCGGGGTGCGGACCTATTCGGCCACCGGCGGGGTCGAGCAGGTTCCCGCGGTCGCGGCCGACCTGGGGCTGAAGGTCTGGGTCGGTATCTGGCTCGACGCCCGGGCGGAGCGCGATGGACGGGAGATCCAGAGCGCCCTCGAGCTTGCCCGCCGGTATACCAACATCAGCGCAGTCGTGGTCGGGAACGAGACGATAAAAACCCGCCAGCTCGCGGAGGTCGCCGAGATCAGGGTCCGCGACGAGACCAAGGGCCGCCTCGAGACCATCAAGCTGAGCGATGTCGCCTTTGACGAGGATGCGCTCCGCGCGGAGGCGGAGAAGCAGAAGAGGTCGCTCAACCTGTCCCACCCGGAGTGCGCCGCATCCGAGAAGGCCGCGCTGCGCCCGGAGGCCGACAAGCGGAAAAAGGCCCCCTCAAGCCCCGAATGCCTCTCGCTCGACGAAATCCTCGATGGGCTGAAGACTGAAAAGATCGACGTCGCCCTGCGCGCGGAAGCGGCGGAAAGAAAAAAGTCGCTCGACTCGGCGGAAGCAGAGCGCAGGAAAAAGGGCCTCCCCGAGTCCAAGGAGGCGAAGAGGTCGATCGAGGACATCCTCGACGACATCAAGGTGGAAAAGAGCGTCGCGGCGCAGATTACGATCCTGCAATGGGTCAAGCGCCGCAGCCCGGTCCCGGTCACCAGTGGCCAAATCTGGTCGGACTGGAGAGATCATCCCGATCTGGTCTCTGCGGTCGACTTCATCGGCGCCCATATCCTGCCTTTCTGGGAGGGGGCGCCGGCGAGCCAGGCGGTCGAGCGGGGCATATCCCACTATAACGAGCTGCGCCGAGACTATCCGGGAAAGCGCATCGTGATCGCCGAGTTCGGCTGGCCGAGCGCCGGATACAATTATGAGGGGTCCGATCCGGGTCGCGTGGAGCAGGCGAGCGTGCTGCGGGAATTCACCGCGCGCGCCGAGGCCTATGGGATCGACTACAACCTGTTCGAGGCCTTCGACCAGCCCTGGAAAGTCAACGAAGGCAGTGTCGGCGCCTATTGGGGCGTGTTCGACGCCTCCCGGCAGGCCAAGTTCGCCTGGACCGGGCTGGTCAGCGATCCGGACTACGGCAGGATCGCCGGCCTCGCCGTCCTGCTGGGTCTGCTGCTGTCGCTGCCGATCCTGGCGAAAACCCATGCGACTACCGGCGAGGCCACCGCGCTGGCGATCGCCGGCAATGGGGTTGGGGCCTGGTTTGCGATCGTCTTCGCGTTCTGGAACGGCCACTATTTCGTGGCCGGCTCCGTATTCGCCTTCGGGCTCGGCCTCCTGCTTCTGATTCCGCTCGTGTTCATTGCGCTCGCCCGGGTCGAGGAGATCGCCGCTGTCGCGTTCGGGCGTAGCCCGCGGCGCCTGATCGTGGGGACCCTGCCGTCACCCGAGGGATTTGCTCCCAAGGTCTCCATCCATATTCCGGCCTACCGCGAGCCGCCGGACATGCTCAAGGCGACCCTCGATGCGGTCGCCCGCCTGCAATATCCGAACTTCGAATGCGTGGTGGTCATCAACAATACGCCCGATCCCGCCTGCTGGCGGCCGATCGAGGAGCATTGCCGCACGCTCGGCGAGCGCTTCAAGTTCGTCAATGCCGACAACCTGGCCGGATTCAAAGCCGGCGCGTTGCGGCTGGCCCTTGCCCACACCGCTTCCGATGCGTCGATCATCGGCATCCTCGACGCCGACTATGTGGTGCAGCCCGACTGGCTCACGGACCTGGTCCCGGCCTTTGCGGATCCGCAGGTCGGCATCGTGCAGGCACCGCAGGACCATCGCGACGGCGAGCGCACGCTCATGCATCGCGCCATGAACAGCGAATATGCCGGTTTCTTCGACATCGGCATGGTCATGCGCAACGAGGCCAATGCGATCGTGGCGCACGGCACCATGTGCCTGATGCGCCGCGCCGCCATCGATGCCGCCGGCGGCTGGTCGAGCGACACCATCTGCGAGGACACCGATCTCGGCCTGACCATTCTGGAGCACGGCTGGCAGGTTCACTACACTAACCGCCGCTACGGCCACGGGCTGCTGCCCGACACCTTCGAGGCCTATAAGAAGCAGCGCTATCGCTGGGCCTTCGGCGGATTCCAGATCCTGAAGAAGCACTGGCGCCAGCTGTTGCCGCGCTCGCGGCGGCTGACGCCAGAGCAGAAGCGCGAGTTTGCGCTCGGCTGGCTCAATTGGCTGGGGGCCGAGACCATCGGGGTCGCGGTCGCGATCCTCAATCTGCTCTGGGTTCCGGTGGTCGCCTATGCGGGCATCGCCATTCCGGACAAGATACTCACGCTCCCGATCATGGCCGCCTTCGTGGTCACCACGGTCCACTTCGCAGCGCTGTATCGTCTGCGAGTCGCCATTCCGGTCAAGCAGATGTTCGGCGCCGTGCTGGCCGCCATGTCGGTGCAGCTGACGGTGGCACGCGCGGTCGGCGCCGGCATCTGGAGCGAGAGCGCTCCGTTCCTGCGCACCGCCAAGGGCGGCACCACCCGCAAGGGCCCCGACTTCCCGGCCTTCTGGGAAGGCGTCATGGCGGCCCTGCTGCTGATCGGGGCCGCGCTGGTGGTGATCAACAACCCCACGCAAATCCGCGAGATCAACCTGTTCGCGGCGGTGCTAATCATCCAGAGCCTTCCGTTCCTCGCCGCCACCGCACTCGCCCTGATCGAAGGCTCGCGCTTCAACGAATTCGCCTATTGGCGCAGCGTCGAGGCCAAGGTCGCCGAGAACCTGCAGGGCCCTGCCCCGGTCGCCGACGCGCCGGCGCAGGTTCCGGTCCTGCCGGCATTGCCGGTGCTGCCTGCCGACAACCGCGTCGAGGCCGCGCAATAGCGGGCGCGGCTTACGCGCCTGCGCCCGCTCTGAATCAGGCCTGCAGGGCCGTTTCCACCAGCTTGACCCAATACGAGGTCCCGACCGGAATCACCTCGTCGTTGAAGTCGTAGGCCGGATGGTGCAAGCCCGCACTGTCCCCGTTGCCGACGAAGATGAACGCACCGGGCCGCGCTTCCAGCATGAACGAGAAATCCTCCGCCCCCATCACCGGCGGCGTATTATCGTTGACCCGTTCGCGCCCCACCACGTCGGCGGCGACCGAGGATGCGAATACGGTCTGCCGCTCGTGGTTCCGGGTCACCGGATAGTCGCGCTTGTAGGTGAACGTGACCTTGGCGCCGTAAAGCCGCGCGGTCCCTTCCACCACCTCGCGCAGGCGCTGTTCCAGCACATCACGTATCTGCGGGTTGAGGCTGCGCGCGGTGCCGCGCAGGAACGCGGTCTGCGGGATCACATTGTCGGTCGAGCCGGCCTGGAACATGCAGATCGAAATGACCGCAGATTGCAGCGGATCAACGTTACGTGCCACGATTGACTGAATCTGGTTGATCATCTGGGCGCCGACCAGGACGGAATCGATGGTGAGATGAGGCCGCGCCGCGTGCCCGCCATGGCCTTCGATCTCGATCGTCAGGCGGTCGGCGGACGCCATCAGTGCGCCCGGACGGATCGCGAATTGGCCGACCGGCAGCCCCGGGTAATTGTGCATTCCATAGACTTCCTCGATCCGGAAACGCTCCATCAGGCCGTCTTGCACCATGGCCTTGCCGCCGGCGCCGCCCTCCTCGGCCGGCTGGAAAATGACCACCGCGGTCCCGGCGAAATTGCGCGTCTCGGCGAGATAGCGCGCCGCGCCCAGCAGCATCGCGGTGTGCCCGTCGTGGCCGCAGGCGTGCATCTTGCCCGGCACGGTCGACTTGTAGGGTACGTCGGTCGCTTCCTGGATCGGCAGCGCATCCATGTCGGCGCGCAGCCCCACCACCTTGCGGGCCGTTTCCAGGCCTTTGCTGCCGTGAATGACCCCCACGACCCCGGTGCGCCCGATGCCGGTCACCACCTCGTCGCAGCCGAAGCTCTTGAGCTTGTCCGCCACCGCGGCCGCGGTGCGATGGACGTCATAAAGCAACTCGGGATGGGCGTGCAGGTCGTGCCGCCAGGCGGTGATATCGCCATGCAGGTCGGCGATACGATTGACGATCGGCATCAGGATGGCTCCGGTCTGTGAACGCAGGTGGAATTATGACCTATACGCGGTTGCGGCGTACCCGCCGACCGGCAGCGTGCCGTGTGGGCCTCAAAGTTACCGCACCTGAGTACCCGGCTCCGATCGAATTATAGGCGCGTGTGGACCGTTTGGACAGGATCGATCCGGCGCCGGTATCGATCCGGCACCGCCCGCACCTTGCGGCCGGTCGCGCGCACCACGCCCCTCGCCGCGGGCTGAATTGAAGCACGCTCTAAGTTGATGCGCGTCTAGGTACTTTTTGCTAGGACACCGAAGCAACTAGCCGGCAGCAACGTGAAATCCGGTCGCGAAAGCAGGAGATTGGCGACAGATGCGCATACTGGTTCTGGTTTGCAGCGCCCTGCTTGCGCTGGCCGTCGGATACGAGGTGTATTCCTCGGAATACCCGCCGGCCGCGCTGGTCGAGCTCATTCAATCGCGGCCGCTCCTGCAGAAGCTCGCCTGGGCCGTGATCATCGTGTCGCCGTTCGGATTGCTCGCCGCTGCGCTGTGGGAGAGCGGCCGGCTGGACCAGCAGCGCAAGGCCAACGAGGTGTGGGAGACCCGCTTCCGCGGCGTCCGCAAGGCCCAGGACGAGATCGACGACGCCCAGAAGGATATGGACCGCGCCACCGATTATCTCGAGCGCAGCGATCCCGAGGACGCCATGAGCGCGCTCCAGCGGCGCCTGCTCGAGGCCGAGCGCACCACGCATTTGCAGCAGAGCCGCAATGAGAAGGAAGGCCTGTTGGCGCGCGTCGATATGGCCCGTCAGCAGCAGCAGGTGCTGCGGGAGAAGCTCGGCGAGACGATCGAGAAGCGACGGTTGATCGAACCACTCTTCATCGAGCTGCAGAACTCCCAGGAGGTCCTTGAAAAGAGCCTCACCGGCCTCAGGGCGGACGACCTCAACGACCGTCTGGCGGCGCTCATGCAGTCCACCGAACGAATGAAATCCCGCTGCGACGAGATCGAGGGAATGATGGCCGCCTTCGTGCGGTTGCAGGGAGAGCTCGATGCGTTGAAGAAACGCCTCGCCCCGCTCGAGGACAAGCAGAGCGGCGTCAACAGCCTGGTCAATGGGCTGCACGATATTCGCGACCAGCTCACCGCGACCATCGAACGCCTCGACCACGACGGCGACGCGACCCTGGCGGAGCGGGCGACGAAGTTTGCCGAGAGCAAGCAGGCGTTCGGCGAGCGCGTCGCCGGCCTGCTCGAGCAGTTCTCGAAGCTCGACGGAATCAACAAGGACATGCGCGGGCTGTTCGCCAGATTGCGCGGCGAGGTCGATGCGCAGCTGGCGACCTTCGACCTCGGCCCCAAATGACCGATGACGGCGCCGCGCGCCCTGGTCGTCGCGGCAGGGCTCGGTTATGGTGCCCCGAACAGCTCGGAGGAAAACAAGCATGCGGACCACATTCTTATGCGCGACACTCGTGCTGCTGGCTCCGGCTCTCGCGCATTCCCAGTCCGCAACCGCCGCGATGCAGGACTTCGGGCTGCTAGGGACATGGGCCGGCGAGTGCAGCCAGAGCCCGAGCCCGACTAATAATCACGCCACCTATTCGGTGACGTCCTCCGGCGCCCTGCAGCTGAAATATCAATCGGGACCCGATTACGAGGACAGCATCTACGACATCCTCGACGCCAAGCGGCTCGGGTCCGACAAGCTGTCGCTGCGCCAGGTGCTCATGAGCAACGACCGCGTCACGCTCGACATCGTTCTGTTGAAGGAAAATGACAAGATCCGCATCTGGTCTTCGCTGTTCCCGGACGGGACCGCGCTGGTGGAGGACGGGGTGATGTCGTCGATGACCGGCCGCGACACCCGCTGGATGACGCGGTGCCCATAAAATTTCCAGGAATCGCCGGCGAAATCCCTTCGAATCGCGCTGCGGTCGCAGTTCCGGCATCCACGGGGCGGGCCCGGACTTGCGGCGGCCGCGGCAGAGACCCGCTGCCGAGACCGGGGTCGAGCCGGGGCTGCGCGCAGCGCCCGTTGCGCCTCCAACATACCGGTATCACTGAATATTAACGACGACATCGGGCCCTGATTGCCGGGCAAATTTGTGTAGGTTTGAAGGGATTTTACGTGTATGCTTGCCGCAATGGCGGGCGAGCAAAGAGTCGACGGGACGAATATGGGCGCCGGCGCCGCTGTTTTGGCGGCGGGCAAGGGGCGCGGCGCCGACGTTCTGTAGGACCGTATCCGAGGATCAAGACATGAATGCTTTCGACTACACCGCCCCGGCAGAGCTGTTTCCTACCCGCAGCCGCAAGGGCAACCGCCCGATGGGCTACCGGCGGTTCGCCAAGGCGGCGGAAGCCATCCGATTTGCCATCGAGGAGTTGCCGCCGGATCTGCTGATCGGCGCCCACCTGGAGGTGGAAGAGCAGAGATTCGATTCCGACGGAATCCGTCGATTGTACGAAAATACCGACTACCCGCTGGCGCGCCGCGCCACGCCTCCCGCCCGGTAAAGATGCGGATCTTGGCTGCTCGTCCGCGGGGCTCGCAGCCGAGGTTGCCGGCGTGGAGACCGCCGACGTAGAGCATCGATCCAGGTGGACGCGGCCGAACGAGTTGTTGTGCGTCGAGTTGTCGTTGAAAATCATCGCATCGAAGCCATAGGAGAATGACGTGGCGAAAGGTCAAATGCGAAGCAACCGCGAGAAGAAGAAACCAAAGGCGGACAAGAGCAAGAAGAAGGACGAGGCACCGGTCTCCCCGTTCGCGTCGGCTCGCGCGCCCGGCAAGCCGGGCTATGCTGGAAAGAAGAATCCATAGGGCGTCGTCGCTGAGGGCGCCGGGCGATCGGCGGACATGAATTTGGCGTACTGGCAGCCGCGTGATGCTTTGCGCCGATATCGGCAACCCTCATAAGGCGCGCACGACCGTAACACCGACAACGGCAAACTGCTCATGACGCTGACTTTCCCAAACCGAAGCCGCTCGTACGATGCGACGCGGCGAGCCGTGCGGTTTTGGGGACACGACAGCGCGATGGAGGCTTCGTTTTTCGTGACCGAGGATGCACTGAAGCAAATCCAGCCCAACGCGCGCTTCGACGAAGACAGCTTGCTCGGTGCCTTCGATGCGAACCGCGACTTGATCTACGCGGCCGCCGCCAAAGTCTATGCGCGTGGCCGCAAAGGTTCCTATGAATTGAGCAGCAGCGATTTCTGAACGCGGGGCGCCGGCGCGGCGCCGCGCTCATCTTCAGATCATCACCCCAGGATCCGTTCGATAGGTAAAGTTCCCATAAGCACAATGCGAGGAGTCGACGATGGCGACCGGGACAGTGAAGTGGTTCAACCCGACCAAAGGCTATGGTTTCATTCAGCCGCAGGACGGCGGCAAAGACGTGTTCGTCCATATTTCCGCGGTCGAGCGTGCCGGGCTCAGCACCCTCAACGAGGGCCAGACGGTTCAATATGAGGTCACCAGCAACCGCGGCAAGGACTCGGCGGAGAACCTCAAGGTCGGGTGAGTGCGATGGATCGTGGCCGTTTGGCCAAGTCCGTTCGTCGCGAAAGCCCCGTCGTCACGAAGCGCCACTTCCAGCAATTGCCGTTCGCAAGAATGACCGCCATGAGCTTGATGCCAGGACACGACATGAAGGGCACTCCCGACAACACGGTCATCTTGCATTGGGACGAATGCAGGACCCTATGGACGGAGCTGCCATGGCGGGATTGGGTCCGCTTTCGCGGATTGAGTGAAGGCGGCCTCAGCCTGCTCGCCGGTGCCGAGGCCGGCGAGCATTACTTTCTGGTCTGCGTGCTCGGCGACCGCGGCGAGCTCGACAACGTGATCCCGCACCGCTACGTGCTGTCGACCGACGGACGGCTCGTGCACGGTTTCGACGGGCTCGGCGAGGCCGAGCGCGAGGAGTTCTACCGGATTCAGGTGCTCCGCCTGCCCACGATCGAGGACTCGGAGCGCTACCGCGAGCTCGGGGCGCGCGGATTTACGGTCAATCTGCCTCCCCTGCACACGGTGCAACCGCTGTTGAGCGCGATGCCGGGCCTGGCGGGGGCGCAGCCCACCGCCGCATGCTGGGATTTCGTCTCGGCGATCGGAATTTGCGGCTCCAGCTCGCGACGCAATTAGCGCGGACGGAGAGGTCCGGGGATCGGTTTCCGGGCCGAGATCGTGACGTTCGCCACCGCGTGCGGCGAGAGTGAAATTTTGTTGACCGGCCGCAGCCTGCATGAAGCCTCAGTGCATGCAGCCTCAGTGCCTAATGGCAGCCGCCAAGCTCATCCGACGACTCGAGGGCGCGGTACCGCAGCGGGCGCGATCGGGGGAGACCTGACGGCGGCGATCCCGCGGGCCACCACCTCCGTATTGCCTTGGATCTCAGCCGCGTCGGCCTCGAGCGCATGCCCCAGCGCCTCCAGCTTTTGGGCGCTCTTCTCCAATTCGTCGGCGCTGCAGTGTTGCCGGCTGGCAATTTCGTGTTGCTTGTCCGCGACGTGTTGCTGAGTTTCGGCGAGATCGAAGCAGTCCGCTGCTTTTTGGATCAGCTTGTTGGCCGATTTTTCCATCAGTGCTTTTTCAGAATGCATTTGACCACTCGCTGAATTGGAGGCTGAGCTGACCTCATGAAAGGCAACTCGGCTGATCACCGATGGTTTCCACGAAAGCCCAATGGCATTAAGGAAGGCCTGCGATCATGTTAAGAGCTGGTCGCAAAATCGGCTGAAACTATTCATGGTGAAACGGCGCAGGCAATCGTGCGCAATCTCCGCGACCATGGCGGCCTACTTTTCCGGCGGTCGAGGCCGCAACGCGTCCTTGGCTTTCTGTGAATCGAGCAGGAAGCGCTCCAGGCTTTCCGCGAACTCATAGCTGCGGGCCAAGTGGGCCCACTGAGCGGCCAGTGCGATATAGTCAGTCTTTAGATTGGGGTCGGTCGTTTCTGCCGCCCGCTGTTCCGCTTTGGCGGCATTTTCGACGCACGCCCTGATATGATCAGCAAGATTCTGAAGCACTGCCATTTCCCCCAACAGGCCCAATGACATGCGGGCGAACAGCGAAAGAGTCGAGTGTCAAAAGACGTACCCGGTGCATCAGCACAAAATATTCGGCAAATCACGGTTCGGGACACATCAGCGTCGGGCAATGGCATTGTGCCGCGATGGAACGGCCGCCCCGATCGCACGCTTGCACCCAGCATCCACCGCGATGTCCCCGCGCTAGATCTGGACTCGCGCTTGGACCATGGGCCATTGCTGCCTCCGGCCGAGGTGGAACCGGAAGCGGCCTGCACCGCACGTCAATCCGCCCTTGCCATCATCTCCCATCATGCTATTGGAGCCCACTCGCCGAGGGCTCAGCGATTTTTTGAAGGGACCGATCGACGGAAAAGGTCTGAGTTTTTACGTAACCTATTGAAATGACACAAGTGAGCCCGTAGCTCAGTCGGTAGAGCACGTGACTTTTAATCATGGGGTCGTGGGTTCGAATCCCGCCGGGCTCACCAACCCATTAAGTCCCGCAAGACACTGAATTCACGCCGAAATCTTGACGTTGCTTGCCCGGCCGGGCCAGCGGCCGCTTTGGTCTCGGCTCCGGCAGCGGGGGCGGCAACAGGTGCGGGCAAAAGACCAGATTCTTCACAACAGGCATCCGTGGCAGGTCTTCCAGCGTTGAAAGGCGCCGTTTGCGCAGCTATTCTCGATAAGGTGTGGGATTACCTGGTCTGGGGGGATCAGTGGGAATGTTCCAGGGCCCGACAGCAGAGGGGCGGAAGACGGCCCGACCTCGTCGATTTTTGCGGGATATTGCCCGCCATCTGGCAATAATTCTCGTCACCCTCGGCGCCATAGAAATCATGCTGCGGGTCGTTGATTTTCGCGATCTTCGGGATGGTTACGGGGCGGGCTACCCGATTGTTTTTCGGCATGATCCCGAGCTGGGATGGTCGCCCGTTCCAAATTCGGTTGCCGAATTTCACGGCTCGCGGACCATCACGGTTCAGCACAATAGTCTCGGGCTGCGTGACATCGAGCCTGCGGGGCCACGACGGCCCACGGTCTTGTTCGTTGGCGACTCTCTGGTCTGGGGATACGACGTGGAGGCCGGCGACCGCTTTACCGAGCGGCTACGCATGAATCGTCCGGACCTCAAGATCATTAATGCGGGCGTTCCCGGCTACGGAACTGATCAGGAATACCTGCTGCTCAACCGCGTTTGGGACGCAACCCAACCCGATGTCGTGATCTTGATGGTATGCGTACAGAACGACCGTGAGGATAACACCTCGAATGTGCGCTACGGCGGGTATCTCAAGCCTTACCTTGAGCAGGCGCCGGATGGCCAATGGCGCTTTTCCGGGCAGCCTGTGCCGTGGTCGCGCTTCGCTTACTTCAACAGCAGCGCGCTCGTCCGCGCTTCATGGCTGGCGCGGCTGGGGGTATCGGCGTTCGTTCAGCTTCGTTATCCAGTTGTTTCCGTCACCGACCCCACCGAACGGGTTATCCGTATGATGCGGGATTTGGTTGAAGCACGCTCCGGAAAGTTCATGGTCGGGCTGCAATATCACGATGCGCAGCTGGAGTCGTTTTTGCAGGCTCAAGGCATTTCGTTTACATCATTCGACGGCGCACCGTCATTCGATGGAACGCATTGGACCCCGACTGGTCACGAAATCGTCGCGAGCCGTCTTCAATCCCTGCTGGAAACCGTTGGGGTGGCGGAGCTCGCTCGATCGGCTGAGTGGGCGGAAGATCGTTGAGCCGACGCGGGCAATTTTTTTGAGGTGACGCCCAGCGCTGCCGCCTTGCCTGCTTGATGGAGATCGACGATGCCGCGCGAAGTATCCCGCCAGCCCGCAGCTGCTCCTGCGGTCAGCCTGCTGGCGGCTGCGCTGGGCGCGGCGGCGTTCGCGGCAGTCGCGATCGGTGCGCTGGCGATCGGCCGGCTCGCGGTCGGTCGCCTGACGATCAGGAAGGCGCGTTTCGACGCGCTGGAGGTCGGCGAGCTGACCGTGCGCAAATTGCGCGTCCGCGAGCAGGTCACGCCCCCTCGCAACGGCGCGACCACCCACAGCTGACCTGCCCTGCCCTCACGGGAGGGCGGTGTCGTCGACAACGATGACCCGGCAGACGCCAGCGGTTGCCGGACAATTGGCGAGCGCACCGCTCTTGGCGGCTTCGATCGTGCTGACACCGAAGCGCCGGCCATAGGCGCCGGTCGGCGACATCGCGAAGGCCTTGTGCGGAGGGCCGGCCAGGAATTCCTCAAATGCCTTCCTCCCATTGGCCGAGAGCTGCGGCGGCACCGGGATATTCGGCAGCGGGGGTGGCGGCGGCAGGCTCGGGCGTAAGACCAGATTCTGAGCCTTGAGGAAATCGTCGACCAGCGGAGCCCATACCGGGATGCCGGCTGAGGAGAACAGGTGATGGCCATCGGCTCCGAACGCGGGCGCCTTCACGAAGGTCACTTTCCCGCCGGCGCCCACGAAAGCGTCGCGAAATCTCTGCGCCAGCGCCGGTCCGAAAAAATGATCATTCTCCGCATAGACCCACAACATCGGCGCGATCGCGTGCCGAGTGCACCGAACGCGCCGACCAGTTTGTCCTCGCTGCAGACCGAGTCGGGCTTGTCCGAGCCCCGGCCGCCGGCGAAGCTCACGCCCGCCACCAGGCCCGGCGGCGGCTCGGCCGTCAACGCGACGGTGGCGAAGCCGCCGGCCGAAACGCCGACGCTGAGGATGCGGGACGCGTCGATGTCGGGACGCCTGGCGAGAAATCCGATGGCGGCATTGAGGTCGGCGGCGGCCGCGACGGCGGCACGTGGGTAATTGGGGTCCTGGCACGACCCCCTGTCCTCCGCAAAGCCGCCGCCCGAATCCCCGTAGCCGCGCCGCATCACGATCGCCGCCGCGAAGCCACGCCGCGCAAACTCGATCGCCTGCGGCAGCAGCTCGAGCGGCGTCATCGTGGGGCGCTCGGAGTCGGCGCGCGGCGAGCCGTGATTGATGAGGACGAGCGGATGGCGCCCCGGCTCGTCAACGCGCACCAGCAGCGCCTGCAGACCGCGCGGGCCCGCCGCCGGCATTGCAATTCGCATGTCCTCGCGCACGAGCTCGGCGGCAGCGGCTGCGCCTGGCCAGGGAGCGAGGAAGAGCGCCAGCGCAACCGCAATGCGGCAACCGGATGAAATGCTCATCTGTGTTCCCCTCGCACAGGCGCGGGTGCGAGCCCGATCCTTCCCACGAGCCGGCCTGGAGTACAGCACGGGTTCTGCTTAGATAGCCTGTGCGGATCGATTCGATCCAGCGAGCCCATGACCATTCGATGGGAAACGAAGAGGAGACGAGCATGTCCAGCACGACGAAATCCCTTCTGTCCGCAGCCGTGATCCTCGGCCTTTTCGGCGCTCAGGGCCCGGCCCGGGCCAGCGATCACAACGGCCAGGAGCATTCCTATGGAGGCCCGGTCCAGACCTGGTGCGACATCAATCCGGATTGCAACGGCTGGAACAAAGGGCTGCACCGTTCGCCCACTGAAGGCGGCACGGCCGGCTTGGCTGTAACGGCCCCGAAGCAGCGGCCCGCACGCAAGCCCAGCCACGTGGCCAGCAGCCGCTGACGGATCGCGGGCCTCAGCGCGAGGGCGCCGTGCCGGCATCCTTGTGGATCCGTCGCAAGGCGCTCTCCCCCTCGATGCATGTGAGCCACTCCACATAGCTCGGCAGGTAGATCGCCGCATGCACGCATCGGGCCTTGTCGGCGGACGGAAATGTCGCCCAGTCCTTGGTGAGCTTGGCGCTGGCGTCCTTCTCGTCCTCCACGCATGAATCGAAGACGCTTTTGGTTGTGGTGCCGTAGAGCGCGTCCGAGGATTCGCGACAGCTCTTCTGAATATCGATCCTGGGAAGCCCGGCGGTCGCCGCCACCAGCACGTGCCCCACAAGCGCGATCGGCAGGAATGGAATGAACATGTTTTGCAGTCCTCTCAATCAATGCGTTTGCCGACAGGCACAAACAGCCCGCATCTCTGAGTCTGGACCGATCACGGGCAGCCGTCTGTATAAGACAGATCACCGTTACCGTGTTCCGGCAGCCCGGCTGGCAATACGCCGGTCACGGTCGCCAGTTCATGGCGAATTCTGCTACAATTGACCGTGGAATGGGGACCGGGGAGCCGCTGCGAAACATCGGCCCGCGCGTCCTCCCGGAGGTGACGCGATGATTGGTCAAGGCTCGATCCAAACGATGGCGTTATCGGCTGCGCTCGGCGTGGCGCTGCTGGGCCCAGCGGCGCACGCTGACTGGAAATATCCCGACTGGTCGGGTCAATGGACCGGCCTCAATGTGGGCCAGTGGGACCCGACCAAACCCGCCGGCCGCGGCCAACAGGCGCCCCTCACGCCGGAATATGAGGCTGTCCTGTCGGCGGCCCAGGCGGATCGTCAAAGCGGAGGCCGTGGCAATACTCCGTCGATGACCTGCATTCCGCCTGGCATGCCGCGCGCCATGATCGTCTACGAGGCGATGGAGATCGTCATCAAGCCGAGCATCACCTATTTGATGTTCGAGTTCATGAATCCCCTGCGCCGGATCTATACGGACGGCCGCGACTGGCCGGCCAAGGCCGAGCCGACCTTCCTCGGCTATTCGGTCGGCCACTGGGAGGGAGCCGACGGCTCCGGCAGATTTGACACGCTCGCGATCGAGACCCGCAACTTCAAAGGCCCGCGCATCGTCGACGGCAGCGGCATTCCGCTCCATGAGGACAATCAGACCGTCATCAAGGAGCGCATCTTCCTGGACAAGACCAATGCCGAGATCCTGCACGACGAGATCACCCTGGTCGACCATGCCTTCACCCAGCCGTGGACGGTGACGCGCGCCTACAAACGCACCCGCAATCCGGTGTGGACCGAGTACAATTGCTCCGAGAGCAATGAACATGTGTTCATCGGCAACGAGGGCTATCTGATGAGCGCGGACGGCTATTTGATGCCGACCCGAAAGGACCAACGGCCACCCGACCCGCGATATTTTACCGCATCGCCGAAATGACGGCGGGATCGCGCCACTGTGACGTGATGATGCGCGATCGCGCGGCACGGGCGTGAACATTTTCGCGCTTCAGGCGTTCTCCGCCCACACGGTCATCAGATCAAGGAGAACGGCAATGAAACGCGTTTTGTTATTGGCAGGTGCAGCCCTCCTCATCGGCTTCTCACCCGCAATGGCGGCTAAGGTTGGCGGCGGCGGTGGGGGCGGTGGCGGTGGCTTCTCGCGCGGCGCTGGCGGGGGTGGCGGCGGCGGAGGGGCCGTTATGTCTCACGCAGCGCCCGGCGGCGGCATGAGCGGCAACTTCAGCGCGCACAGCAACGCCGGCACGTTCAGCGGCGGCAACAACATGAGCGGCCCGGTGAGCCGCGGCGAGATGCACATGGGCGGGATGGATCACGATCATGGTCGTCACGATCATGACGGCCGGTTCCGCGGCCCGAATTTCGCCTTCGGCTTCTATCCGGGCTATGACTACGGCTACAACTCGTACTACGACGATTATGATCCGGGTTGCTACCAGTTGCGGCAGGTGCATACCCGGTATGGTTGGCGCTTGCGGCAAGTCTGGGTTTGTGACTGAGCCACTCGCCACTTGGGCATAAGATCGGCAACCGGGGTCTACGGCGATGCGCTATCGCCGGAGACCCCGGGGCTTTGTTGCGTGGCGGTGCACTCAGGCCCCCCCGGGCGCCACATAGCAGTACAGGGCGCCGCTGGCGCCGATGAAAATGATGCCGTGGCCAGTCGGGTTGCCCTGGTCCCATTTCATCTTCGAATTGGGCACGGCAACGCGGGTTCCGTTCGGCATCACGCCTTTGCCGTCGGTAATGATGGCGACATAGTGGTCGCCCGCGACCTCAAAGGTGTCGGCCTCGAAGGCGTCCGCCTCGCCGCAGCATGACATCGCCGGATTGTCTGGCTGCATCAGGGACTGGAACCACTGGCGGATCTGCGTGGGCGAATTGCCCCATTGCCCGTTGTCGCGCGCCTCAACGGGCGCACAGAGCGCGAACATGAGTAACGCGATGCGTACCTTCATGACGGGTCCTCCGTTGAGAGGAGCCGCTCATTACTTTACCGCTACGCGAGCGGATCCATGTCTACAGCCTTTGGGTTAGACCGGGGCAGAGTGATTCGTCACTTGCTTTTCACAAAAACGCAGCCGGTTCGTCATCCCTTGTGGCTTTTGCGCCACAGCCGCACGTCAATTGTACGCGCCTTCACATACTCGGGCCGCGATTTTGAGCATTTCCGGCCGCCGTCAAATGGCGGCCAGTGGCGGAGCACAACGCCGAAGAAGCCGCCCAACGTAGAAGTAGTCAGCCCTTGGCCGCGTCCTGCGGTCCGGCCGGGGCCTGCTGCCTCTGCGCGAATAGGCCGCGAAAAAACCGCTCACCCAGCGCAAACGCCCCGGCCGCAAACAACGTCCAGGCATAGAGCAAAGCAAGGCTGGTCACATAATTCATGAACGAGCTGAAATCCATTTGCTTCTTCCCTGTACGGGAAACCGGCCGAGCACGCGGCCGATTTCAGGTTCGAGTCCAACGAGTGGGGCCCGGGTTACGGGTGGGCCGGGAGCCACCAAGGACCGGGCAGCAGAAAGAACGGAAACGGCGGCGCCGGATAGTAGTTGGGTGGCGCGCCGTAGTAATTGGCTGGCGCCCCATAGTATCGCCCCGGCACCGCGTGATCACGGACCTCGACGACCTGATGGTGCTCCACGTGCTTGTGTCGTGTGGCGGCGCCGGATGGATTCGCGAACGCGGTCGCGACCACGAACGCGGCGGCAATCAGCGAAGCGATGGCAATTCTCGACATGATTTGATCCCGTAAGTGCGCCCCCGGGAAAGGTGCTACCGGATGGACCGCTCGGGTTCAAGACAAAATCCACCGCCCCGCGCCAGCCGCGACACTGCCACATGTTGTCGATCCGTTCTTGAACGGAGGCTGCACCAACATTGACGAAAATAAGTCCGCAGCGTGTCTGCAATTGTCACGCGCCCAACGCGTGGAGCATCGACGCCAGCACGCCGATCAGTGCCGCGAGCCAAAGCACACCCGCCGCGATCGCCTGCACGACGAAGCCGGTTTCGCGTTTCTCGGCCGCTAGCGCGTAGCCGCGCAGATAGAGCGCCCGGCCCGCAATCCAAACAACGCCGAGCAGGGCTGCGCCGATGTCGCTCACATAGATCGCCGCCAGCCATAACGCCGGCAGGAAGATGGGCATCCATTCCAGCGTGTTCGCCTGGATCCGGAACGCGCGCTCGAACTCCGGATGGCCGGTGGTCGCTGGTGGCTTGACCCCGAATTTGCCTCGCGCCTGAGCGACCCGGAGCGCCATCCAGAAGTAAAGGATCACCGCCAGAAGGGTGACGAGGACGGTAAAATGGGGCATCAGCACCTTTCCGGGATGGACAGCAGAGCGCAGTAAGCTCTAAGGCAACATCCGTTCGATTGGAATGGCGATCGCGCCGAAGGACAACATGGCAAAACGGCTGAAGACCGCACCCGAGCTCGAACGGCTGATCCTGCTCGAGATGCGTCGACACGCCGTCTGCGCCGGCATCACAGCGGTTACGGTGCGCGAGAGCGCCGATCGGGCCGGAACGAATTGGACCATCGCCCATATCAACGCGCTGGGCGGCGCGGTACCGCCGCCGTGCCAAGGCCTGTGCCTGTCGGCGGTGGCGCGGCTGCAACAGGAATATGAGCTGCTGCCCGAGTTCGAGCTGGACATGGATTTCTAAGAGACCAGGATCTCTGAGAGACCGGATTTCTAGGACCGAATTTCAGAACAGGACGATGGATTTTCCGCGGACGGAACCGTGTTACGGACCCCGCGTTCAAGGGGGGTGAAGTGCTACTCGAACGCGCTATAATGCAGCCGATATCAACCCCCAGGGAGGAAAATATGACACAAATGACCATGTTGCGCGCAGGCATCGCCGGGCTGGCCCTGACCGCCTGCTTGGCCGCTTCGCCAGTGCTCGCCGAAACCGTTACCTTGAAGGCGAACCTGGCGGCGGCGAGCGAAGTGCCGCCCAATGACAGCGCGGCGACCGGCAACGTCACGGTCAACTTCGATACCGCAAGCAAGAAGGCGACTTGGCAGGGCACCTATACCGGGCTCAGCGGCGCCGCGACCGCCGGCCACTTCCATGGTCCGGCCGAACCCGGCAAGAATGCCGGCGTTGCGGTGCCGATCACGGCGAGCAACAGCCCGTTCCAGGGCTCGGCCGACCTGACCGACGCCCAGGCTGCCGACCTGATGGCCGGAAAGTGGTACGTCAACATTCACACCGAAGCCCACAAGGGCGGCGAAATTCGCGGTCAGCTCACCAAGTGACACGGGTGAGATGATCTCGACGAGGTGACACCTCCGCCGCAGGGTCGGGCACGCGAAA
Organism: Xanthobacteraceae bacterium; assembly: GCA_036498625.1. Lineage (GTDB taxonomy): Bacteria > Pseudomonadota > Alphaproteobacteria > Rhizobiales > Xanthobacteraceae > VAZQ01. The sequence continues at coordinate 29,592 of DASYFD010000160.1, read as the reverse complement.
TGCGGTTCCGATCTCGCGGCGGAGAACGGCGATTTTCGCGCCGGGATTTTCCACGCCAAGGTTTTCCGCGCCAACAGCTGCTTCCGCCGGCCCGGCGCGGTGGGGGCAATGATGGCCGAGACGAACGGACAAGGGCTTGAGCCGATCCTGATTGCGGGCGGCGGCATCGGCGGGCTGGCAGCCGCCTATGCGCTCGCAGCCAAGGGATTCCCGGTGCGGGTGCTCGAGCAGGCGCCGGAATTCAAGGAGCTGGGCGCCGGCATCCAGCTGGGTCCCAACATTTTCAAGGCGATCGACAAGCTCGGCCTCAAGCAGGCTTTGCTGGCGGATGTCTGGCGGCCGGGCGCGCTGGAGATGCGCTGCGCGCTGAGCGGCCGGCAGGTGGCCCGCGTGCCGCTCGATCAGGGCTTCATCGACCGCTTCCAGCAGCCTTATGCGGTCACCCATCGGTCCGATATTCATGCCGTGTTCCTCAAGGCCTGCCAGGGCAACAATCTGGTCACACTGGAAAACCAGCGGCAGGTCGAGGGCTTCACGCAGGACGATGACGGCGTCACCGTCACGCTGCAAAGCGGCGAGCAGGTGCGCGGACGCGCGTTGATCGGCTGCGACGGCATGTGGTCGAAGACCCGCGAAGCGATCGTCGGCGACGGCAAGCCGCGGGTGTCGGGCCATATCGCCTACCGGGCCGTGCTCAAGCGCGAGGAGGTGCCGGCGGATCTCTGGCAGCCGGATGTCATCCTGTGGGCGGGGCCGCGCACCCATCTGGTGCATTATCCGCTGCGCCGGGGCGAGCTCTACAACCTGGTCGCCGTCTTCCATTCCGACCGTTATGTCGAAGGCTGGAACGCCGAGGCGGACCCCGAGGAGCTCTGGGCGCGCTTCAAGGGCCAGCGGCCGGAGGTCCTGCGCATGCTCGAGCGCATCGAGACCTGGCGGATGTGGGTGTTGTGCGACCGCGAGCCGATCAAGGACTGGAGCAAAGGCCGGGTCACGCTACTGGGCGATGCCGCCCACCCGATGCTGCAATATCTCGCGCAAGGCGCCTGCATGGCGACCGAGGATGCGGTGTGGCTGGCCGAGAAGGTGGCGCAGCAGCCGCACGACCTGCCGGCCGCCTTCAGGGCCTATGTCCAGCAGCGTTACCTGCGCACCGCGCGGGTGCAGATCATGGCCCGCGTCTACGGCGATTTCTATCACGCGCGCGGTCCGACCGCAGAGCTGCGCGACCAGATGCTCGCCGGCCGCAGCCCCGAGCAATCCTATGACGGGATGGCTTGGCTGTACGGCGAGATGTGAGCTCTGGATTGCTTGCGCCAGCCTGGGCTTGAGCTCGGCGCGCTTGTCCACCTCGCGAGCCGCGCCAGCAGATAATCAACCTCGGTCTTGGCCGTAGGGCTGAGATTCGCGGCCGGCTTGCGCCGCGCATCGCAGGCGATCAGGCCACGCCGCACCATCACGTATTTGCGCACCGCTAGGCCGACGCCTTGCTGCTGCTCGGCATTCGGTTGGGCAGGAAGCTGATGAACACGCCGTGCGTATCCTCGCCGCCTACGATGGTTGCCTCGCCCTGGTGTTGCGGCGTCACGCCGCCCCGCAGCAGCGCCTCCCGGCACGCGTCCACATCCACCACCTCGAACTCGATCGCGAGCGCTCTTCCGCGCTCGATGGGCTGCGCAAGGCCGTAGCGTCGCGCAGCCGCCGCCGGATCGAGATATTCGACGAGGTGCGCCCCGATCCCGACTTGCCTGCCCTCCTCGGTCAGCTCCTGTGTCGAACCTGGCAGCGCGCGTGACCAGGATTCCGCCGCCAGGAGCGGATCGGGCACCGCGATGGTGAGCTTGCGGATGGCGCGCGCCGTGTTGGGGTGGGTCATGAGTTCGGGCAGCCACACAGCATCGCGGGTGAGCTGGGCGCAGGCAAACAGCGCCATCGCCGGCACGGTCTGCTCCGGAAGCGTCACCACCTCGAAGCGCGCTTCCATCCATTTCCCGTCGGCGCGCTCGACCGCGCGCGAGAAGGCGAGACTGTGGCTCGCGGCCAATCCTGCCGCGCGCCATGCGGCGCCGGCCGCCGCGGCGCTCGGCGTCGCCGCCGCAAAGCCGGCGAGCCCGTCCCCTTCGGCCAGCGCCTGCCGCCACTTGGCGTTCGCCGGCGTCGGCGCCAACACGGTGAGCAGCTCGAAGTAATCGCGCTCGAGCATGATGGTATGGTTGGCGGTGCCCATATGGGCGCTGTGCACGGCGCGCGGCGAGAGCGTGAAACCGAGCCGCCGATAGCTGGCGGCGGCGCGATCCAGATCGCGCACCGCGATGAGCAGATGATCGATGCCGGAGATCGCCTCGCTCATGGGGTGACGATGACCTTGCCCACCATGGCGCGTTCTTCCAGCAGCCCCATGGCCGCGCGCGTCTCCGCCAGCGCGAAGCGGCGCGGGTGCAGCACGGGCTTGAGCTTTCGCGAGCGAACCAGGTCGAGCAGCGCCGTGATATCCTCGCGCTTCCAGCCGTTCGAACCCAGGATGTTGAGCTCGAAGGTCCAGATGTAGCGGATGTCCTCGGGCGGATCATAGCCAGCGGTCGCCCCGCAGGTCAGCAGGCGCCCGCCGCGGCGCAGCACCTTGAGCGACCTGGTCCAGCTGTCGCCGCCGTTGAAATTGACCACGACGTCCATGCCGCCGCTTTCCTGGCCGGCAAACACGCGCGGGCGGCCGAACAGGCGGCGGCACTCGGCGACCCAATCGGAATTGGCGTAGTTGATGCCGATATCGGCGCCGAGCGCCTTCAGCTGCGCGAGCTTCGGCTCGCTCGAGGCGCAGGCCACCACGGTGGCGCCGGCCTGCTTCGCCAGCTGCACGCAACAGGTGCCGACGCCGCCCGAGGCCCCGAGGATGAGCACCGTCTCCCCCGCCTTGATGCCGCCGCGCGTGAGCATCATGCGGTGCGCGGTGCCGTAGGCGACCGGCAGCGCCGCCGCCTCGGCGAAGTCGATCTCGGCATCGAGCTTGACCAGCATATGGGCCGGCACGCGCACCAGCTCGGCGAGGCCCCCATCCATGGTCTCGCCCAGAAAGCCGCCGGCAACCCGGTCAGTCGGATCGACCAGCACCCGCTCGCCCGGCGCGAAGCCCGCGACCTGCGGCCCGACCGCCGCAATCTCACCCGCCACGTCGTTGCCCGCGATCAGCGGCAGCGGCACCTTGATGCCGGGCATGCCCTTGCGGGTGAACAGGTCATGGTAGTTGAGGGCGCAGGCGCGCATGCGCACCAGCGCGTCGCCCGCACCTGGCTTGGGGTCGCGGTATTCCGGCTCGTAGATGAGCTTGTCCAGTCCGCCGTGCTCGTACAGCACCACCGCCCGCATGATGCCCTCACCCGGCCCGGATCGGCGCGCGCCTCGCGGCGGCGATCCGTTCCGCATCGTCGGTAAGGCGCCGCCGGTCGGGCTTGTTGGTGGCTGCGAGCGGCACCGCCTCGATGAACTCGACGAAACGCGGATGCGCAAAGGCCGGGCCGTTTGCGATGGTGTAGGCCTTGACCGCCGCCTCGTCGACCACCGCGCCCGGCTGCTTCACCACAAAGGCAAACGGCAGGGTGCCCTTGATCTCGTCGGCAACCGGCACGACGAGGGCCTGGTGCACGCCCGGCACGCGCTCGACCAGGCGCTCGACCTCACCCGGCCACACGTTCTCGCCGCCGACCACGAACATGTCGTCGGCGCGGCCGAGGAAATAGTAGAACCCGTTGGCGTCGCGCCGCATGATGTCACCGGAACGGTACCAGCCGTCCCGCATGACTTCGGCGGTCTTCTCGGGCAGATTGTTGTAGCCCTCCATGCGCATGGGGCTGCGCATATAGAGCACGCCCTCGTCGGGCGACGGGCCTTCGCGCAGCTCGACCTCCATGCCTGGATGCGGATAGCCGGCGGCGACCGCTGGCCGCGGCAACCCGTCGGGATGCGGGCCGAAGGGGGTCGGACCAGCCTCGGTGGTGCCGTAGCTGTTGTTGATGGCGGCCTTCGGGAACAATGCCTGCACCTTGTCGACCAGCGCCTGCGTGAGCGGCGCCGAGCCCATGGTGACGCGCTCGACGCTGGAGAAATCGAGCGTGCCGATGAGCGCGCGCTCGCGCGCCACCAGCGCCAGCATGGTAGGCACCGAGGTCAGCCAGGTCACCCGGAAGCGCGCGATCGAGCGGGCATAGAGCCTGGCATCGAAGCTCGGCAGCAGCACGATGCTGGCGCCGCCCGCGAGCGCGATCTTGACGCTGATGGTCGCGTTCATGTGGAACATCGGCGCCGCCACGATGTAGCGGTGATGCGTCATGTCGCCGTTGAGCGCGAGATTGCGCTCGATCGACCAGCGCTGCGATTCATGCGAGAGCAGGACGCCCTTGGGCTTGCCGGTCGAGCCCGAGGTGTAGAGGACCATGCCGAGCTCGCGTCCCTCCGGCTCCACGGTCTCGAACGGCCCCGGATCCTTGAAGGCGGCGTAGGCGGCAGGATCGTCCAGATCGATGCGCGGCAGCTCGGGCGGGCACAGCGGGGCACGCTCGCGATCGTGCAGCATGGCCTTGAGCCCGGCATCGCGCACGATATGGGAGACGATCTCGGGCGGCAGCTTGAACGAGATCGGCACCGTGACCATGCCGGCCCGCATGGTGCCGTAGAAGGCGGCCAGCACCTCGTGGCGGTTGAGCGAGAGAATGCCGACCCGGTCGCCACGGCGCAGGCCCATGCGCAGGAGCCCGCGCGCAATGGCATCGCACTCGGCGTCGAAGGCCCGGTAGCTGAGCTCGACCGGACGCTCCTCGTCGCGCAGATCGATGAGCGCGATCTTGTCCGGCTGCGCCGTCGCGGAAAAGGAGCGGCCGAGATTCTTCGACGGCAATGCCATCAGGCCTCCTCCAGATCCATGACCATCTCGGCGGCGGCGGCGCGTCCGGCGATGCGGCCGCCGATGAAGCATTCGGCGAGATTGCCGCCCGACATGTAGAGATGGCCGAACAGGCTGCCACATTCGCCGGCGGCATAGAGCCGCGGGATCGGCTGCTCAAAGGCGTCGAGCACCCGCTGCCCGGCGTCGTGCATGGGACCGCCTTGCGTGTTCGACACCACCGGCCAGACCTTGGCCCCATAGAAGGGCGGCGTGGCGATCGGCAGCATGCTGCCGGGCGGCCGCCCGAAGGCGGCATCCCGCCCGGTGGCACAAGCCGCGTTCCAATCCGCGACCGTCGCGGCGAGCACAGTTGCGTCGAGCCCAACTGCGGCCGCGAGCGCCGCAAGCGTGGGCGCCTCGGTCAGGATGGCCTCGTCCATCGCGGCCGGTGTGGTGCCGCGCCAGCGCTCCGCCACCGCGGCGTCATGCCAGGTCGGGGCAGCGAGCGGATAGCGCTTTCGTCCCGGCGCATCGACGATCAGGATCGAGGGGATGCGCGGATAATCCTGCCTGACCGGATCGAAGGCCTCGAACGGCCGATGCCCGGTATCCTGCATGTAGGGATCGTATTCGTTCATGAAGCGCCGGCCGTTCCGGTCGACCAGGATCCAGCTCATCACCACGTCGTCGCGCAATCCCCGCCCCGGCACCCAATCGGGCAAGCGCTTGAGCCTGATGCCGAACGGAAACTGCGGGTCCGGATGCCGGAACCCGTAGGAGCCGTGGAAGTGCCACATGTGCCAGAGCCCGGCACCGATCTCCTGCGCCATCCGGATGCCGTCGCCGGTGTTGCTGCGCACCGCCGCGCTGAGCACCGGCTTGATCTGCCAGAACTGAAGCTGCATCTGCGCGTCGCCCTCGAAGCCCCCACAGGCGAGCACGACGCCGCGGCGCGCCGCAATGGTTCGCCCGGCGGCCACCACGCCCGCAACCCCGGCACGGTCGCGCAGCAGGCGCTCCGCCGGCGTCGCCAGCCACACCGTTATGCGGCCGCGGCGCCGCACCTCCTCGAGCACCACCTTGAACAGGCGTGCGCCATCGGCCGAGCCGCGCACGAAGGGAAACTCCCTCGCCGCATCGAAGCCCGGCACCTCCTCTATATAGACAAAGCCGAACGTGTCGGTGCCGGGCAGCGGGTAGTTGGCCACATGGTCGCGCACGCTCACCACCGCCCCGCTCGGCCCCGCCAGTTGCCTGACGTAGTCGGCAAGGCCGGTCATGCCTTGCGCCAAACGGCGCAGCACCGGTTCCGGCGCGGTACCGGCGTTGGTCGCCGCCAGGTAGGCGTAGGCATCCTCCGCACTCTTGGCGATGCGCAGCCCGCCCGCCGAGCAGACCGAGATGCCGCCCGGATCGGGCTGCTTTTCCAAGAGCAGCACCGAGGCGCCGGCATCATGGGCCTCGATCGCGGCGACAGCACCGGCGTAGCCGAAGCCGATGACGATGACGTCGAAGACTTCGTTTCCGCTCACAAATGGCACTCCAGAAAGCGGCGCACGTCATCGCCCCACAGCGCAAAGCCGGTCTTTTCCAAAAGATGGCCTTCCTCCGGATTGACCCCGAAGGCCGGGTAGACGGTCGAGCGCACCGGCTTGCCGGCCGCCGCGCGCGCCGCGGCGAGCGCCGGGGTCGGCGCCGCGCTGTAGTCGTTGGCGGCCTGGATGAAGAAGATCGGCGGCACAGCGTTGCGGGCCGCATCCAGCATCTTTTCGCGCAAGCCGGGCGCGATCTCCCAGTTCATGGCGGCGCCGGCGAATTCCACGGCGCAGCGGAAGCGATCGGTCTTGGCGGCGGCCAGCAGCGTATTCACGCCGCCAAAGGAGCTGCCCATCACTCCGATATGATCCGGCCTCACTCCATCGAGCGCACTGATGCAATCGAGTGCCGCCACGACGTCGTCGCTCTCGTGCTCGAGGCGGGCGGCAAGCTGCGTGTCATATTCCGGCGTGCCAGGCGCGGCCGTCACCTCGCTGCGCCAAGCCGGGCCAGGCGAATTGCCGTAGCCGCGGCGATGCGGCAGGAACGAGGCGATGCCCCAGGACATCAGCAGCGCGGCGCTGCCAGGGCGCGACACGTCGAGCGTTCCTTGCGTGATGCCGCTGCCGTGGTTGCTGATCATGCAAGGAAACGGGCCCGGTCCAGGCGGCAGGAACAGGTAGCCCTTGAGCATGTGCGCGCCGCTGCGGAAGCTCAGCTCGCGCGGCTCGAGCGAATGGCCGCGCAGATCGGTATCCGTCACTCCGTTCGCCAGCTCGGTCGGCTCGAGCTTGAAGAAATAGCGCTCGAAGCGGGCGATGCAGGCGCGCATCTCCGCCCGCACCGCCTCGAAGGCGGGGCTCGCGGCGCGCGCCGCCAGATCGGCCGCGCGCTCCTCCAGCGAGGTGAAGCGGCATTCCCAAGTCACGTCCGGATGGTTCGGCTCATTCGCATCCGCGCGGGTATGGATCTGTCCGGCCGGAAGCCCGATGCCAACCCGCACCCGGCAGGCCTTGCGGCGGACCGCCAGGGTCTCGCGTTCCTTGCCGGGCTTGGCGAAATAGTAGGTGCGCTCGATGAACATCGCTCTCATCCTGGAAAATGGCACCGCACCAGGGCGGCGGACTGGGGAAGCGCACGCAGCTGCGGGGTCTCGGCGCGGCAGCGCGCTTCGGCGCGGGCGCACCGCGGGTGAAAATGGCAACCGCTCGGCGGCTCGATCGGGCTCGGCACCTCGCCCGGCAAGGGCGGCGGCACCGCCCGGTCGGGAACCGGCTCGGGCACCGCCGCCAGCAAGGCGGCCGTATAGGGATGATGGGGGTGCTCGAACAGCTCGGCCTCCGGGGCGATCTCCACCAGCCGGCCCAGATACATCACTGCGACCCGATGGGCGAGATGCCGGACGGCACCGAGATTGTGCGAAATGAAGAGGAGAGCGAGCGCAAAACGCCCCTGCAGATCCGAGAGCAGATTGAGAATCTGCGCCTGCACCGAAACATCGAGCGAGGAAATGGCTTCGTCGCACACGATCAGCTTGGGGCTCACCGCCAGCGCCCGCGCGATCGCGATGCGCTGCCGCTGGCCGCCGCTGAAGGCATGCGGATAGCGGCCCGCCGCATCCGCCGGTAAGCCCACCAATTCGAGCAGCTCGGCGACCCGCCGGCGGCGGTCGGTGCGCGCCATGCCGAGATTGACGAGCGGCTCGGCGATGATGTCGCCCACCCGCATGCGCGGGTTGAGCGACGAGATCGGATCCTGGAACACCGCCTGCAGATGGCGCCGCAGCGGTCGCAGCGAGCGTTCGGACAGATGGGTGATGTCCCGGCCCAGAAAGCGGATTTCGCCGGCGCTCGGCGCCGTCAGCCGCAGCACCATGCGGGCGACCGTGCTCTTGCCGCAGCCGCTCTCGCCCACCACGCCCAGGGTCTCGCCGGCCGACAGCGTGAAGCTCACGTCCTCGACCGCGCGCAGCCGCCGCGCCGGTCCGTAGCGGCCGCCGGCGACGCTGAAGTCCTTGCTCAGATGCTCCGCCACCAGGATCGGCTCGCTCATGGCACCGCCTCCAGAGCGGGGGCGATCCCTGCCAGCAGCTCAGGCCCGCGGATGCAGCGGGTGCGCCGGCTGGCGGCGACCTCCATCATCTGCGGTGGCGACGTCCGGCACGGCGCGATCGCCATCGGGCAGCGCGGATGAAAGCGGCAGCCCGGCGGCAATCGGTCAGGCGCCGGCAGCGCACCCGGAATGACCGGCAGCCGCTCGCTCCGGCGGAGCGGCGTCGGCATGGCGGCGAGCAGCAGGCGCGTATACGGATGCGCCGGCCGGGCAAAGAGATCGCGGGCCGGCGCATCCTCCACGATCTGCCCGGCATAGACCACCAGGACCCGGTCGGCCATGCGGGCGACCACGCCCATGTCGTGGGTGATCAGCAGGATGGCGGTGCCGGCGATGCGGATGATGCGGCGCATCAGCTCGAGGATCTGCGCCTGGATGGTGACATCGAGCGCGGTGGTGGGCTCGTCGGCGATCAGCAGCTTCGGCCCGCACGCCATCGCCATGGCGATCATCACGCGCTGGCGCAGCCCGCCGGAAAGTTGATGCGGATAGGCAGCAGCGCGCTCGGCCGGCGAGGCAATGCCGACCTCGCCCAGGAGCTCGATCACGCGCGCCCGGCCGGCGGCGCCGCTGAGGCCGAGATGCGTGCCCAGCACCTCGCCGAGCTGATACCCGATGGTGAATAGTGGGTTGAGGCTGGTCATCGGCTCCTGGAACACCATGCCGATGCGGCGGCCGCGCACCGCCAGCAATTCCGCCTCGCCGAGCGTGGCGAGATCGCGCCCCTCGAAGCGGACGTGGCCGGCCGTGATCATGCCGGCCGCCCCCAGCAGGCGCAGGATGGCGAGCGCCATGACCGATTTCCCCGATCCGCTCTCGCCCACGATGCCGACGATCTCGCCGGGCTCGACCGCGAAGCTGGCGCGGCTCAGCACCTCGGTCGCGCCGCGCAGGCCGCGGAACGCGACGCTGAGCTCCTCGATCTCGAGCAGCTTGTCGCCCATCTCAGCGCACCTGTAGCTTGGGATCGAGCAGATCGCGCAAGCCGTCGCCCAATAGATTGAAGCCGATGATGGTGACGGCGAGCAGCGCGCTGCCGGACAAGGCCAGATAGGGATCGGTGCGCAGGGCTTCGAGCCCGTCGCGGATCATGCTGCCCCAGCTCGGCTGCGGCTCCTGCACGCCGAGCCCGAGCAGGCTCAAGGTCGCCTCGCTCATGATGATGAAGCCGATGCCGATCGAGGCGCGCACGATCAGCGGCGGCACGATGTTGGGGAGGATGTGCCGCAGCAGAATGCGCCCGACCGGCGTGCCGCAGACGATGGCCGCCTCCACGAAGATCTCGTTGCGTTGCACCAGCACCAGCGCGCGCGTGAGCCGCGCGACGCCCGGCCACCATACCATCGAAAGGGCCACGATCACGGTCAGCATACTGGGCCCGAGCACCGCTGTGACCAGGATCGCGAACACGATGTCCGGGAAGGCGAAGATGATGTCGACCAGCCGGCTCACCGTGGAATCGACCCAGCCACCGAGATAGCCCGCCAGCATGCCGAGCGTGATGCCCACCACCAGCGTGATCGCCAGCACCGAGACCGATACGGCGAGAGAAGTCCTGGCGCCGAACAAGAGCCGGCTCAGGATGTCGCGCCCGAGCTTGTCGGTGCCGACCCAATGCTCCGAAGATGGCGCCGCCCAGGCGCCGAGCAAATCGGTGTCGTCATATGGATAAGGGGCAAGCACCGGCGCCAGGACGGCGATCGCGACCAGCAGCAGCACGATGGCGGCGCCGGCGCAGGCTTTCGGGTCGCGGACGAAGCGCCGCCAGAACAGGCCGCGCTCGGAGGCCGCATAGGGGAAAGCTGCGAGCGGGAGATCGGTCATGGACGGCCGACGCGCTCGGCACGCAGCCGCGGATCGATCGCCACGCAGGTGAGATCGACGACCAGATTGATCAGGGCGTAGAACAGCGTGAACAACAGAATGATCGCCATCGCCACCGGATAGTCGCGCGCGAAGATCGACTGGATGGCGAGCCGCCCGAGACCCGGAATGTTGAAGATGGTCTCGATCACGAAGGTGGTGCTCAACAGGCCGCCGAAGATGACGCCGGTCTGCGTCAGGAGCGGCACCAGCGTGTTGCTGAAAGCATGCCGCCAGATCACCACGCGCTCGGACATGCCCTTGGCGCGGGCCGTGCGCACATAGTCCTGCTGCAATACCTCGAGCATGAAGGTGCGTGCGAGCCGGGCCAGGTAGGCGGCGGACGGGATGGCGAGGATCAGCACCGGCAGCACCGCCCGATCGAGCGTACCCCATCCGGCAACGGGCAGCACGCCGAGCTTGATGCTCAGGAAATAGACCAGGAAGGTGGCGAGCGCGAAGTTCGGGATCGACAGGCCGGCCACCAGGAACAGGATGACGGCCGTATCGGGCCAGCGGTTGCGGTAGATCGCGGCGCAGCTTCCCGCGAAGGCGCCGAGCGGGAACGCGATGGCGAGCGCCGCCAGCGCCAGCACCGGGCTTACCTTGAGCCCATCCGCCAGCACCTCGATCACCGGCGTGTGGACGAAGCGAAACGAGAGCCCGAAATTCCCCTGCGCCACATGGGTCACATAGGTGAGGAACTGCCGCCACATCGGCTGGTCGAGCCCGTACTCGGCGCGCAGCCGCGCCGCAAGCTCGGTGTCGGCCGAATGATCGCTCAGCATCACCGCCACCGGATCGCCCGGCAGCGCCTGCAGGGCCGCGAAGGTCAGCACGACGGCGACCGCCAGGACCGGCACCAGGCCGAGCAAGCGGCGGACCAGGAAGATCGCCATCGTGATGCCGCTACCGGATCAACGGATCACTGGATCAGGGCATCCTGGAACACCGAGTAGCCGAGCGGCGTCACCGTCACGTTCTTCACGTTCGGCTTGCGTAGCGCGATGTTGGCGGTCGCCGGCAGCGGGGCGGTCGCCCAGTCATCCATCAGGGTCTTCTCGGCCTGACGATAGATGGCGAAGCGCTTGGTGTCGTCGGGCTGCATCGAGGCCTCCTCGATCAGCTTGTCGAACGCGGCATTCGACCAGCGCGGCCGGTTGAACGGGCTTTTGCTCTGCCACATCTCGCCCAGGAAGGTCATGGCGTCGGGATAATCCGCGGTCCAGCCCCAGGGAAAGAACGCCACCTCGCCGGCATTCATGGATTTGATGAAGGTGGCGCGCTCGACCACTTTCGGGGTCACCTGCATGCCGAGTACCTTTCCGAGCTGGTTGGCATAGTAGGTGATCTCGTCCTTGAACGGCTCGGTGCATTGGATCTCGACCGGCGCCATGCCCTTGCCGCCGGGGAATCCCGCCTCCGCCAGCAGCGCCTTGGCGCGCTCGGGATCGTATTTGAGCGCCGGCATGTCGGGATTGTAGCCGGGGATGCCCGGTACGGTCTGCCCGTTGAGCGGAAACGCGGCGCCGTTGTAGAGGCCCTTGATCATGGCGTCGCGGTCGAGCGAGAGCGAGATGGCCTCGCGCACGCGCTTGTCCTTGAACGGCGCATAGAGGTTCTGGTTCATGCCCATGTAGCGCACCTGCGCCTTCGGCACCTTGATGGTCTCCCTCGCATAGGCCGGATTGCTCAGGGCGCGGCGAAAGCTGTTCTCCGGCAGGTTGACGAAGTCGAGCTCGCCCGCATCGTATTGCGAGAGCGCCGTGTCGCCGGTCGGTATGATCAGGAACTGCACGCCGTCGATCTTGGGCGCGCCGCCCCAGTAGCCGGGATTGGCGGCGAGGTCGACCGCGGTGCCGCGCTTCCATTGCTTGAACGTGAAGGGGCCGGTGCCGGCATCGGCCTTGGTCATCCAATCGGCGCCCAGCTGGGCCACGATGCCGGAATCCATGAAGAAGAACTGATAAATCGGGAACAGCACGTCGGGCTTGGTGAAGGAGACCTCGATGGTGTGGTCGTCGATGATCTTCACGCCGGCGAGCTCGGTCGCCTTGCCGGCCTTGAGATCCGCCGCCCCGACGACATTGCCGAGAAACTGCGCCGACAGGCCGCCCTGCCCGCCGGGCTTGAGCAATTGCTCGAAGGTGTATTTGACGTCCTTGGCGGTGAACGGCCGGCCGCTGTGGAATTTCACCCCTTCGCGCAACTTGAAGCGAAACCCGTTGCCGGTCGGGAGCGGCGTCCAGGACACCGCCAATGCCGGCACCGCGCGCCCGTCCGGGGTGATGGCGGTGAAGCCTTCATAAACTTGTTCGAGCACCTGGTAGGAATTCAATTCCGAGTAGGTGATCGGATCCATCTGCGAGGGATCAGCATTCAGGTTGACGCGCAACGTCTTGGCGTCGGCCGGCGACCCGCCGATCAAAGCTGCGAGGATGGCGAGCGTCGAAGCTCCCCCAACGATACGGAATGCCATTTTCATCTCCCTGGCCCCAACGATGCGGCCGATTGCCTGGCGAGCGGACGTGACCTTCCCGGACGGCACGGTCGAAGACGACACCGGATGTTAATGGCAATGCTGCGCACCGACAATGGGCAACCGGTACGGCGGCTTGTTGTTTCTCGAAAGCGCGCCTGGCGCGATGGACGACCAAATAAACGATCGATGACCCGTAGGGTGGGAAAAATTGCCCGGCATTGTCGTCAGGACTGCGCGTGGCGTTGCGCAATTTTGCCCACGCTTTCGTGGGATGTGCGACGCGCGTTCGCAACGCGCCGCTACGCCGTGCTGCAGTTTTTGCCGCCGTGCCCTGGCTCGTTACCCACCCTGCCAGACTCGAGCCGGCCGCGCGCGAAGCGAGAAGCAACCGCTACCGCGCCGGCAGCCCGGCGATGCCGCGCGGCTCGCCGGTCAGCTCCAGAACGTGCATGCCGGTGTTGGCGCGATCCACGATGTAGATATAGCCGCGATCGTCGGTCTCGGCATTGTTGGTCTGGATGGCGGTCTTGCACTTGGGCTGGCCGTCGACCCGGATGCAGCGCTTGTCGGTCGCCTCGGTGATCGCCGGGATGAAATAGCCGACCTCCTTGGGCGCATAGGGATCGCGCACGTCGACCGCGCGCACGCCGCCATTGAAGAAGGTGACGAAGGCCAGCTTCTTGTTGAACACCGGCGCCATGCTCTCGTTCACGGAGTGGGCGCCGAAGCGCCCTCCCCGCGAGCAGAAATCGCCGCTCTTCTCCGGCACCATGAAGTTGGAGATGATCATCGGATGGGCCTCGATGGTGATGTCGGCGAACCACATCATCTCGCGGCCCTGCGGCTTGCATTCATTCTGCGTCGCCTCGTTGGTGATCAGCACGAAATCCCGGGTCGAAACGCCGTCCTTGGCGAATTCGGCGATCGGCATCTGCAGCATCGGGAAGGTCGTGTGGGCGCCGACCAGCGGCGACAATTCGAGCCGGCTGATCTCCGGATAGCGCAGGTTGTCGGGCGTCGGCTCCTTCGGTCCGTGCAACAGCTTGTCGCGATCGACGATCTGCAGGATGCCGCCCTTGCTGCTGCCATAGCCGAAATAGACCCGGTTGATCTGCGGCATCGAGATCGGGCCGTGCAACTCGGTCGGCACCAGCCCGGTCGCGCCGGGCTCCTGGCCGGGCAGCCCGAAGTCGCGAATCTTCACCGGACGGGCCGGATCGCTGAGATCGTAAATCTCGGTCATGCGCTTGACGCGCCAGCCCGGCACTGCCGAGACCAGGTAGCCGATGCCGGTGTCGCATTCCCACCAGGACTTGTGCGTGTCCTGGTAATCGCCGCCGATCTTGGCCAGCAGCGCCGGCTTGGTGGGATCGGTGACGTCCCAAATCTCGTGTCCCTTGGTCCCGAAGGTGCGCAGCATGTAGAACTTGGCACGATCGGCCTTCGGCAGCGTCGCGCCCGGGCACACCCGCACCATCTGGGCGCCGCCGCCCTCGCCGCCGCCCTCCGTGCCCGGGATGTGCTTGAGATATTTTGGATGCGCCGGGTCGGTCACGTCGACGACCGAGGTGCCGTTGAACTCGGCCTGCCCGGTCAGCGGATTGACCGGCTTGGGGATGTCGGCGGTGCCGCCGTGATGCCCGATATAGGCGAGATAGCGGTCGCCCTGATGCACGATGGTCGGTTGATAGGCGCTGCGCGCCTGCAGGTCGTCGTAGCCGACCATGCGCATGTTCTTGGCTTCCGGCGGCGCCCCGATCTTCTGCATCTCGCCGTTGGCGGCGGATGCGAGCCCCAGGGCCGCCAGCATGGTCGATGCGAGCGCAAGCAAATTCAGACGTGTCATGGCGATCCTCCCAAGTGTGTCGGAGAGGCGCGCACGACCGGTGCCGCGCCTCGTGTCCCCTATGCCAGCGCCGCCTTGACCCGATCGGGATGCAGCGGCAGCTCGCGGATGCGCCTGCCGGTGGCGGCCGTGAACGCGTTGGCGATGGCGGCTGCGGTCGGGCCTTGCGCCGCCTCGCCGGCGCCCAGCGCCTGCTCGTTCGGCCGGTCGATGAGCACGGTGGTGACGCTGGGGGCTTCGTTCATGGTCAGGATCGGGTAGCTGTCCCAATTCTGCGACAGGATGCCGGCCTTGCCGAAACGCACCTGCTCGTGCAGCGTCCAGCTCGTGGACTGCACGATCCCGCCCTCGATCTGGTTGGTGAGCCCGTCCGGATTGATGATCTGTCCGGAATCGACCGCAACGTAAGCGCGCGGCACCTTGATCTGGCCGCTGTCGCGATCGAGCTCGAGATCGACAATGACCGCCACATAGGTGGCCAGCGTCTTGTAGCGCGCAAACGCGATGCCGCGTCCGGATTTACCGCTGCCCTTCTGGCCGGGCTTCCAGTCGGCGGCCTTGGCGGCGGCTTCGATCACCGCCTTGGCGCGCGGATCCTTGAGATGGGCGAGGCGAAACGCCACCGGGTCGGCCTGCGCGGCCGCCGCCAGCTCGTCCATGAACGACTCGATCGCGAACACGTTGGCGTAGGCACCGAGCGTGCGCAGCGCCGAGACCCGCAGCGGCATCTCCTTGATCAGGTGATTGGTGATGCGCTGGCGCGGCAGGTCATAGAGCGGAATGGCGTTGCGATCGCCGGCGCCAGCCGGCTGCGGCGCCATGCGCGGCGGACCCGGCTGCTTGGGCTTCTCCAGGTACCAGCTCGCCAGCAGATTGACGCCGTCGGGATCGCCCGGCCGGGTGCCGTGAGTGTTGCTCCATACATCGTAATTCCAGTCGACGATGCGGCCGTCCTTGAGGGCGGCACGCGCGCGCATCACCATGGCGGGCCCGTAGGGCTCCCACATGAATTCGTCGTCGCGCATCCATTGCACCCGCACCGGCCGCCCGCCGCTGGCGCGCGCCAGCAGGGCGGCATCGAGGGCAACGTCGTCGGCGGCGTTGTGACCGTAGCAGCCCGAGCCCTCGGCATGGATGCAGCGGATGGCCGAGACCGGCATGTCGAGCGCCTTGGCCATGGTGGCGCGCAACGGGAACACGCCTTGGCTATGGGTCCAGACCGTCAGCTTGCCGTCCTGCACCTGGGCGACCGAGCAGGATGGTCCGATCGAGGCATGCGCCATGTAGGGCCGGTGATAGGTGGCATCGAGCAGCTGGGCGCCGTCCGGGAGCGGCGCCTGCTTGTCGGCGATGACCTTGTCCTCCATCGAAAGCGACAGCAGGTGCTCGTAGATCTTCGCCGGGTCGGGCAGCTCGCTGCCGCCTGACCAGCGCGCCGACGCCTTCAGCGCGTCGCGCGCCTTGATGGCCTGCTCCTCGCGCTCGGCCACCACCCCGAGGAAACTGCCGTCGCGCACGACGGCGGTCACGCCGGGCAGTGCCTTGGCGGCGGCCTGGTCGAAACTCTCGAGCTTGGCACCATAGCGCGGCGGACGCAGCACCCGGCCGTGCAGCATCCCGGGCAGCCGGACGTCCTGCACATAGGCGGCCCCGCCCGTCACCTTGGCCGGAATGTCCCGGCGCGGGATCGACTTGCCGACGATCTTGTGCTCCGCGGGCGGCTTGGGGGCCGTCTTGGCGGTCGCCTCGCGATGCAGATCGGCCTCGCCGGCGAGTTCTCCGTAACCGACCTTGCGGCCGTCGCGGCCGCTCACGACACCATCGGCGGCGGTCAGCGTGTCGGCCGGCACCCCGAGCCGCTTGGCGGCGAGATCGATCAGGATCGCCCGCACCTCCGCGCCCGCCATGCGCAGCGCCGTGCCGCTCGCCTCGATCGATTGGCTGCCCGCCGTCTGTCCCTCATTGGGAGCCCGGCCGGTATCGCCGGAGATCATCGTGATGCGGGTGAGCGGCAAATCGAGCTCCTCGGCCGCGATCTGGGCGAGCGCCGTGACGATGCCCTGGCCGAGCTCGACCTTGCCGGTGAACACGGTGGCGGTGCCGTCCGGGTTGATGCGCAGCCAGGCGTCGAGCATGCGATTGCCGCCGAGGCTTCCGGGCAGCTGCGCCTGCTGGCCGAGCGCGAGGCGCGGCGCCAGGCTGAAGGAAAGCACGATGCCGCCGAGCGCAGCCGCGAATTCACGTCGGGAGAGGTTGGGAGCGTTCATGGTCAGGTCCTCCCGTTCGCCTGCGCGGCCCGCAGAACCGCACGGATGATGCGGTTGTGGGTGCCGCAGCGGCACAGATTGGGCGTCAAGGTTGCGCGCACGTCGGCTTCGGTCGGGTGCGGCATGCGATCAAGCAATCCCTTGGCGGTCATGATCATGCCGTTGATGCAGTAGCCGCACTGCGCCGCCTGCTCTTCGATGAATGCCTTCTGCAACGGATGCGGCTTGTCGATGGTGCCGAGGCCTTCGATGGTGACGATCTCCTGCTCGCCGATATCCTGGATGGCCCGCACGCATGAGCGGGTCGGCTCGCCGTCGACCAGGACCGTGCAGGCGCCGCATTGCTCCAGCCCGCAGCCGAACTTGGCGCCGTTGAGCGCAAGATCGTTGCGCAGCACATAGAGCAAGGGCGTATCGGGCTCGGCCGTGACCGAGTGAACGACCCCGTTGACCTTCAGGCTGATGGCCATGGCAATCCTCGCAGGGAAGGCGGCGGTTTGCGTTGCATTTTGCTTCGCCGGGCCGGGCCCGTCGAGAGCTTTAACGACAGTATCTTAACGCATTTCACCGCGGCATACCGCGTCCTATCGCGGCTTACCGCGCCCTATCGCGGCGGAACGTCCCCTTGCTGCCACATCGCATGGGTCTCAAGGCGGAACTCCTCGAATCGGCCGGCCGCGATGGCGGCGCGGGCGCCTGCCATCAGCTCCTGATAATAGGAAAGATTGACCATGGTCAGCAGGATGGCGCCGAGCATCTCGCCGGCCTTGACCAGATGGTGCAGGTAGGCGCGCGAATAATCCCGCGCCGCCGGGCAGGAGCTTGCCTCGTCGAGCGGACGCGGATCCTCGGCATGCCGCGCGTTCTTCAGCCCGATCGGGCCCCGGCGCGTGAAGGCGAGGCCATGCCGGCCGTTGCGCGTCGGCATCACGCAGTCGAACATGTCGATGCCGCGCGCCACCGCTTCCAGGAGGTCCGTGGGCGTGCCCACGCCCATGAGATAACGGGGCCGATCCGCCGGCAGCGCCGGGGCAACGCCTTCGATGGTCGCCAGCATCACCGCGGGCGCCTCACCGACCGCAAGCCCGCCGATCGCATAGCCTTGAAAATCCATGTCGACCAGCGCGGCTGCGCTCTCCAGCCGCAGCCCGGCGTCGTCGCCGCCGTGCACGATGCCGAACAGCGCACGGCCCGCCGGCACCCCTTCGAACGCGCGTTTCGAGCGCTCGGCCCATCGCAGCGACAAACCCATGGCGCGCGCGAGATCGGCGTGCGGCGCCGGCAGCCGCACGCATTCGTCGAGCTGCATGGCAATGTCGGAGCCCAGCAGCGCCTGCACCTCGATCGCGCGCTCGGGTGTGAGCTCGAGCATGGCTCCGTCCAGGTGCGAGCGGAAGGTCACCGCCCGTTCCTCGACCTTGCGCAGGCCGGACAGCGACATGACCTGGAAGCCGCCGGAATCGGTGAGAATCGGGTGCGGCCAGTTCATGAACGTGTGCAGGCCCCCGAGCGCCGCGATGCGCTCGGCGCCGGGGCGCAGCATCAGGTGATAGGTATTGCCCAGCACGATGTGGGCGCCGCTCTCGCGCACCGCCTGCGGCAGCATGCCCTTGACGGTGGCCTGGGTGCCGACCGGCATGAAGGCCGGCGTCGCCACCACGCCATGGGGCGTGACGATCTCGCCACAGCGGGCGGCGCCGTCGGTGGCAGCCAAGCGGAACTGGAAGACATCGGGCATCGGCATCGCAGGGTGAGCGTTGATGAGTCGAAGCCACGTTATACCGACTGGATACCCGTTGGCGGCCACCGATCCTTTACGCCTTTCGAAGGCAAAGCGGGACAATTTTGCGATTTCAATAGGTTAGCGCCACCGTTCCTCTTATCGAGCGCCCCGCCCACGTAGGTGCTGCTGCCCTTGTCGCTAAGCTCGAGTTGACTTTAGGTCCGTAGCTTAGTATTATTATTCGTATTCTGGTAATTCCATAGGAGCGTCTGATGCCATCCATTGTTGTGTCTCAAGGAGTGTTCGAGCGCCTTCAGCGGCACGCAAAGCCCTTCGTGGATTCGCCCGAGACAGTGATCACTAGAGCTCTGGACGCACTTGAAAGGCCTGTGGGACCACTAGAGTCAGCGGTGGACGACCGGAAAGGGTCGCCCTTTCCTGAATTTGAAGCGTTAAACCCTCCAAATCTAACATTCACGAAAGTCGTGACAGCTTCGTTGAACGGCATTGCCATCAAGCCCTCAAACTGGAATCGATTACTGGACGCCGCAGTAATTCATGCGGCCGCGCAGATAGGAGATTTCAACAAACTACAGCGTGTCGTTGCGGTAAATATAGCGACGGGAGTGAAGACTAACGAAGGCTATCACCACCTTCCGGAGGCAGGCATATCTGTGCAAGGCCAAGACGCGAACGGAGCATGGAGAAGCGCCATCTTCATCGCACAGAATCTCAAATGCACTGTCGAGGTGTCTTTCATTTGGCGCAACAAAGACGGCGCAGAACATCCAGGCAAGACCGGAACAATGAGATTCGGCTAACACCCTCCACCAACACACTTTACCTCTCACAAGATGCAGGCCACACCATGGCTGACAAGAGCGGTCTTCCAGTTTTTGAGAAATATTTCCCGCCGACAGTCAAATCGATGAAACAGCGTGGGGGCTCGGCCACCATTGAAGAGCTCGAAGAAGATGTCGCAGACATAATGAAATTGTCTGAGGCCATTTTGGCCATCCCGCACAAGACTGGGACCCGATCACAATTTCAGTATCAGCTTGCTTGGGTCCGCACATATCTAAAGAAGGCGGGGCTAGCAGAGAATAGCGCACGCGGTGTATGGTCGCTAACAGATGCCGGCGAAAAGATCTCCGAAAAAGACCTACTTCTTATTCCAAAAAAAGTGAGATGGACTCGCAAAGCCAAAGATCAAGGACCTCAACCAAATTCAGATAGTGAGGAAGTGATTGAGCCAGATTGGCAAGAGCAAACGTTAGGCGCTTTGGCGATGATGAAGCCCGATGCCTTCGAACGTCTGTCTCAGCGCATCCTAAGGGAATCGGGCTTCACTCGTGTTGAGGTCTCCGGCCGGTCAGGTGATGGCGGCATCGATGGGGTCGGAGTACTGCGGGTCAATTTGATTTCCTTTCATGTCCTCTTTCAGTGCAAGCGCTGGAAGGGGTCGGTTGGCGCAAGCGTTATACGAGATTTCCGTGGTGCAATGGTCGGTCGAGCCGATAAGGGGCTGATCATCACGACTGGGACGTTTACCGCCGACGCTCGACGCGAGGCAACCCGCGACGGTGCTCCAGCCATCGATCTTGTCGATGGAGAGACGATTTGTGGTTTGCTCAAGGAATTGAAGCTGGGTATGACCGTAAAACTTGTTGAGGAAGTGCAGGTTGACCCGATTTTCTTCAGTTCGATCTAGGCCGTATACTCATAAATCTGCTTGATCGAATCCGCCCGATGTCCGCCCAAGAGCGGCGCAAGCGCGGGCACCGCAACAGCCGCTCTGGGCCGAATATCGGAAAATAGCCTCGCTTGTCGCAGCGCCGGTCCTGATCAGAAATCCGGCTTGCCGGCGATCGGGATCTTGTACTGGAACAGTTGCTGGTTGTTCTCCGCGCAGATGTCCTCAGCATACTGCTGCGCCACGCGCCGAAAACGTCGCATTCCAGACCATGGCTCATAGTAGGTGTCCGGGTCGTCCACCGTGAAGGTCACCTCCATCGCCTGGCGGTCGTCGACCATTCGCCAGCGCTCGACCACGTGCAGCTTTTCGGTGTGCGGCGTGCGGTAAGTATCTACGTAGGTTTTGGTATTGAGTCCGACGGTGTCGACCACCAGCGTGTCGCCCTCGTAGTGGCCGACCGACTCGCCGTACCAGGACGGCTTCGGATCGGGAGAATGCGGCACATCGAGATAGATGCGGCGCACCTGCGAGTCGGCCGAACGCATGATCCAGACCTCCTTGCGGGTTTGCAGGAACCAGTATGGGTTCTGGTTTCCGCCCAAAGCCAGGAAACCGGGGACGCCGGACGGCATGCAGCTCTGGCTCGGCGTGAAGCCGATCTTGCCGGCAAGGACTTCGTCGTTGTCCTTCTTCATTATTTCTTTGACCCACGGCTTCAGGTTCGGATTGGTCAGATCGGCGATATGATAGGTCGGTTGACGGCCCGTGCCGTTGGGAACGAAGGGATGCTTGGGATCACTGGTCACTGGCCGCACGTGGCCTGGAATGGGTCGGAATTCGCCCATCCCGATCCACCCTACGGTGAGGTCCCAGGAGAAAACAGGCGGGGTCGTGCTCTGTTGCGCCACCGCCGGTACGGCCCAGGCCCCTGCGAGACCGGCCACCATGCCGCCCGCGATTGCAAATTCTTTCAAAGTGAGCACGGACATTTTTGCTCCTCCTCTTGCGGTGCTGCTCAGCAACACCCGGCATGCAAGACCCATCCGGCCACCGCTTCGGCGTCACGGGGCCGAGGACGGAAGCATTGTACATCGAACTCGATGCTGGGGCATCGACAATGACGAGACCGCGGGCTCATGCGCGGAACAGCAGGCACGCATCCCCGTAGGAATAGAACCGGTAGCCGGCCGCGATCGCATGCGCATAGGCCTCCTGCATCACGTCGAGGCCGCTGAAGGCCGCGACCAGCATGAACAGGGTCGAGCGCGGCAGGTGGAAGTTGGTCATCATCACGTCGACCGCGCGGAAGCGATAGCCGGGGGTGATGAACATCGCGGTCTCGTCCGCGAACGGACGAATGATGCCGTCCTCCCCGGCCGCGCTCTCGAGGAGGCGCAGGCAGGTCGAGCCGACCGCCACCACGCGGCCGCCAGCGCGGCGGACCTCGTTGAGGGCGGCTGCCGTCTGCGGGCTCACGCTGCCGCGCTCGCCATGCATGCGGTGATCGGCCGTGT
Source organism: Xanthobacteraceae bacterium (assembly GCA_036498625.1). GTDB lineage: Bacteria > Pseudomonadota > Alphaproteobacteria > Rhizobiales > Xanthobacteraceae > VAZQ01. Next base: position 7,677 of record DASYFD010000160.1, on the reverse strand, counting down.
CCGCCGCCTTGACCGGCAGAAAGGTACCGGCTCCGACGTGCAGGGTCACCCGATGCAGCATGACCCCGTGCGCCTGCAGCGCGGCGACCAGCTCCGGCGTGAAATGCAGCCCCGCGGTCGGCGCCGCGACCGCGCCCTCCTCGAGCGCGAACATGGTCTGGTAGTCGTCGCGGTCGCGCTCGTCGGTCGCCCGCCGCGCCGCAATGTACGGCGGCAGCGGCATGCTGCCGCGTTCCGCCAGCGCCTGGTCGAGCACCGCGCCATGAAACGCGAAGGCCAGCGTCACCTCGCCGCCGGCGGCCTTCTCCTCCACCGTGGCGTCGAGCTGGCCGAGCAGGCATACGCGTCCTTCAGTGCCGAACCGGATGACGTCGCCCGGCGCCAGGCGCTTCCCCGGCTTGGCGAAGGCCCGCCAACGGGAGCCGTCGAGGCGCTGATGCAGCGTAGCCTCGATGGCGGGCTCGGCATCGCCGCGCCCGATCCGCCTGCCGGTCAAGCGGGCCGGAATGACCTTGCTGTCATTGACCACGACGGCGTCGCCGTGACGCAGCAGTCCCGGCAGATCGCGCACGCGGCGGTCATCGAGAGGCGGCGTGGCGCCCGGGCGCACGACCAGGAGCCGGGCCGCGTCGCGCGGCGCACTTGGGCGCAATGCGATGCGGTCGGCCGGCAGCTCGAAATCGAACAGATCAGTGCGCATGGCAGGGCCCAGGACGTGCGGTCACCGCGTGGACGCGGTTCGCACAATCCATCCGGTCCTGCAACGCGTCTTCGTCAGGCCGCCGTTCTTGCTTTGCGGGCGCCGCTATTCGCGCGGCGGATACGGATGCTGCCCGTAGATCCAGACCGGCGAGGTCGTACCGGCCTCATCCACCACCAGCACTTCGGACTCCTCGCCCTTCTCGCCGAGCTTATAGGCCGCGTCGATGGCAAACAGCTTGGCTTCGCGCTCGGTCTTGTAGGGGCCGAAATCCTCGCCGCCAAACACGATGAACCAGACGTCCTCCCGCCGCGCCAGCAGATAGCGCGTGCGCGACCGCGGCTGAACGAGTGCCGGCGCTAGGTCTGTGTTCTGAAGGTGGGTTCCAGGCATAGCTTCCCCTTTCGTGGCTACCGGCTCTCCAACACACTCGTCTAAGAGTGGTTCCATCACGACGGATTAATTCTTTGGATCAAAATCAATTGAATTGCCGAGCATCGGCGCGTGCGTTGCAGCATCCGCGTCGCCTTAATGTCATCCAAATCTCAATATGACCTTGGTCGTGTCAAACTACGTTCGCATGTGCACGATAGTGTTGCGGTCTGATGAGGGCGATTACTTGCACCGGGAGCGTCTCATGGGCACCGTCATGATCAAATGTCCGGACACCGGACACGACATTTCGACCGGCATCGTAACCGATCGCGCAGCCTTCAATGCCACGCCGGTATTCTTTGCGCGGGTCTATTGCCCGGTCTGCCGGGCCGAGCACGAATGGTTCGCCAAGGAGGCCTGGGTGCACGACGCCGAATCCCTGGCGACGCCCCAATGGGCCGCTTGACGCAAACGTGATCGAAATTTTTACGTGATCTAGCCCGGCTCGTTTCGAGCCATCGAACATAACGATCGTTTATGCCGCATCTGCGAGGCGCGCCGAAACGATCCGGTCCGGGTCGGCCACCGGCTCACCGCGCTTGATCTTGTCGACATTCTCCATGCCTTCGACCACCTGACCCCAGACCGTGTATTGGCCATTGAGCCAAGGCGACTCCTCGAAGCAGATGAAAAACTGGCTGTCGCCGGAATCCGGATTCTGCGAGCGCGCCATCGATACGGTGCCGCGCACATGCTTTTCCTTGGAGAACTCGGCCTTGAGCTTCTGGCCCGAGCCGCCGGTGCCGGTGCCTTGCGGACAGCCCGTCTGCGCCATGAAGCCGTCGATCACGCGGTGGAAGGCGACCCCGTCGTAGAACCCCTCCCCCACCAGCTCCTTGATGCGCGCGACATGAGCCGGCGCCAGATCGGGCCGCAGCGCGATCAGGATCGGGCCTTTGGTGGTCTCCAGGATGAGCTTGTTCTCGTCGCCTTCAGCACTCTTTGACATCAGCTGTTCCTGCCTGCTTGAGTTTCCGGTTGTCGATGAATCGCAAGGTGAGCGGTCGTCCCGCGAGCGCATTACCGAGCGCATCGGTGAACGGCAAGGGGTTGCAGCGCCGCAGCGCCTCCTCCATCGCGACCCGATAGGCCATCCGCTCGTCGTCCGACGCGGTGGGGGTTTCATAGGTGATGCGCGGCTTGCCGAGCAGCTCTCCGCTACGCTTGAAGCTCACCAGCACGGTGATCTGCATGCCGGCCCGGGCCCGATCGAGCGTCGGCGGAATCCAGCAGGCCTCCAAGGCCGCAAAGACCTCCGCGATGGTGTTGATCGGGGCGGCCGGCTTCCCCGACGTGCCGGGTTCCGCGCCATTGTTCTGGACGATCGAGAGCTCCCGTGCGTGGGCCGGCGCCGGTGCGGCCGGCTCATGCGCCGGCGGCCGGGCCGACGCCTGCGCGCTGATCGCCAAGGCGGCGGCCGCGAATGTCGTGCAGATCACGGACCTGGAAACCGGCATCGTCATTCTGCGTTGCGGTTGTCGACGTAGCGGATCGCGATCGGGCGCCCGGCGACCGCGCCGCCCAGGCCGGCGCTGAACGGCAGCGGCGTGCAGCGCGCGAGCGCCGCCATGATGGCGTCGCGGTATACGGTCCTTGCCGCCGGCGGCGCATCCGGGCTGGCATAGGTCAGCCGCGGCGCGCCGATCATCTGGCCGCTGCGCTTGAAGCTCAGCCGCACCGACATCTGCATGCCGGGCCGCGCTGCATCCTGCGGCGGCGGCAGCCAGCAGGCCCGCAGGGCTTCGTACATGTCGTGGAGGGTGTCGAGCTTATGCTCGCCATCGCCATCGGGCTTGCTGCCATCGGCGCCGGCCGCCGCGCTGTCCGCCCTATGGTCGGGCGGCGCGCTCACGATCGTCAGTCGCAGATCCTCACCGAACGGATAGTCGATCTCCGGCACGCACGGATGACGATCGAACACGCTGCACACGTTGGGTACGCACGGGCGCCGGCTGAACACGCTGCACTGCGCGTCGGCCGGGCTCGCACCCACCGCTTCAATTCCACCGATTATGGCCGCGACCGCAAACAAAGCCGGGATCGCGCGCATTCCGGCCTCCTCATTTGGCGTCCGCCCCCACCTGCACCTTGAGCATGCGGTCGGGATCGGTGACGGAGCCGTTCTGCGCTTCCGCCCCCTTCTTGAGCTTGTCGACCGCCTCCATGCCGGAGACCACCTCGCCCACCACGGTGTACTTGCCGTTGAGGAACGATCCGTCCCCGAACATGATGAAGAACTGGCTGTTGGCCGAGTTCGGGTCCTGGGTGCGCGCCATGCCGACGACGCCGCGCTTGAACGGCGTGCTGGTGAACTCGGCAGGCAGGTTGGGATATTTCGAGCCGCCGGTGCCGTCGCCGTTCTGGCCATCGCCGGTCTGCGCCATGAAGCCGCCGATGACCCGATGGAACGGCACATTGTCGTAGTATTTCTCGCGCGCCAGCTGCTTGAGCCGTTCGGCATGCTTGGGCGCGAGGTCAGGTCGCAGCTTGATGACGATGCGGCCGTATTTGGTGTCGATGAGGAGCGCATTCTGCGGGTCCACTCCCGCCGGCAGCGGCTGGGCGATCGCAGGGGCCGCACAGATCAGCGCGGCCAGGACGGCAAACAGATGAACCAAGCGTGTCATGGGAGCTCCCGGGATGGATGATTGATCCGTCATTTTTTCAAGGTGGAAGATCGGAGGTACTCTCCCCGATCTTCCTGAAAATTGCTTCAGCGCGCGAACTTTGCCTTCAGCTGCGCCGCGACCGCGGGCGGCACGAAGGGCGTCACATCGCCGCCCATGGATGCAATCTGCCGCACCAGTGTGGCAGTGATCGGGCGGACCGCCGGAGACGCCGGCAGGAACACCGTCTGCAGGTCGGCGGCCATCATTCCATTCATGCCGGCCATCTCCATCTCGTAATCGAAATCCGCGCCGCCGCGCAAGCCTCGGATCAGCAAGGTGGCGCCTTCGCGCCGCGCCGCCGCCACCACCAGGTCGGCAAAGGTGATGCAGGCGAATTCGCAGCCGGCGGCCCGCGCGAGCGGCCCGCAGGCCGCCTCGAGCATGGCCAGCCGCTCCTGCGCGGTGAACAAAGGAGCCTTGCCGGGATGGGTTCCGATCGCCAGCACCAGCCGGTCGGCCAGCCGGACAGACTGGCGCACCAGGTCGACATGGCCATTGGTCACCGGATCGAACGAGCCGGGAAAGAGCGCGACACGCGGCATGGCTGGCGGTCTAGCCTGCCGGCAGGGGGAACCGCAAGCATTCCCCGGCCCGACCAGCGCCCCCGCGCCAAAAAACACGGCCGGATGAACCTTTTGGGTTCATGGCGCAACCAACCGGCAAGAGGGTGGCATTTGGCGCCCAAGCGGGCGCCCGAATGGGGAGGGGCAACATGTTGATCTATCGGACTCTTTCAGCTATCGCCGCGGCATCTGTGGGGGCCGCGCTGGTGATGGCTTTGCCGGGATTCAGCCCCGCGGTCGAAGCCGGCACCTCGGACCCCATCGTCAAGACCGATCGGCTCGACTACCGCCCGCTCGGCAGCGAATGCACCGAGCAGGCTTGGCCCTATTACGGGGCGCACTGCCTGCGTGACCGCACCCAGGCCGCTGGTCAGGCGCGCACCGTCCGGCTCGTCACCACCGACCGCCTGCCCAAGTAGAAATTCCCCCATTCGAAATTCCCAATGCGGCCGGGTCGGCATGGCCTCTCGGCCGCTTGCCCCACGCGGCTTTTTGTCCAAAGCGTCCCGGCGATCGACAATCTTGAATCGCCTCGTCGGCGAGACGTGCTAGGATTTCGACACATCGGGGCACTGGGCTTCCGATCATCGGGGACGGCCATGAACAGCCGCTTCGTCGTGAATTTCCGCTTCGCAGTGTTGCCCATTGCCGCCGCGCTGGCATGGCTCGCCACGGCGCCCGCCGGGCTCATGGCGCAGACGCCGCCGAGCGATCGTGATCTGAAGATTTACGCCGGCCTGCATGCGGCCGCCGCCAATGGCGACGTCGCCGCGATCGAGCAGCTGGTCGCCGACGGCGAAAAGCCGAACGTGCAGGATTCCCGGAGCCGCACGCCGCTCATGGTGGCCGCGTTCCGCCGCCAACAGGCCGCCGCGCAGGCGCTCTTGCGGCTGGGCGCCAACCCGAACGCACGCGATGGGGATGGCTATGATGTCCTCGCCATCGCGACCATCAACAACGACATCGAGATGCTCAAGACCGCGCTTGCCGCCGGTGCCGATGCCCGCGCCGCGACCGGTCGCGACAACGGCAGCGCCTTGATCACGGCCTCTCAGCTCGGCTTTGTCGATATCGTGCGAGCGTTGATCGAGGCCAAGGCCGATATCGACCACGTCAATGGGCGCGGCTGGACCGCCTTGATCACCGCGGTCGTGCTCGGCAATGGCAGCAAGCAATATATCGAGACGGTCGAGGCGCTGGTGGGGGCCCGCGCCGACGGCGACATCAAGGACCGCCAGGGCAAGACCGCGATCGACTATGCCCGCGCCCGCGGCTACTCCGACATGGTGCGCATCCTGGAGAAGGCGGTCGGCCGGCGATCCTGATCCGCGCGCTCCCGTTGCGGATATGAGCGCCGATACTTGAACATCTGATCTGGGGGCGTGATGCGAGGGGATGACATGGTGACCCGTAACCGCGCGCGGCTCGCAGCCGCCATCGCCATCCTGCTGGCGCCGCTTGGCTGGCACGGTGCCGCCGCGCAGGACAAATATCCGAGCCGGGTCGTGCGGATCATCGTGCCGACCCCGGCCGGCGGTCCGGTCGACGTGATGGCGCGGCTGGTCGCCAACCAGATATCACCGACGCTCGGGCAAAGCGTGATCATCGACAACCGCGGTGGCGCCGGCAACACGATCGGCTCGGCCGAGGCCGCGCGCGCGACCGCCGACGGCTACACCCTGCTCTATTCCAGCTCGAGCGGGCTCGTCATCGCACCCATGCTGCAGAAGAGTGCCGGCTACGATCCACTCAAGAGCTACGATCCGATCGCGCTGGTGGCGGCGACCGCGAACATCCTGGTGGTGCATCCTTCGGTGCCGGCAAAGTCGGTGCGGGAGCTCATCGCCAATGCCAAGGCCCATCCCGGCACGATCAACTTTTCGTCGGGCGGCGTCGGGACCCTGCCGCATCTGATCGGCGAATATTTCAAGTCGCGGGCCGGGATCAACGTGCTCCACGTGCCCTATCGGGGCGGCGGCCCCTCGATCCAGGACGTGGTCGCGGGTCACATCCAATTCACTTTCGAAGGCATCTCGGTGCTGTTGCCCCTGATCCAGGCCGGCCAGCTGCGGGCGCTGGCGATTACCAGCCAGAAGCGCAGCCCGCTGCTGCCCGACGTCCCCACCATGATCGAAAGCGGCTTCCCGGATTTCACCACCAGCGCCTGGACCGGCCTGCTGGCGCCGGCCGGAACGCCCCCGGAGGTGATCGGCAGGCTCAACGGCGCGGTCAACACCGCGCTGCAGGGCGCCGAGATGAAGGCCGCGCTTGACCGGCTCGCCGGCGATGCGCTCGGCGGAACGCCGCAGGAACTCACCAAGGTCATCGAATCCGACATCGGCAAATGGGCGCCGATCGTCAAGGCGCTCAACCTGCAGCTTGATTGATGTGGTGTAGGATGGGTTGAGCTCTTGCGAAACCCATCGACCGCCGTTGATGGGTTTCGCATAGCCCGCGAAGACGGGCGTAAACGCCCTAATGAGCTCAACCCATCCTACGAAAACCTTAAATGCATATCTTCCGCGAGGCCGTCATGAAAATCCGCTCAGCCCTGTTCGCCGGCGTCACGCTGGCACTGCTTGCCGGGGCCGCCGATGCGGCCGAGATCAAGATCCTGGCGCCGCGGGCGGTCTGGACCGTGCTCGAGGTGGCCGGCCCGGAGTTCGAGCGTGCGAGCGGCCACAAGCTCGATATCAGCGTCGATCTTGCGGCGGTGGTGGTCCGACGGGTCAACGCCGGCGAGGCGTTCGATCTTGCGGTCGCAGCGCCCGCCCAGATCGACGGCCTGGTCAAGGACGGCAAGCTGATCGCCGACACGCGCACCGACCTCAGCCGCTCGGGCATCGGCGTCGAGGTGCGCAAAGGCGCGCCCAAGCCCGATGTGAGCACGGTCGAAGCCTTCAAGCGCACGATGCTCGAGGCGAAATCGATCGGCTATCTCAAGATCGGCGTGAGCGGCCAGATGGTGGCCGCCATGCTCGAGCGCATCGGGCTGACCGACGCCATCAAGTCCAAGGTCACGCTGCCGGAAAGCGACGTCGTGTCCGAGATGGTGGCCGAGGGAAAAATCGAGATCGGCATGGTCAATATCGCGCAGATACTCACCACCCCCGGCGTCGAGCTGGTCGGCCCGGTGCCGCCCGAGCCGCAGTCCTACATCGTATTCTCGGCCGGCGTGAGTGCCGGCTCCAGGAACCCCGATGCGGCCCGCGATCTGCTCAAGTTCCTCAAGAGCCCGGCGGCGCTCTCGGTATTGCGCGCGCAAGGCATGGAGCCTGGGTGAGAGTCGTAGCCCTCGTGTTTTGTCGCC
>DASYFD010000159.1:0-18490 GCA_036498625.1 Xanthobacteraceae bacterium | reverse complement strand
CGTAGACAATTCCTGCGTCTGGCAACCGGTGCTATCGCGCTACCGGCCGTCTCCCGGGTCGCAATGGCGCAAGCGTATCCGGCACGGCCCGTCCGAGTCATCGAACCGGTTGCAGCGGGCGGCTCAACCGACCTCGCAACTCGGTTAGTCGCGGACCACTTGTCACGAGGCTTTGGTCAGCAGTTCGTCGTCGATAACCGATCAGGTGCTGGCGGCACCGTCGCGATAGAGGCTGTGGCCAGAAGTGCGCCGGACGGCTACACCGTCCTGGTATCGACTGATCGGGTGGCAAGCTTACCGCACGTCTACGCTCTCAATACCAATCCCGTAAAGAGCCTGCTGCCAGTCATCCAGGTTTCCCGTCAACCTATAGTGCTGGCGGTTCATCCCTCCCTTGGCGTTAACTCCCTCTCTGAGCTGACGGCGCTTGGGAGGCGGGAGCCTGGGATGGGCTGCGCGCTTGGCGGGGGCTTCGGCGCACAGCAGCATATTGTCGTCGAGTGGTTCGCAAAGCTCGCTGGTATTAAGCTCCAGGCGATACCATACCGCGGGGGCGGTCAAGCAGTTAGCGATCTCATTGCCGGTCACGTGAAGATTGGATCGCTGGGCTCTTCGCCGCTCATCCCGTTCTACAAGACAGGGGCCCTGCGGCTGCTGGCCCAATCGACAGAGGCACGCTCCCCCAGCCTTCCCGAGGTGCCCACCTACGAGCAGGCCGGCATCAAGGGACTGGTTCTCGATCAATGGATCGGAGCGTTCGTGCCGGCAGGGACCCCGGCGACCATCGTCACCCGCCTTAATGCCGAGATCAACAAAGCCCTCGCCGATCCGGGGGTGCGGGCCAACTTCTTGCAGCAGGCGCAAGAACCCGTCGGCGGCACGGTCGAGCAGTTCGCGCAGCTCTTCGGCGGTGACTTCGAGAAGTACCGGGTGTTGGTGAAGGAATTGAGCATTAAGGCTGATTGAGAATTATGAATCTTCCACGGCGTCAGGAGATGGGCAAAGTTCTCGATGACGCCGGGGGTCGGGAAAAGCTCCTTCAGTCTGCCCAGGATCCGGCTGGTGGGACGCCCGAGCAATTCGCGCGTCTTATTCAGAAAGATTCCGAGAAGTACGCGAGGTTAGCTCGGGAACTCAAAATCAGAGCGGAGTAGGACTTGTCGATGCTCTGCCAATCGCGCTTTTTGAATTGGTCAATGACACCATGAAACTCCTCTGCCGACAATTTCTGTATCTGGCTGCGGTCGCTGCCGCGCTACCGGCTGCCTCGCAGATCGCAAGAGCGCAGACTTATCCGACGCGGCCGATCACAATGATCGTACCCTTCGCCGCAGGCGGGGCGACGGATGTTGTTGGACGCATTCTCGCTTCGCGCCTGTCCGAACTGATGGGCCAGCAGGTGCTGGTGGAAAATGTCGGCGGCGCCGGCGGTATGACTGGCGCGTCCCGCGTGGCGAAGGGGCCGCCCGACGGCTATCAATTCCTTCTCGGCAATCTAGGAACCCAGGCCATAAGTCAAACGCTCTATAAGCGCCCTCTTTACAACACCGTGACCGATTTCGTGCCGGTTGGCATGTTCGCTCAATCCTACTACGTCCTCATTGCGCGGAAGGACCTGCCCGTAACCACGCTGCCCGAGTTTATCGCGTACGCGAAGGCGAACCAAGGGAAGATGCAGTTTGCATCCGCTGGTGCGGGCTCAACCACCCATATGGCATGCGTGCTGCTCAATGCCGCAATGGGCACCAACATTACGCACGTGCCCTATCGGAGCACGGCAATTGGCATCCAGGACATGATGGCGGGGCGCATCGACTTCATTTGCGATTCCGTCGAGACCGCTGCTCAACAGATTCTCGGCAACACCGTCAAGGCGGTTGCCCTTTTGGCATCTGACCGAACGCCTGTCCTGCCAAATCTTGCGACCGCCGTCGAACAAGGTGTGCCCGAAGCTGCCGTGGCCGGCTGGTACGCCGTCTTCCTTCCGAAAGGAACTCCCGAGGCAATTGTTCGACGGCTCAGCAATGCCGTGAGCGCAACGATGGATACGCCCGCGGTTATCGAACGCTTCGAAGGCCTTGGCGTCAGCGCGGTTCCGCCGGAGCGGCGAACCCCTGAATACCTGGCCAAATGGGTTCCTGCCGAAATCGAGAGATGGGCTCCCCCAATCAGGGCCAGCGGTGTGTCGATGGATTGAGACCGCACGTCATGAAGCAATGGTCGACGTATCAAGGCCGCCGGCATCAAGGGCGTGCCTCTCCCGGGGGCATTTTCCCCCGACGCCGGTTGTGCCACTATCCGTGGCCCGCCGGATCGTACCCGGCCGCCACAGGGAGGAACAATATGAACAAGATCACGCTGGCTGCCCTCGCAGCCGCAACCATGCTGAGCGCGGGAAGCGCCAATGCGCAGCAGCCGGTCGATTGGGACAAGGTCCAGATAAAGACCACCGATCTCGGCAACAAGACCTATATGCTCGAGGGCCAGGGCGGCAACATCACGGTCGCGGTCGGTAGCGATGGCATCATCATGGTGGACACCCAGTTCGCCCAACTGTCCGACAAGATCAAGGCGGCCATCAAGGCGATCTCACCACTGCCGATCAAATATATCATCAACACCCATTTCCACGGCGACCACACCGGCGGCAACGAGAACTTCCAGAAGGACGGCGCCATCGTGGTGTCGCAGGACAATGTCCGCCTCCGCCTCGCTGCCGGCACCACCAATGGCACCACCGGCGCCAAGTTCCCGCCGGTCGCGCCGGCCGGGTTGCCGAAGCAGACTTTCGTCGGCGGCTCGATGACCCTGGAGGTGGGAGGCCGCAAGGCGGAGCTCACCCATGTCAACAATGCCCATACCGACGGCGACACCTGGGTCTATTTCGCGGATGCCAACGTGCTCTCCACCGGCGACGTCATGAACAACAACCATCGCTACCAGCAGGTCGACTTCGCCAATGGCGGCGACATCCGGGGCATGGTCCGCGGCACCGACGCCTTTCTCAAGATCTCCAACGACCAGACCAAGGTCGTGGTCGGCCACGGCCCGCTTGGCAAGAAATCGGACATCGCCGCCTACAATGCGATGGCGAAGACGGCGCGCGAGCGGGTCGAGAAGCTGTTCAACGAGGGCAAGAGCGAGGCCGAGGTGGTCGCTGCTGACCCGCTGAAGGACCTCAACATGACCTGGGCCGCGAACGAGCAGGGTGCGGTGAACTTCCTCAAGCAGGTCTACAACTCGTTCAAGCGCTCGTAACGAGCCCGGCGAAAGCGAAACGCGGGCGCTGGCGGCATCGGGGTACTCCACCCCGTGCGCCGGCGCCCGGCCCTGGTCCGGCGCCGGATCGCGTGATCTATTTCCTCACATAGCGCTCCACCGTCCGGGTGCTGTTCATGCCGACATAGACGTGTCCGGCATCGTCCACTGCGACGCTCTCGCCGCCGTCTCTTCCCTCGGTGGCGGGCGTCGGCTCCGGAATGAAAGCCGTTACCTTGCCGTCGCTCGCGGTCCCGATGGTGATGCCGCGCCGGAAGCCCGGATTCTGAGCGGGGTTGGATTCGGAGTCGGTCGAATAAAGCGTCCCGCTCTTGTCGATGAACAGCCCGCTCGGCCGGCCGAACTGCTTCCACTGCGCGATGAAGCCGCCATTCTGGTCGAAAATCTGGATCCGGTTGTTCGCCCGGTCGGCCACGAACAGCCGTCCCGCCGCATCCAGGGCGAGCGAGTGCGGGATATTGAATTCGCCCGCCCCCGAGCCCTTCTGGCCCCATGTCGTGATGAACTTGCCGTCCTTGGAGAATTTCACGATGCGCGCGTTGGTCTCCCCGCCATGGCCGTCGCTGACGAAGATGTCGCCCTTGGGCGCGACCATCACGTCGGTCGGCGCGTTGAAGGTGTCGGGGCCGGTGCCTGCGATACCGGCCCGGCCGAGCGTGAGCAGCACCTTGCCCTGCGGGCTGAACTTGAAGACCTGATGACCCTTGCCGTCGCCGCCATGGTCATCGGTCACCCACACATTGTCTTCACTGTCCACATAGAGGCCGTGCGGATGATTGAACATGCCGGCCCCGAAGCTCACGACAAGCTTGCCCGAGGAATCGAATTTCTGGATGGGATCGAGCTTGGAGCCGATGCAGTCCGCCCGCCCGCAGCGATCGTAGACCCACACGCTCCTGCCATCGCGATCCATGTCGACATTGATCGACTGGCCCATCTTGCGGCCTTCGGGGGCCTTGAGCCAGCCGATGTCGTGCTGGTAGGGGGTGGGGGCGGCATCCTGCTCGGCATTGGCTTGGGCCCAGACCGGGCTGCCCGACAGTGCCGTCGCCACGGCAGCAGAGAACAGCAAGCGCAACGCATCGGTGCGTGGCATGACGCTCCTCCAGGTTTCTCGGCGCCAGTCGGCGCCTTTGCGAAAATAAGATCGCGGTTGCCCGGGATCGGCGGCCGTGCTGGCGCGCCGCGGGCAGTGTCTGCAGCATACCACATCGCCTCGATACCGCTCTGCGATCTTTGAACGGCCGTAGGCCGGAAAGCAATTTGCCGACGCCCACGACCGGCACCGCTTGGCCACAATGCGACCGCGGTCAAAACCTCGGTTGACGGTCGTCGGCACGAGTGCAACGCTGGCACGTCAAATGTTGGAGACGGAATGGAGGCTACGATGAGGATATGGCTCGCGCTCATAGCCGCCATTTTCGCCTTGAGCGGTCCGCCCGCAGCGGCCCAAAGCAATCCCGCCTATCTTCGCCTGGGTCTGGCCAAAGGCGCGCTCTACAAGCCTGACGCGGGCCCCGCGCCCCATGTCGGCGTCATCGTGCTGCACCGTACCTCCAACTATCTGTCGCACCCCGCATGCACCGAGCTGTCGCACAGGGGGTTCATGGTCTTGTGCATGAACTCCCGTTTCGACAACAACGAGACGCTGGTTCGGTTCGAGACCATCGCGCTCGACGTCAAGGAGGGTGTCGCCTTTCTGCGCGCCCAGCCGGGCATCACGAAGGTGATTCTGTTCGGCCACAGCGGCGGCGGCTCGACCCTGAGCTTCTACCAGGCCGTGGCCGAGAACGGCCCGTCCTACTGCCAGGGAGCGAGCAAGCTGACGCAATGCGGCAATGAGCTGGCGGGCCTTCCGGGCGCCGATGGAATCGTTTTCGCCGACGCGCATCCGGGCGAGCCGGTGCAGATCATGCGGGGCCTCAATCCCTCCTTCGTCGATGAAGGCGCGGCGGACGCCGGCGTCATCGCGGCTCTCGACCCGTTCAACCCGATGAACGGCTTCAACCCGCACGGCCCTTCGCATTACTCCGCCGAGTTCCAGGCGCGCTATTTCGCCGCTCAGGCCAAGCGGATGAACGGCCTGATCGATGACGCGCTGACCCGGCTCAGCCGGCAGGCAAAGGACGCGAATTTTTCGGACAATGATGTCCTCGTCATCAGGGGCGCCGGCAATCCGGGCTCGGGCGATGCCGGACGCGCGTTCCTGTTCGTGATGGATCCCAGCATCGCCGCGCTGCGGACGAGCCTGAAGCCGCACAAGCTCCTGAAGAACGATGGCACGGTGGAGAGCAGGATCATCGAGAGCGTCAAGGTGGCCAGCCCGGACCAGGCCGAAGCCAACCGCAGCTTTGATCGCGGCACCAAGATTTACACGCTGCGATCGTTTCTCAGCTCCAATGCGATGCGCGCCACCAACTCGCTCGACGGCATCGATTTCTGCTCCTCGAACAACTCGGCCGCCTGCGCGGTGCGGTCGATGTCGGTCCCGCTGCTGATCACCACCATGGGGGCCCATGATTTCGTGCGCGACGACGAGAAATTGTATGATTCCGCCAAGAGCGCCGACAAGGACTTCGTCACCATCGAAGGCGCGCTGCACGGGTTCACGCCCTGCAAGGCATGCGAGACGACGCCCGGCCAGTATTCCAACACGATGAAGAATGAATTCGATTATGTGGCGGCATGGATCGGGGCTCGCTTCTGATCACGTGCATCCCGGCTGCCAGGGTTTTCCCCAGGCCGCCGGGCCGAGCGCCGGTCTCAGCCCTTTTTCAGCCCTACTTCGTCCGCACAGACGGGGCTGGCTGAAATCGGCTTCCCTTTCCCTGGTTTCAAGGGCGGCCGCCCTTCCAAGTTCCCACCGCGCGTGTAAAACCACACTCATGCCCCGCTATTTTTTCAACACCCGGATCGGTGACGACCTCATCCCCGACACGGAAGGGGCGGAATTGCGCGACCCTGATCACGCCTGGGAGGTCGCCAGGACAATGATCCTGGAAATTCTACGGGATCAAAGCGGGCTGCCAAACCTGGCGACGGCCGCCTTGGAGGTGACCGACGAGCACGGAGATGTGGTCCTGGAGTTCCCCTTTTCGGAGGCGCTGATCGCGCCACCGGACGATCCGCCGACCACCCATTGAGACGACATTGCGTGGCCGCAGCGCGTCGTCGCCGCTCTGACCATCGCGGAGTTGCAGTCCCGCCGAATGTTCCGTCGCCCGTTATTGCGGCTCACGATGCTCGCGGCCTTCTGGTTCCCCTGATGGTCGAATTGCCCACCCGGATGGTGGCGCTGCCCCGCTTGTCTGGAGACCGTTTGTGCTATTGTTGGGCATGACCGACGGTTGACCATGACGGTTGCAGATCCCCGCGGCTCCAGATCTCGGCCCCGTTTATGGTCTCTATGGCAGCGCCGGCGGAGTCTCGGCACAGCAATGCAAAGCGGGAACACCGGATGAATTCCATCACACGGGCGATGCTCGGCGTCGCCGCTTTGACCATCGCGCTGTGGACGCTGCCGGGCACCGAGGCCGGCGCGGCGGAGAAACTGCGGGTGGGCAAGGCGGTGCCGGAGGCGTTCTCCTTCGTGCCGCTCGACATCGGCGTGCGCAAGGGATTGTTCGCGAAACGTGGGATCGAGGTCGAATCCATCGCATTTGCGGGCGACGCCCGCATGCAGCAGGCGATGGCCGCCGATTCGCTCGATATCGCGCTCGGTTCCGGACCCGCCATGGCGTTCATCGCCAAGGGCGCGCCGATCAGGGCGGTGGCCGCGATGGCGGGCCCGCCGCTCCTGCTGGCGATCGTGGTGCGTCCGGATGGGCCCAAGACCGCCGCCGATCTCAAGGGCAAGAAGGTCAGCGTCTCGACCGCCGGCTCGCTCACCTATTGGCTGGTCAGCGAGACCTCGAAACGACAGGGCTGGGGCCCCAATGGCATCGATATCGCCCCCATGGGCGCGATGCCGGGGCAGATCGCCGCGCTGAAGCGCGGCGACATCGACGGGCTGATCACCGATCTCGGCAACGCGCTCGATCTCGAGCAGAACAAGGTCGGCCGCATCCTGGTCCGCTTCTCCGACATCACGGACTTCCACATCCATGTCATCTTTGCCGCCAATGCCCTGATCGCCGGCAGGCCCGATGCGATCCGCGGCTTCCTCGGCGGCTGGTTCGAGACCATCGCCTTCATGCGCAAGAACAAGGCCGAGACGGTCGCGATCGCCAAGGAGGTGATCAACAAGGATGCGGCGATTACCGAGCGCAATTACGACGAGCTGATGCCGATGTTCTCCGACGACGGCAAGTTCAACCCCAAGGCCCTGGCGACGCTCGCCAAGTCTTATGTCGAGCTCAAGGTGCTGCCGGCGGAGCCGGACATGAGCAAGCTTTACACCGAGGCGTTTCTTCCGAAGTGAGCGCGGTTTCTAACAGGATCAATCAATCTCGGCAAGACGGAGCATCCTTCGCCTGAGGGATTAGGCGGGCGCTGTCGTCTCTGCTCATGATCCACCGCCCTGTTATCGGATCGGGCGCCACGCCGCTGCGATAAAAGGCCGGCGATGAATCCGAAGCTCACGGTCTGGTACAACACCAGATGCCCGGTCTGTAATGCCGGCATCACGTGGCAGCACAACCGGCTCGTCCGCGCGGCCCGCTCCGGCGCCATCGAGTTTCGCGACATCAATCTTGAGCCCGACGCGCTCGAGCGCTTCGGCGCCGGCGTCGAGGACGTGCGCCACCGGCTCCATGCGGTCGACGCCGAAGGCCGATTGTACGTGGGCGCTGACTGCGCGATCGCGATCTGGCTGCGAACGCCGGGCGACGCCTGGCTCGCACGGGCGCTCGGCCTGCCGGTGATCCGTCTCATCACCCGCCTCGGGTATGACCGGTTCGCCGATCTGCTGTACGCCTGGAACCGCTGGAAGAAACACTGGTAACGCTGTTCCCGAGGCCATTGCGCCTCGGAACCAGGGCCGTTCCCGGCGGTGGGCGACATTCCATCACCCGACCTGCTAAGATTGCTTTGGGGCGTGGAGGCCGGGCGGTGACCGGAGACACCAAGCATCTGGACTATATCGATGCGCTGCGCGGCTATGCGATTCTCGGCGTCATCGCGGTGCACGCTTCAATCGCTGTGCCTGACCTGGAATGGCCGCTGCGTCTCGTCGCCGAACAGGGCGCGCGCGGCGTCCAGCTGTTCTTCGTGGTCAGCGCGCTCACCCTCATGCTGTCGTGGCAGCAGCGCAACGATGGCGTTCTGCCATTCTATGTTCGCCGGCTCTTCCGCATCGCCCCGATGTTTTGGCTGGCGATGGCGTTCTTCGTGGGCATGCAGCTCTCTGGGCTGCCGATCAGATACTGGCCTCCGCCGGCGATCTCGTGGTCCAATATCCTGGCGACGGCCACATTCACCCATGGGCTTCATCCGCAAACCATCGACAGCATAGTGCCCGGCGGCTGGAGCGTTGCCGACGAGATGATCTTCTATCTTCTGCTGCCGTTGCTCGTTGTGACCCTGCGCTCGTGGACGACGACGATTTTCGCGCTTCTTGCCGCCGCATGTCTGTCGATGGTCATGGCGGCCCTTGCTCATTTTGGCTGGCTCTTTGCCGGTCTTGATCGCGCGACCGTCGAGCAATTCGTGTTCCTGTCGTTTCCAAACCAGTTCCCGGCCTTTCTGGCCGGGATACTGGTGTTTCATCTGCTGCAGGCAATCCCGGGCCCGGTTGCGGGCGGAGCGCTCCGCGCCGGGCTCGCCGCCTCGGCCGTGGCAATCTTCGCAATTCCCTTCGCCGCGCTGGTGCTACACCAAAGCCTGCCCCATACCGTTTACCTGCTGCCGATGGTGTATACGTTGCCGTTTGCGCTGAGCACCTGGTGTCTCGCGAAGGGTGGCGGCGTCATGTTGGTCAACCGCGTGATCCGACATATCGGAAAGGTCAGCTACAGCGCTTACTTCTGGCATTTTCCGGTTCTGGGGCTGGTGGCTCATTTCGGACTTCTTTCGCCTGGTTCCGGTCCGGCCTGGCTGCGGTTTCTGGCGATCTTTGCGGCTGGGGTCGCACTCAGCATCGGGGTTTCGACCATTACGTATCGGCTGGTCGAAGCGCCGATGATCGGCGTCGGACGGCAACTTGCCATGAGCATGGCGGCGAAACGCGTGGCTGTTCCCGGCTAGAGATGCGCGACGCAATTCCGGCCAGCGCCGGCCATTTCCGGCTTTGGCAAAGCTGCAACGGATGCGTTACATTGCGCCCCTCCAGCAAGCTCGATTCGATCGTAGGATTTGGCCCGTGCCATTAAGCCAGAATGCGTGGTCTGCCGAGGCGATTCAGCGCAAGCTGCGCGCCATTGCGGCCGTTCTCCTGGATCCGGCCGCGACCGATAACGAGCGCGCGAATGCGCAGGCACTCAAATTGCGCCTGCAAAAACGGCTCGGGCAGAATTCAGCGACATCCGAAACGACATGGACCGGCATTCTGTTTCGGCTGGGCCGGGGGGTAAGGCAGATCAAGGAGATCAAGCAATCCAGCGCGCCGCCCGTGCCCAAGGGCGACTGGACTGACAATGCCTTCCGGCTCGGCCGCATGTTCCGAAAGGGCCTCAAAAAGTAGCGGCCCGAGGCGCGGCTGACACCCCGGAAAGTGGCGTGACCGGCCCGGCTGCAAGCGCCTCTGGCGGGTGGCCCAATGCCAATTCGTGCTCGCACCGTGCAGCCGATTCCCGCGCCAGAAAGGCCGAATCGGACGCCGAGCGGCGGCGGGACGCCCGCGCGAATTGACGCCGCCGGCTCGCCCATCTGCCTTCTGAAGCGAGATTCCCCGGGAAAAAGGCCGGATTTTGCTGGATTCAGGTGTGAGTCGGTGCTTGTTGTTCCTTGCACACAGGGGCCCGATTAGCTTTAATCCCTGCGTGATTCGAGAAAGGTCATCAGCATGAAGCAAATGTCGAAGTCGGAACTCATTCAAACAATTGCAGACCAGCATTCTGGCACTGTGACGCGAAAAGATGTCAAGGGCATCATCGAGTCGCTTGCGAGCGTCGGCTACAAGGAGCTCAAGAAGAGCGGAGCTTTCGTGCTGCCGGGCTTCGCAAAGTTCGTGGTCGTCAAGAAGCCCGCCACCAAGGCGCGCAAGGGCATCAATCCCTTCACCAAAGAGCCGACGATATTCAAGGCCAAGCCAGCCCGGAAGCTGATCAAGGCACGCCCGGTGAAGGCCGTCAAAGACGCGGTTTGAGCCGACTCTCCCCAAAAGGCCGGTTGAGCAAGGGAGCGCTTCGGTGAGGCGCTCCCTGTGCGCTGGCCTCTGCCCGGCGCCATCCTTCGACCGCTGGTTCAGTCATTCTTGCCCGTCACCAATGCATCAGCCGCCCGCGGCCTCCAGGCCATAGCGGGCGCGCATTGCCGTGGCTTCGTCGGCGCGGCCCAGCGCCGCCAGCGCATCGGCGGTGACGCGCGCAGAATCCCTGGTCCAGGCATGGTCTGAGCCGAGCGCGCTCTCATGCGCCGCCAGCGCGGCTTGGCCGAGTCCCAACGCCTCCGCCGGGCAGCCGGTCGCGAGCAGCAGAAGGGCCAGATTGCGCCGCCCGCGATTGGTGTTGGGATGGTCGGGACCGAGCGCGCTCTGGTAGATCGCGAGCGCCCGCTCGTAGAGCGGCCGTGCCCCCGCAAGGTCGCCTTGGTCATGGAGCAGGTCGGCCAGGTTGTTGAGGCACTGCGCCGTTTGGCGATGATCGGGGCCGAGCACCTTCTCGCGGATGGCCAGCACGCGCTGGAAAAGCGGTCGCGCCGGCGCCAGGTCGCCCAGGTCATGCAGCAGCATGGCAAGATTGTTGAGGTCGGTCGCCGTATCGGGATGCTCGGGGCCGAGCACCTTCTCGTCGATCGCCAGCGCTTGCTCGTAGAGTGGCCGTGCTCCCGACAGGTCGCCTTGCGCCTTGAGCAGGCCGGCGAGATTGCTGAGGTCGCTCGCCGTGGCGGGATGGTCGGGGCCGAGCACCTTCTGGTCTATCGTCAATGCGCGCTCGTAAAGCTGCCGCGCGCCCGCGAGGTCGCCCTGGGCCTTGAGCAGGAAAGCCAGATTGTTGAGGCCGGCTGCCGTCGAGGGATGCTCCAAGCCGAGCACTTTCTCGGAGATCGCCAGCGCGCGCTCGTAGAGCGGGCGAGCCCCCGCGAGGTCGCCCTCGGCCTGCAGCAGCAGAGCGAGGTTGTTGAGGCTGATCGCGGTCGAGGGATGGTCGGGGCCGAGCGCCTGCTCGTCGATCGCGAGCGCCCGCTCGAGCAGCGGTCGTGCCGCCGCCAGATCGCCCTGCGCCTGCAGCAAGAGGGCGAGGTTGTTGAGGCTCTCCGCCGTATAGGGGTGGCCGGGGCCGAGCGCCTTTTCGCGGATCGCCAGAGCGCGCTCGTGCAGCGGCCGGGCGCCCGCGAGATCGCCCTGGTCCTGCAGCAGGAGGGCGAGGTTGTTGAGGCTCAGCGCCGTCTCCGGATGATCGGGGCCGAACGCCTTCTCCTTGAGCGCGAGGGCACGCTCGTAGAGCGGCCGGGCCTGCGCATAGGCGGCGAGCGCGCAATGGCGGTAGGAGGCGAGCCCGTTGAGCAATCCGCTGGCGCGCGCCTCGGCGCCCGCGAGCGGCGCCGCGTCTTCGTCCACCATGGCCAATGCGTGCCCATCAAGACGCCGCGCCGGCGGCCAGGTCTTGGGAGCGTTGCGGGCCTCCGGCGGATAGACGGACGCCACGACCTCCATGAGGGCGCGTTGCGCCAGCACGCGCGCATCGCCCGCGCGCCGTGCCGCCGCGACCTGGCGCACCAGCCGGTGCAGGCGGATGGTGTCGGTGCGGATGGAAGGGTCGCGCTCGTCCACGATCGTCTCGCGGTCGATGAGGGCAAAGGCGCGCAACGCCGCAATCGCATCGTCCAGGCCCTCGTCGGCGAGCGCATCGGCGAGCGGAGCCCCGAATTTTTCGCGACCCTCCACGAACAGGAACAGCGGGATCGGCTCTGCCGCCAGCAGTGCGGCATGGACGATCAACGGCTCGACCGCAGGGTGCAGCTTGGCGGCCTCCTCGATGGCGAGCCCGAAGGTCTTCGCCACCGTCAGCCGGTCGTGATATTCGGCCGGCGCGTCGCGCTCGTCGTCGAGCAATCGCGCCGGCGCCGTCTCGAAGCGCTTGCGGTAGTCGTCGAGCGACTTCTCCAGCCGCTCGCAATAGGCGGCCGCCTGCTCGTGCGCGAGCGGGAGCCCGCCGAGCGCCTCCGACAAGGCCTCGGCGGCCACGCGCTCGCTGTCGCGGCCGGTGCGCGCCAGCAGGTAGTCGGCGCCGGTGGTCTTGGGCCAGATGCCGATCTCGACCGGCGCCGCGATCCCGCGCCAGGCCTGCGCGTTCGAGGTGATCAGGATCCGGCTGCCGCCGCCGCGCGGCAGGTAAGGCTTGAGCGCGTTTGCATCCATCGCGTTGTCGAAGATGAGAAGGATGCCATCGCCCTCGTGCCGCAACCGCTCCATCACGGCCGCGAACGCCGGCTCCTCCTTGTCGTCGGCGCCGACCCAGCCAAGGCGCACACCGAGCGCAACCAGATCGGCGCGCATGCCGGCATCGGTCTGCGCCCTGATCCACCAGGTCGCCCGGTAGTCGCCTCGATGGAGCTCCGCATAGCCGGCCGCCAGCGTGGTCTTGCCGACGCCGCGCATCCCGTGCAGCGTCGCGATGGCGCCCCCGCTCGCCGGGGAGGGGGAGGCGGGGGCCTTGAGGGCGGCATCGATGGCGGCAAGCTCGCGCTCGCGGCCCATGAAATGGGTCGGCACCCGGATCGGGATGTTGGAGACCGCGAACACCTGGCCCGGAAAGGCGGCGGCCTGCGGGGCCGCGCGGCTGGTCATGAATTCGTGGAAGCGGGTGCGGGCCGCGTCCTCGGGAACGCCATAGAGCTCGCAGCGGCGAATGTGATCGATCAGGGTCGGCAGCCGGCACGGCTTCACCACCACGAACAGCACGAAGCTGGTGCGGTTCTTGGCCGCCTGCCAGAGCGCCGCATTGCGCTCCAGCGTCGAGTAGGGGGCCTTGAGGTACTCGTCCGACACCACGCAGAGCACGTGATCGGCGGCGTCGTGGCGCGCCTCCATCCAGGCGTAGATGTCGTCGCCGCCCTTGATCTCCCATTCGTGGATGTGGGGCGTGTGGGCGAGGGCCTCGAGCTCCTTGCCGATCCACTGCGCCCAGTCGCGGTCGCTGCTGGTATAGGAGATGAAATAGTCCGCCATCAGCCCCAATCCCGCGCCGGTCCGCCCCGGACCGGCCGGAACCCGCATGATCGCCGCCGGGCGGAGCGAGCGCAAGCCGGCGCGCGGTTGCTCAATCCCTGCGCAGCGGCGCCGCGCATGGCATTATTAACGGCCGCATGACCAAAAATTAAGGTGCGGCCGGCGCCGGCTGCGGTAGCCGGATGCCGAGAAATATGCTTGAAGATCGCAGCCGAAGCAGGAAAAATCCTGTGCATCTCACGCTTGCGGGTTGTGGAGCACAGATCACGCGGCGCAAGGATGAAAGGCATCCCTGGATGCGTCGATTGACGATCCTGGCCTGGTTGTCCGTCCTGCTTGCAGGACTCTGTGCGCCCGCGCTCGCCGACAAGCGGGTCGCGCTGGTGGTCGGCAACTCGGCCTACCGCAATGTTGGGCGACTGGACAATCCCGCCAACGACGCCAAGCTCCTGTCCGAGACTTTGCGGGCGCTCGGGTTCACGCTCGTGGGCGGCGGCGCCCAGCTCGATCTCGACAAGCCCGCCTTCGATCGGACCGTGCAGGCCTTCGGGGCCCAGCTGGCCGGCGCCGACGTGGGGCTGTTCTACTATGCGGGCCACGGCGTGCAGGTCCGCGGCGCCAACTATCTCATTCCGGTCGACGCCAACCCGACCAAGGAAGCCGACGTCGACTTCCAGATGATGGACACCAATCTAGTGCTGCGCCAGATGGAAGGCGCCGGCACGCGCCTCAACATCGTGATCCTCGATGCCTGCCGCAACAACCCGTTCGGCGGCCGCAGTATGGCGGTCGGTCGGGCACGCGACAGCGAGAACGACCGGATGCGCGACACCGGCGGCGGGCTGGCGCAGATGCAGGCCCCCGAAGGCACCCTGATCTCGTTTGCGACCCAGCCGGGCAGCGTCGCGCAGGACGGCGCCGACGGCAACAGCCCCTATACCAAGGCGCTCGCGGAAACCATCCGCAAGCCCGGCCTGGGCATTTTCGACGCGTTCAATCAAGTGGGGCTGCTGGTGAAGCGCGCCACCAAGGGGGTGCAGCAGCCGTGGGTGTCGAGCTCTCCGATCGACGGTGCCTTCTATTTCGTCCCGCCGGGCGGGGCTGCGCCATCGGTGGCGAGCGCCCCGGCGGGCGATGAGATCGCGTGGGGCTATCTCAACGGCACCACCGATGTTGCAGCCTTGCGCCGGTTCGTGGACGAGTTTCCGCGCGGTATCCACAGGAGCGAAGCCGAGGCCCGCATTGCCGCGCTCGAGCAGGCTGCGCGGGCGGAAGGGGACCGCACGCGGCTGGCGGCGCTGACGCCCGCGGCGGAAACCGCTCCTGCACCGGCCCTGGTGGCGCCGGTTTCGCCGCTGCCACCGGAGCTGGAACGCGCCCTCAAGCCGAAGGACAGCTTCAAGGAATGCGATAATTGCCCGGCCATGGTCACGATGCCGACAGGCTCGTTCACCATGGGCTCGCCCGCGGGCGAGCCGCAGCGGAGCCCGGATGAAGGCCCGCAGCAGCAGATCACCATCGGGGCGATGTTTGCGGTCGGCCGCTCGGAGGTTTCGTTCGACGAATGGTTCGCCTGCGTGGCCGAGGGCGGCTGCAACGCCCACCGGCCTGGCGACTATGGCTGGGGCACCGGCAACCGTCCGGTCATCAACGTGTCCTGGATAGATGCGAAGGCCTACGTCAAATGGCTGTCGGCAAAGACCGGCGCCACCTACCGGCTGCTGTCGGAATCGGAACGGGAATACGTGGCGCGCGGCTGCACGTCGCCGTCATGTCCCTCGACCCCGTTCTGGTTCGGGAGGGAAATCTCTCCCAAGCGCGCGAACTACGATTGGCGCTATTCCTACGACGGCAGCGCCAAGGCGGAGCCGCCGCGCCGTACCGTCGCGACCGACGCATCCGAAGCCAACCCGTTCGGCCTCCTGCATGTTCATGGCAACGTCTGGGAGTGGGTGGAGGATTGCTGGAACGGCAGCCTCGCCGGCCTGCCCAAGGACGGGGCGCCCAGGATCACCGGCGATTGCGGCAGCCGCGTGCTCCGGGGCGGCGCCTGGTCGGCCGAGCCCAAGGACCTGCGCTCGGCCAAGCGAAACTGGGAGCTGGTGGGCGAACGGCGGGCGGAAATCGGATTTCGGGTGGCGCGAACCCTGCGGAACTAGGCCGGCAAGCGGGGCAGTGGAGCTTGTGACCGAGATGCAGCGATGGCATAATGATACTCTGAAACCACACAAGTTCTTGCGCATGGCCAGATCGGGCAGGGGCGGGCCGGAATGCCGGTTTTCGGCAGCCGCGCTGATGTTCGCGGCGCTGATCGCCATCGTCTCCATGGCGTCGACCCCGGCGCGGGCGGAGACCCGGCGGGCCTTCCTGGTCGGCATCGAGCGCTACAGCGACGGCTTCATTCAACGGCTCGACCGCACCGTCAACGATGCCAAGGATCTGGCGAAGGACCTCGAGGAGGTCGGCTTCGACAAGAAGAACATCAAGGTCGTCTCCGATCTCAAGAACCGGGATGCCTTCGAGAAGGAGTTCAGCGCCTTCCTCAAAACCATCGAGAGCGGGGACACGGTGTTCTTCTTCTTCTCCGGTCATGGTTTCGGGGTTGAGGCGGATCAGACCAACTATCTCTTGTTCACCGATCTCAAGAGCCCGTTCACCTTCACCAAGACGCAACTGACCGACCAGGAACGCAAGAACGCCGACGTGGTGCGGCTGCGCATCCCCTCCTTCCTGGACGCCTATCAGCAAAACGAGATCCCCAACGGCATTTCGGCGACCGAGGTCCAGCGCAGGCTGGCGGAGCGCAACCCCAAGACCGTCATCATGATTCTCGATGCCTGCCGCTCGCTGGTCGCAGCCGACCTGAACGATGCGCAGGAAAAACCCATCAAGCGCGGCAACGATTCCGGCAGCCGGCTCCTTTCCGTGCGCCAGCCGCCGCCGGGCTTCCTGGTGTTCTATTCGGCGTCGTTCGGCGAGCAGGCGGTGGAGAAGCTCGGCGTCTTCGATACCGGGCGGAACTCGCTGTTCACCGACGTGCTGCGCTCCGAGCTGCAGCGTCCCGGTCAGTCGCTGGTCGACCTCGCCGATCGCGTCAAGCTGATGGTGCGCTCCATCGCCAACGCCAACGGCATCCAGCAGGAGCCGGAATACGTCTACAACGGCAGCATCGTCGAGGATTTTTCCCTGGTCGGCTCGATCGGCCGCGAGCGCTTCCATATGGCGCAGGACAGATGCGCCGGCGAGCTCGAGGATTGGGATCAGATCAAGAAGCTGCAGAAGCGTGAGCTGTACGATCGCCATCGCCGCCGGTTCGACGGCTGCGGCACCGCCGAGCTGGCCCGCCGCGCGCTCTCCGAGCTGGCATTGAGCTCGGACGATCCGATCGAGGCGCCGGTGACGGTGGTGAACCGGTCGGTGAGCGAATGCGATCGCCTGGCGGCCTCCGACCAGGATCGCGCCCGGCCGCCAGAGGTGTCGGGCGTGCTGTGGGACAAGATCGATGCCGATGCCGCGATCGCGGCCTGCACCAAGGCGGTGGAGGAGAATCCCCGGATCGCCCGCTTTCTCTACAATCTGGGGCGCGCCTATCAGAAGCTGGGCACGCGGCCCGGTCTCGACGATGCGGATCGCGCGCGCGCGTTGCGCAGCGCCCGGCTGTCCTATGATGACGCCACCAAGCGCGGTTATGTCAGCGCCTTGAACGATCTCGCCGTCCTCTATGAGAACGGCGACGGCGTGGACGCCAACGGCGCGCAGGCGATCGAGCTGCTGAAGCGGGCGGCCCAGCAGGGCGATCCGCTGGCGATGTACAATCTGGCGCTCCATTACAAGGACGGCACCAACGACGTGAAGCGCGACGTCGCGCAGGCCGCGGAATGGTTCGCCAAGTCGGCCGAAAGCGGCTCGGTGTCCGCCATGGTCGAGCTGGGCGAGGCGCTGATCAACGGCCGCGGACAGGCGCAGAATCCGCGCCGCGGCCTGGAATGGCTGCAGCGCGCCGCCGACGCCGGCTCGGTGCGGGCGAAGTTCCTGCTCGGCATGACCTATCTGAAGGGAAAAATCTGCGGCTGCGGCGGCGAGGACAGCCCCAACAGCCAGCGGCAGGATCCCGACCTGGCGCTGCTCTGGTTCGGCCGCGTGGCCGAGACCGGCGACAGCGACGCGCAGGCGATCTTGGCCCGCATCATGGAGCGCGGCATCGGGTTGCTCAATCCGCAACCCGAGATCGCGGAGCGCTATTGGCGGCTCGCCGCCTATGGGGGCAGCGAGTCCGCGCAGTTCGAGTTTGCCGATCGGCTGCGCCGCGGTTTTCTGCTGGTCAAGCAGGAATACGGCGAGCGCGAGGCGATCACGCTCCTGCAGCGCGCCATGAGCCAGGGTTCCCCGCAGGCCGCATTGGCGCTCGCGCAGATCAACCGCAACGGCGAGCTCGGACAGGAGAAAAATCCGATCGAGGCCATGCGGCTCGCTTATCACGCGATCGAGCTCGCGGTGCTGACCGATCCGATGACCGAGGAGGGCAATCCGTTTCACGAGATCGGCGCCGCCCATCTTCTGGTCGAGATGGCCAAGAGCGGCGAGGCCACCGATGCGATGGGCCGGCCGGTGCTGACCCAGGAGGAGATCGGCAGGCTTGAGCGCTACTACGGGGCGGTCGATCCAGTGACCAAGAAGGTCGCCATCCGCCGGCTGTACGTGCCCGTCACCTGCCGGATCAGGCGCTCCGGCAACGGACGCAACGACGTCACCTGGACCAACCGGCAATGGCTCTGGGTGTGGGATTGGGGCCGGGCGGAATCGCCGACCGAGTCGCAGATGCGCAACATCGAGCGCACCAGCGGCTGCTCCGACAATGCCGATCTGCGCAATACCCTGGTCGACGTCTACCAGCAGGCCAAGAAGAACAAGGTCAGCTACGCGGATCTGATCGACCAGAAGATA
>DASYFD010000158.1:0-17997 GCA_036498625.1 Xanthobacteraceae bacterium | reverse complement strand
AGACGTGGATGGCCGGGACAAGCCCGGCCATGACGAAAACCAGCTAGCTTGAAATCCGGTCAATTTTGGCGTGCGCGGCTGCGCGCTTGTGCTTGCCGGCCGCAGGCTTCTGCTTGCCCGCCGCCTTGGCGCCGCGCCGGTGGTTTTCGAGAATAATGTGCCCTACCGCGGTGTTCGACGCCGGCACCGTGTAGAAGCGGTAGACCTCGTCGACCTTCTCGTCGAGCGCGCCGCGCATGATCAGCCACATCACCATCTCGATACCTTCGGCGCCGGCCTCGCGCATGAACTCGAGATGCGGAATGCGGGTGAGCTTCTTCGGATCCTTGGTGAGGTTGTCGAGAAAGGCCTTGTCGAATTTGCTGTTGATCAGGCCGGCGCGCGGGCCGCTGATCTGGTGCGACATGCCGCCGGTGCCGAAGATGACGACCCGCAAGTCCTGCGGGTAGGATTCCACGGCCCGGCGGATCGCCTTGCCGAGCATGTAGCAGCGATGCGCGGTCGGCGGCGGGTAGAGCACCACGTTGACGGCGAGCGGAATGACCGGGCACGGCCACTGCTTGGGCGAGCCGAACAGGAGGTTCATCGGCACGGT
The DNA here is from genome assembly GCA_036498625.1 of Xanthobacteraceae bacterium. Taxonomy (GTDB): domain Bacteria; phylum Pseudomonadota; class Alphaproteobacteria; order Rhizobiales; family Xanthobacteraceae; genus VAZQ01. Next base: position 17,402 of record DASYFD010000158.1, on the reverse strand, counting down.
GAGGCCGTGATCGACCTCCATCTTGTTGACGATGGTGAGATCGAACTCGTCGAGAATGACCGATTGGGCGATATGGGCCGCGAGCTCGGGATGGCCCTGCACCACCGGCACCGGGCGCGGGCCCCAGCCTTCGTCGGCGGGCGGAAACTCGGCCGCGCAGCCGAGCGCGAAGGTCGGCACGATCTCGACCGAGAAGGCGGAGGCGTGGTCGTTGTAGACCACGATGGCGACATCGGGCTTGGCGTTCGCCATCCACTCTTTGGATTTCTCGAAGCCGGAGAAGACCCGCTTCCAGTACGGCTCCTCGGTCTGCTTGTTGTCTATTGCCGCGCCGATCGCCGGCACATGCGATGACGCCACGCCTGCGATGATCCTAGCCACGTTTCGACCTCGCTTTGCTGTCCGGCTTCGACTTGGGCTTGAGTTTTGCCGCCGCTTTGGTCGCCACTTTGGCCGCCTTGGCGGGTTGCTCCCGGCCCGACTTGCTGCGATTGCCTTCGACCGAGCGGCCGCCGGCCAGCATCATCTGGGCGTAGTCCTCCTGCGTGGAGCCGGTCATGACGGCGGCGAGATGGCGGAACGAGTGGCCGTCGGTCGCGCCCAGCTTGGCGGTGAAATAGATGTTGCCGCCGAGCTCCAGCATCTTGTTGTAGTCGCGCTCGAGGATGGCCCGCGCCTGCGCCGGGGTCAGCGGGAACTTCTTGAGGTAGTCCGCCTCGTTCGCCTTGAAGGCCTTGCGGTTCTCCTCCTTCATCAGCGACATGCAGAACATGTTGATGCCGTAGCCCTGGCGGGACTTCTCCGCATCGAACACGAACGTGCCCGGTATATCGTCATAATCGTGCGGCTCGCGGGCCATCGGGGTTCTCCAATGCGCGGATTTTCGCCAACACATATATAGCGCAGGGCGCCATGGCAACATAAGCGGTAGCCGCAGGCTTGAACCGTTCTAAAGCGGCCTTCTGTAGCCCGCATTACGCTTCGCTCCATGCGGGCTACAGGCTCACCCCCAATAAAGCCGCATCGGGTTGTCGACCAGAAGCGCCTGCTGCAGAGCCGCGGTCGGCGCTATCTTGGGAATGTAGTCGACCAGGACGCCGTCGTCAGGGGCTTCCTTCTTCATGTTGGGGTGCGGCCAATCGGTGCCCCACAGCACGCGGTCGGAGAAACGCTCCACCAGGGTGCGCCCGAACGGCACCACGTCGTCATAGGGTGCGCCGGCGACCGTCATGCGCTCTGGGCAGGTTGCCTTGACCCAGAAGTTCCGGTGCTTCTCCATGAGCCGCAGGAAGCGCTGGTTCTCCGGGTGGTCGACCCCCTTCTTCACGTCGGGCGTGCCCATGTGATCGACCACCACGGTGGTGGGAAGGGAGGTGAAGAAATCCTCGAACTCGGGCAGGTCCGGCATCTCGAAATAGATCACGATGTGCCAGCCGAGCGGTGCCACACGGGCGGCGATCCGCTCCAGCACGCCGCGCGGGGTGGAATCGACCAGCCGCTTGACGAAGTTGAAGCGCACGCCCTTCACACCGGCCCGGTCCAGGTTCTTGAGTTCGGCGTCGGTCACCTCCTCGCCCACAAAGGCCACGCCCTTGGCCTTGCCGTTTGAAGTCTCAAGCGCATCGACCAGCGCCCGGTTGTCCTTGGAATGGCACGAGGCCTGGACGATGACATTCTTGTCGAACCCGAGGAAATCGCGCAGCGTGAACAGCTTTTCCTTGGGCGCGTCGCATGGCGTGTATTTGCGCTCCGGGGCGTAGGGAAATTTGGCTTCCGGGCCGAATACATGACAATGGGCATCGACCGCGCCCGCCGGCGGCTTGAAGCGCGGCTTGGACGGATTGGGATGAAAGCAGATCCAGTTGGCGTCCATGCTGTGACGAGCCTCGTTGATCAATTGACGCGCGCGAGCGCGAGCGAAATGCCCTGCCCTACCCCCACGCACATGGTGGCGAGCGCGAGCTTGCCGGAGCGCTGCGCCAGCCCGTGCACCGCCGTCAGGGCGAGCCGCGCGCCAGACATGCCGAGCGGATGGCCGAGCGCGATAGCGCCCCCGTGGGGATTGACGTGCTCGGCATCGTCGGCGACGCCGAGCTGCCGTAGGCAGGCGAGCCCTTGCGACGCGAAAGCTTCGTTGAGCTCGATCAGGTCGAAGTCGCCGATCTTGAGGGAGAGTAGCGCCATCAGCTTGCGGGTGGCGGGCACCGGCCCGATGCCCATGACACGCGGCGGCACCCCGGCCGACGCCATGCCGAGCACGCGCGCGCGCGGCGTCAAGCCATGGCGCGCGGCGGCGGCTTCGGAGCAGAGGATCATGGCGGCGGCGCCGTCGTTGATGCCGGACGCGTTGCCGGCCGTCACGGTGCCGGGATCGCGCACGATCGGCTTGAGCTTGGCCAAAGCCTCGAGGGTGGTGTCGGGGCGCGGGTGCTCGTCGGTGTCGACGATGACAGTCCGAGCCTTGCCCTTGAGCTCGACCGGCACGATCTCCTGCGCGAAATAGCCGGCGGCGACGGCAGCGCGGGCGCGCTGCTGCGAGCGCAGCGCGAAGGCATCCTGATCGGCGCGCGAAACCTGATAGTCCTGCGCCACGTTCTCGGCGGTCTCCGGCATGGCGTCGACGCCGTATTGCGCCTTCATCAGCGGATTGATGAAGCGCCACCCGATGGTGGTGTCCTGCAGCTCGGCCGCGCGCTGGAACGGCTCGGTGGCCTTGCCCATCACGAACGGCGCCCGGCTCATGGATTCGACGCCGCCCGCGATCGCAAGCTCGATCTCGCCCGCGCGGATGGCGCGCGCCGCATCGCCGACCGCATTGAGGCCGGAACCGCACAGCCGGTTCACGGTCACGCCCGGCACGCCGTCGGGCAGCCCCGCCAGCAGCAGCGCCATGCGGGCCACATTGCGGTTGTCCTCGCCGGCCTGATTGGCGCAGCCGAGCACGACCTCGTCCAGCGCCGCCCAATCGACCTTGGGGTTGCGGGCGAGGAGTGCCCTAATCGGGATCGCGGCCAGATCGTCGGTGCGGATTTTGGCAAGGGCGCCCCCATAGCGCCCGATCGGGGTGCGCACCGCATCGCATAGGAACACATCGCGCGGCCCGCTCATCCCCCCCCCTCCGTTCCCTCCCCGGCAACCGGGGCAGCGTTAGGGTGGGGAGCCTGGCCGTGGGCGCGCGCGGTGCGGGCATTGAGCGCGCGCAACGCCGCAAGCTCATGGGCGGTCGGGGCCGGGGTTTCGGCGACCGCGCCGGCATAGCGCACCGGCCAGCCGGTGTTGTCGGCGATCAGCGCCCGGGTGACGCCGGGATGGATGGAAGTGACAGTCATCTCGCGGGTCGCCGGATCGGGTTCGAGGATACAGAGATCGGTCACGAGCTTGGTCGGGCCCCTGGTGCGCAAGCCGAGCCGCGCCCGGTGCTCGCCACCCTCGCCATGCCCCATGGAGGTGATGAAGTCGAGCTTGCCGACGAAGTTTCGCTTCGACTGGTTCATGATGATGAAAATCTCGCCGCAGCAGGTGCCGATCTCGGGCGCGCCGCCGCCGCCCGGGAGCCGGGTGCGCGGCTTGTCGTAGGGCCCGATCACGGTGGTGTTGATATTGGCGAAGCGGTCGATCTGGGCGCCGCCCAAAAAGCCGACCGTCATGCGGCCGCCTTGCAGCCAATAGCGGAACATTTCCGGCACCGACACGGTGGTGAGCGCGGTCTCGCACAACTCCCCGTCACCGATCGAGAGCGGCAGCACGTCGGGCTTGGCGGCGATCGGGCCCGACTCGTAGATCAGCGTGAGATCGGGCGCATGCGTGAGCCGCGCCAGGTTGGCGGCAGCGGACGGCAACCCGATGCCGACAAAGCAGACGTCGGTGTTGCGCAGCGCCCGCGCCGCCGCGATGGTCATCATCTCGCTCGCCAGATAGGTCTCCGGCATCGGGGCTGTCCTCAAGCGCTCTTCGAGCGATCTAACACAAATTCATATCGGCCGATCTGTAGGGTGGCAACGCGCCAGGACCGCAACCTCGAAGCAGGGCACGGCGTACTGGCGCGTTGCCCACGCGTTCGGTGTCGCGGCGCATTCGCGTGGGCAAAATTGCGCGGCTCTGAGCACTTCTGATCATGGTGTCAGGCAATTTTGCCCACCCTACGGTCCGAGAATCTAACCAGCGACCCGGCGGCGACGCGCGTGCAGGGCGAAGGTCTCCGGGCCGCGGTCGAGCACGTTCTGCTTCATCCAGAGCAGGAATCCGTCGCGGTCGCGGGCGATCGGCTCCCAGGCGATGTAGAAGGCATTGTCGCGCGCATAATAGCCTTGCGCATAGGACGGATAGGCGCCGCCCGGCACCACCGCAATGGCTCCGACCGTCCAGCTCGGCAGGATAACCGCATTGAGGTTGCGAGGCCCGAAATCCTCCACGATCTCCTCGACCGTCACGATCGAGCGCCGGGATGCCAGCACCGCCTCCTTCTGCACCCCCACGATGCCCTCCAGGAGGACGTTGCCGGCCCGATCGGCGCGCAGCGCGTGGATGACGGCGACATCGGGCCGATGGGCCGGCACGGCGGCCAGCTCCTCGCCGGTGAACGGGCAGGTGATGCGCTTGATCCTGGAATTGACCTTGGGCAGATCGACCCCGACATAGCCGCGAAAGATCGCGCATGGCAGGCCGGCGGCGCCGGCCTCATAGGCATTGGCCATGGCGGCGTGCGAGTGCTCCTCGAGCTCGATCGGGTTGGGCCAGCCGTTCTCGACCGCGTCGCGCAGCCGGAAGAGCGAGCCGACGCCCGGATTGCCGCCCCAGGAAAAGATGAGCTTGGCGACACAGCCCATGCCGATCAGCTGGTCGTAGATCAGGTCCGGAGTCATGCGGATGAGGGTGAGCCGCTTTCTGCGCTGGCGGATGATCTCGTGGCCGGCCGCATGGGGGATGAGATGGGTGAACCCCTCCATCGCCACCGTGTCGCCGTCCCGGATGGTCTCGGCCACCGCCTCGGCGAGCGACAGAAAGCGCGACATGGCCCCTCTCAAATATCTGTTTCTTCGCTCGCGATAGTTATTTACGGGGCATGCCCGGTACGGTCAAATGCCGGCCGACGGGGTGGGTCTTGAGATGCCGAGCAACGCACGCACGGTGCGCATCGAGTGGGGCGATTGCGATCCGGCCGGCATCGTGTTCTACCCGCGCTATTTCGCCATGTTCGATCATTCCACCACCTTGCTGATCGAGCGGACGCTCGGCATGAGCAAGCATCAGCTGCAGGAGGCCTATGACTTCGCCGGCTATCCGATGGTGGAGAGCCGGGCGCGCTTCCATTTGCCGACGCGGTTCGGCGACGACGTGGTGATCGAGACCAGCCTCTCGGAGGTACGCCGCTCCAGCTTCGCCCTCACGCACCGGCTGAGCCGGGATGGCGCGCTCGCGGTCGAAGGCTTCGAGACGCGGGTCTGGGTGGTGCGCGACCCGGCCCGGCCGGGCGGTTTCAAGGCGCAGCCGATACCGCCGCAACTCGTTGCACGGTTCACCGGGAGCTGATGCAACCGCGGCGTGATGGTGCGATGGACAGTCCGCGGCCGAAGCGCTAACAACTTTCCGTCTCTCTTGACCACGCCTGATCCCGCCCATCCTGCCCAAACGGCGCTCGCAACCAAGCCCGACCAGAAAATTACCGGAGGACCGCTCATGCGCATCGACGCATATACGCACTTCTTTCCCAAGAAGTTTTTCGATCGGATGCTGACGATCGCCGGCGATCACAAGGACATGGGCAAGCGGGTGCGCGCGCTGCCGGCGCTGTTCGATCTCGACCATCGCATGAAGATCGTGGACATGTTTCCCGACTATGCGCAAATCCTGTCCTACCCGCAGCCGCCGCTCGAGGTTATCACCAAGAAGCCGGGCGAGATCGACGAGCTCTCCCGCATCATCAATGACGGCTTCGCCGAGATCTGCGCCAAGCATCACGATCATTTTCCGGCCTTCGTGGCGCAGGTGTCGCTGGCATCGCCCGACGCCGGCGTGCGCGAGGCCGAACGCGCCATCAAGGAGCTCGGCGCGCTCGGGGTGCAGATCTATACCAACGTGGCGGGCAAACCGATCGACCTGCCCGAATACGAAGGGTTCTGGGCCAAGATGAACGAGCTCGGCAAGCCGATCTGGCTGCATCCGGCGCGCGGCGCCGAGGTGTCGGACTATCCGGCCTGGGAGAAGAAATCGCTCTATGAAATCTGGTGGGCGTTCGGCTGGTCCTACGAGACCGGCGCCGCCATGGCGCGGCTGGTGTTCTCCAAGACGCTCGACAAATACACCAAGCTCAAGATCATCGTGCATCATTTCGGCGGCATCGTGCCGATGCTGGAAGGTCGCATCGGCAACGGCTGGGACCAACTCGGCACCCGCACCACCGACGAGGACTACGTGGCGCTGCGCCAGAGCCTCAAGAAGCGCCCGCTCGACTACTTCAAGAACGATTTCTATGCCGACACGGCGGCCTTCGGCGGCATCCCGGCGACCAAATGCGGCATGGAGTTCTATCCGGCCGACAAGATCGTGTTCGCGTCCGACTGCCCGTTCGATCCCGAGAAGGGCACGCTCTACATCCGCGAAACCCTGAAGATTCTCGACAGCCTCAATATTCCCAAGGCCGAGCGCGAAGCGATCGATCACGGGACGCTGGAGAAGATTTGCGGCGTGAAGCTGGTGAAGTAGGCGGGTCGATTGCGCTGACGCAGACCAAACCAGAATGCATGGCTGCGAGCGCGATGGTATTGAAAATACAATCGCAAAACAATGGATCGCCGTTTTGATGGCCTCGGAGCCATGCATCGTCAGCAGAGCTGGCGAAGCATTTTCTTGCTCCGGGGGACCCGCAGCTGAAATCTCGATCGAATCCCGACGCGATACAGTGCGGTGACCCCGGCCGCAAAACAAGATCGATCCCGGGCAAGCCCGAGATCAATGCGCACTGCGCCAGTTTCAATTTTACGAATCCACTGATTTGCGGGGTCGCGTCAAGGGAGCGCCGAGCGGGTGCTGAGGCATGCCGGCGCCGCCTGCGGGGCGGCATGCAATGCGCTACCGCTGCTCGGTGAGACAACATTCCGCCCGCTCATGGACGATGTCGCCCGACCGAAGCGTCATCTCATCAAGGGGATTTCATCGGCTCGTTGCGCAATGACGTCTTCGATCTTGTCCCTCAGGTCGTGCACCTTGAAAGGCTTCTTGAGAAACCCGTCGGCTCCCGACAGCCATGAAACGTCGGCATCGCCCTTGGCGGTAATCATGATCACGAAGGTGCTTGAATTCATCGGGTCCTTGCGCACTGCCTGAATGAATTCCGTCCCATTCATGGGGCGCATGTCCCAGTCGGAGAGAACCAAGCCGTATTTCTTTGCTCGAAGCTTGTCGAGCGCGGACGCACCATCATTGACCTGGTCGATGTCGGTGTACCCGACCTCACGCACGAGATTTGCGATGATCGTGGTCATGGTGCGAGAGTCGTCGACGACCAGCACCGGGGTTGAGAGGTCCATGATCGATTTCCTCACCGCAGGAACGCACCTGCGCTCCTTTACCGTGTCTCATGAAAAGTTTAACGATTCATAAGGAATGTCCTTGCCTTAATTTGTGAGTCGCGGAGCTTCCCGTGTTGGCGCCATTCCCGACGGGTTCCGTCGCCGCGTCGTCGCAAATATCCATAAGAAAATACAAACAACAATAATTCAAACCGACGGCCGGAGCGTGGTTCGCAAACTTCCGTTTCTCGAATGCAGATGATTTCCGCTTACCGGCGCTGGGGCCCTCCCGGCGCACTCCCGGGAGGCGGCATCTCGGCCGGGCGAGGGTGCATTCTTCAAGCCTGCGGGAACGCCCCATCCCGACCTCGGCCGTTCCACGCATGACCGAGCTCCGCAAGACCTGATCGGTTGCCGGAGGGCGAGGGAGCGCGCCTGCGCGTGGAGCGGACGGCAATCCACATCGCTGTGGGCCGATTGTCCGCGCCGCATGAATCCGCGCGCCGCATCTGCTAGCGTGCCGGCCATGGACATCGCCCGCTCCCCATCGCCGTCCGACCCGGCCGATCCCGCCAACGCACGCGCCGCGCCCGCGCCCGACGATCTCGGGCGCGTCACCCCCATGATGGAGCAATACACCGAGATCAAGGCGGCGCATCCGGGCTGCCTGTTGTTCTACCGGATGGGCGACTTCTACGAGCTGTTCTTCGAGGATGCGGAGATCGCCTCGCGCGCGCTCGGGATCGTGCTCACCAAGCGCGGCAAGCACCTGGGCCGCGACATCCCGATGTGCGGGGTGCCGATCGAGCGGTCGGAGGAATATCTGCACCGGCTGATCGCGCGCGGCTACCGGGTCGCGGTCTGCGAGCAGACCGAGGATCCGGCCGAGGCCAAGAAGCGCGGCAACAAGAGCGTGGTGCGGCGCGACGTGGTGCGGCTGGTCACGCCCGGCACGCTTACCGAGGACACGCTGCTCGAGGCGGGCGAGAACAATTATCTCCTGGCAATCGCGCGGGCGCGCGCCTCGGGCGAGGAGGCGGGCCGCTTCGCGATCTCCTGGATCGACATCTCGACCGGCGAGTTCCGCATCGCCGAATGCGACCGGCTCGGCCTCAATGCCGAGATTGCGCGGCTCGAGCCGGGCGAGATCATCGTGTCGGACGCGCTCTACGGCGATGCGGAGCTGGCGCCCTACCTTCGCAGCCTGCCGGCGGTGACGCCGCTGCCGCGCGACGTGTTCGACGGCGCCACCGCCGAGCGGCGGCTCGCCAGCTATTTCGCGGTGTCGACCACGCAGGCGTTCGGGGTGCTGACCCGGCTCGAGCTCACCGCCGCTGCCGCCTGCATCTCCTATGTGGAGCGCACCCAGCTCGGCCGCCGCCCGCCGCTGTCGGTGCCGGTGCGCGAGCGCGCGGGCGCCAGCCTCGCCATCGACCAAGCGACGCGGGTCAATCTCGAGCTGGTGCGGGCGCTCTCGGGCGAGCGGCGCGGATCGCTGTTGGCCGCGATCGACCGCACCGTCACGCCGCTAGGCGCGCGCCTGCTGGCGCAGCGGCTTGCCGCCCCGCTCACCGATCCGGCCGCGATCGGGGCCCGGCACGACGCGGTCGGATTTTTCGTGGCCGACGCGGGCGCGCGCGGCGAGACCCGCGAGCGCCTGAAGGCGGCGCCTGATCTGGCGCGGGCGCTGGCGCGGCTTGTGGTCGGCCGCGGCGGCCCGCGCGATCTCGCCGCCATTCGTGACGGCATCGCGGCGGCCGCGAGCCTCGCCGGCGCGCTCGCGAAAATGTCCGAGCTGCCGGCCGAGATCGCGCAGGCCACCGCCGCTCTGGGCGAGCCCGATCCGGCAATCGCGGCGGAGCTCAGCGCCGCGCTCGCCGACGAGCTGCCGCTCATCCGGCGCGATGGCGGCTTCCTGCGCGAGGGCTATGAGGCGGCGCTCGACGAGGCGCGCGCGCTGCGCGACGAATCCCGCCGGGTGATCGCGGCCCTGCAGTCGCGCTACGCCGAGGAGACCGGCGTGCGTGCGCTCAAGATCCGCCACAACAATGTGCTCGGCTATTTCGTGGAGGCGACCGCGCAGAACGGCGACAAGTTCCTGCGCCCTCCCCTCAACGCCATCTTCATTCATCGCCAGACGCTGGCCGGTCAGGTGCGCTTCACCACCACCGAGCTGGGGGAGCTGGAGGTCAAGATCGCCAATGCGGCCGAGCGCGCGCTGGCGATCGAGCTCAAAGGCTTCGATCGGCTATCCGCCCTAGTGACGGCGGCGCAAGGCGCCATCACCAATGCGGCGGCGGCGCTGGCGAGCCTCGACGTGGCGGCCGGCTTGGCCGAGCTCGCCGCCGAGCGCGCCTATGTGCGACCGGAGACCGACAGCTCGCTTGATTTCATCATCGAGGGCGGCCGCCACCCGGTGGTGGAGCAGGCACTCCTCGCCGACGGCGGGCCGTTCGTCGCCAATGACTGCGATCTCTCGGCGCCAGCGGGAGCGGGCGCCGGCCGCATCTGGCTGCTCACCGGGCCCAACATGGGCGGCAAATCGACCTTCCTGCGCCAGAACGCCCTGATCGCGATCCTGGCGCAAATGGGCAGCTTCGTGCCGGCACGACGCGCCAAGATCGGCGCCGTCGACCGGCTGTTCTCGCGCGTGGGGGCAGCCGACGATCTCGCGCGCGGGCGCTCGACCTTCATGGTGGAGATGGTGGAGACCGCCGCCATCCTCAACCAGGCGGGCGCCCGTTCGCTGGTGATCCTGGACGAGATCGGCCGCGGCACCGCCACTTTCGACGGCCTCTCGATCGCCTGGGCCACCATAGAGCACCTGCATGAGACCAACCGCTGCCGCGCGCTGTTCGCCACCCACTTCCATGAGCTGACCGCGCTCGCCGCCAAATTGCCGCGGCTGTTCAACGCGACCGTGCGGGTGAAGGAATGGGAGGGCGAGGTGGTGTTCCTGCACGAGGTGGTGCCGGGCGCGGCCGATCGCAGCTACGGCATCCAGGTGGCCAAGCTCGCGGGCCTGCCGGCCGCCGTGATCGAGCGCGCGAAGCTGGTGCTGGCCAAGCTCGAGGCGGTCGATCGCGCCGCCCCGCGCGGCTTCGAGGACCTGCCGCTGTTCGCCGCCGCGCCGCGGCCCGCCGCAGTCCCGGCGCCGGACGCGGCGCTCGCCGCCGTGATCGCGGCACTCTCGGCGCTGCATCCCGACGAGATGTCGCCGCGCGATGCGCTCGAGGCGCTGTATGCGTTGAAGGAGAAGGCGGGGAAGGGTAACGCGTGACCCGCAGAGGTCCCGGAACAACCAACCGCTCGTCCCCGCGGACGCGGGGACCCAGCCTTTGCCACAGCTCGAAGCGGATCGGACTTCCCCTCGCTTCCCGAGCCAGTGGCAATTCCGCTCATTTTCGCAAGAGACTGTATCCCCGCTTTCGCGGGGACGAGCGGCCTGGGAGGCTCTGCCGCACACCGATCAATTCGGCAAAAATTCCTCCGTATAAAACTTGCTCATGTCGGGCTCGCTCGGGAGAATCTTCAAATCCACATAGGAGCGGCTGAGTACCGCCAGGGCTTTCGGGTTGAATTTGCCGTCGGCGGAGAACATCGGCATCAGCTCGTCGTAGGTCTGCGCCGTGATGGCCGGATCAACGCTGATGATGTCCTTGGCAATATCGATGGTGCGGGCCCGCTCGGCGCGCATGAACGCGATGGTCTCGAACCAGGCTTCCAGGAAAGAGCGGATCGCATCGGGCCGCTGTGCGATCAGCTTGTCGGTCGCGAAGATCACGTGGATATGGAAATCCTGCACCAGATCGCCGAAGCGGAACAGGATCTTGCCATAGCCGTTGGCCTGCGCCTGCAGCAGGGTCGCGATGTCGGACACTAGGCCGTCGATCTGCCGGGTTTTCAGCGCCGCGAATTGCCCGGGCGTGGCGCCGAGCGGCGTCACATCGATGCCGTTCGGGCCCCAGCCCTGCTGGCGCGCCAGCTCGCTGACCAGCCAGGCGGTGAGCGAGTTGGTGGTGGTGACTCCGATCTTCTTGCCCTTGAGGTCGGCGACCGACTTGATCGCACCGTCGGGCCGCACCAGCAGCGCCAAGAGCCGCGGCGCCCCCGCCATGGCGGCCACCGCCCTGACGGGCGAGCCCTTCTGGATCGAGGCCATCTCGGGGCCGGAGCCGAGCCCGATATCGATGGAGTCGCCTGCGAGCGCCTGCTGCAACCGGGCGCCGCCCGCGAGCGACGACGGCTCGATCTCGACGCCGTATTTGCGAAACAGGCCGACCCGCATGCCGACATCGAGCGGCACGAAGGAGAAAGCCTCCGGCACCGACTTGCCGACGCGCAAGAGCTCGGCTGCGCCGGCGTTGGGCGCGGTGAGGACGAGCAGCGCCAAGATCAGCGTGCGGCTGCAGGCATGTCTGGCTGGCATGGCGACCTCCGAGACGATGCTAGCACTTGTCCCGGGCGCTGCGCAGCATGGAGCGCGAAGCGCGCAATCATGCGCGGCAGACCGGGACCGTTCCAGACGCGGAGCCCTGGAACGATCCTGCCTCTGCGGTGCAACGCTCCGCAAGCGCTGCGCGCCGCACCGCGTCCGGGAAAAACATCGAAGCCCTACACCCGCTGCAACCCGACCTCGATGGGCGGACCGCTCTTGAGGGTCTGGTAGACCACGCAATAACGCTCGGTCAGCTTGAGCAGCTGATCGAGCTTGTCCTGCGGGGCGTCGGTTGCGACCTCGAAGCGCAGGCGGATCTGCCTGAAGCCGACCGGGGCGTCCTTGGCGACCCCGAGCGTGCCGCGGAAGTCGAGATCGCCCTCCGCCGACACGATGCCGGACTTGAGCGGAATGTCGATCGCGGTAGCGACCGCCTTGAGGGTCACGCCCGCGCAGGCGACCAGTGCCTCGAGCAGCATGTCGCCCGAGCACAGCTCGAGCCCGGAGCCGCCGGTGGCGGGATGCAGGCCGGCGGCCGCGATGGCGCGGCCGGTCTCCACCTTGCAGGCAATGGCGGTATCGTCGAGCCGGCCGCGTGCCTTCAAGGTGATGACGGCGGATTGCGGATCGCCCTTGTAGCGCTCCTTGAGCGGCGCCTGCATGGCACGTAGCGAAGTGGCATCCATGTCGGGTCCTTTCGATCTTGACCGCCGATTGGAGACGGAAACTATCAAACCCGCCCCACGCTGTCGTCCCTTCGAAAGCAGGGACCCATACGACGTGCCCTCTCCGTCGGCTGCGGCGTATGGGTCCCGGCGCCATTAGCGCGTTTACGCGCGTCTTCGACGCGCTATGGGCCGGGACGACGCAGAATTTGTGTCGCTTACCACCACAGCTCGGCGCCGGCATTGGCCTTGGTCTGCCGGTCGTCGGTGATTGCAGCGCGGTCGAGGGAGCGATCGAGGGCGGCGAGGACGCGGCGCTTGACGAAATCGAACGCCGCCGACTGGCGATCGCGCGGGCGCGGCAGGTCGCTTGGAATCTCCTCGAACAGCCGGCCCGGGTGGGCGCGCATCACTGTGATGCGGTCGGCCAGCACCACCGCCTCCTCGACGTCGTGGGTGACCATCACCAGGGTCGGCTTGAAGTCCGCCCACAGGTCGAGCAGATGATCCTGCAGGTCGGCACGGGTGAAGGCATCGAGCGCCGAGAACGGCTCGTCCAGGAGCAGCACCTGCGGCCGCGGCACCAGCGCGCGAGCGATGGCGACGCGCTGGGCCTGGCCGCCGGAGAGCTCGCGTGGCCACATGCGCGCCTTCTCGGTCAGGCCGACGCGCGCAAGCGCGGTCGCGACGCGCGCCCGCCGTTCCGCTTTCGGCCGGTGCTCCAGTCCGAAGCCGACATTGTCGGCGACGTCGAGCCAAGGCAACAGGCGCGGCTCCTGGAAGATGATGCCGATCTCCTCGTGCGGCGCCGTGATGGCGGCGCCGTCGAGCGCGACCTTGCCCTGGGTCGGGGTGTCGAGGCCGGAGATGGCGCGCAGCAAAGTCGACTTGCCGCAGCCGGAGCCGCCCACCACCACCACAATCTCGCCATGGGCGACCGCAAGCGACACGCCCTCGAGCGCGTGCACGCCGTTCGGATAGGTCTTGCCGACACGATCGAGCACCAGCATGAGATGGCTGCCTACAAAATTACCGAGCTCTTCATTGTCATGGCCGGACCTGTTCCGGCCATCCCGATCAGGATGGCAATGCCTTCCTGATCGAGACCGCCGGGACATAAGGGCGTTTACGCCCGTCTTCGAGGGCTATGCCCGGCGGTGACAAACAACTAAACGCACTTACTGCCGCACCACCACGTCTTCCCAGCGCAGGAACGGCGTGCTCAGGAGGACGATGAGCCAGTCGGACAGCTTGCCCAGGATCGCAAACGCCACGATGGCGGCGACGATCTGGGCCGGCTTGCCGAGCTGCTGGCCGTCGATCAGCAAGAAGCCGAGCCCGCTCGAGGCGCCGAGAAATTCCGCCGCCAGCACGAACATCCAGCCAAGCCCGAGGCCGGCGCGAAGCGACAGCACATAGGCCGGCAGCACGGCGGGCAGCAGGATGCGGCGGATCATGGCGAAGCCCGACAGCCGGAAGGCGCGGCCGACCTCGACGATCTTGCGATCGACCGACAGCACCGCCCCCATAACGCCGAGATAGACCGGAAAGAACACGCCGACCGCGATCAGGATGATCTTGGAGGCTTCGAAAATGCCGAACCACAGAATGAACAGCGGCACCCAGGCGATCGAAGGCACGGCGCGCAGGCCCTGCAGGGTCGGGTCGACCAGGCGATAGAGCAAGGCCGAGTAGCCCGCGATGGCGCCCACGATGGTGCCGCCCGCGACCCCGAATGCAAATCCCCAGCCGACGCGCCAGAGCGTGGCGGCCGCATGGGCCTGCAGCTCGCCGGTGCGGGCCAGATCCGCAAAGGTGTTGAAGATCACCGAGGGCGGCGGCACCAGGCGCCCGTTGGAGAGCCCGAGATGGACGGCGATCTCCCAGAACAGCGCGAGGGCGACCGGCAGCACCAGGCCGAGCCCGGGCCGCGCCAGACGCGCCAGCCGGTGGGCAAGCGAAGCCGGAGGCGAAGGCCTGGACGCCCCCCGCTCCGCCACGCCCTGGTCCATGGTCGCCGTCATGGCCACAGCAGACCCAAGCGGCGGGCGGAATGCAATGGCGTGGCGCGCCAGTTCAGGTCAGTTCGCGGCGGTGACGTAGCGATCGTCGATCAGGTCGTCGACCGCCTTCTTGACGTCCACGGCGGGGCCGATCACGCCGGCCTTCTGCAAGGCGAGGCCGGCCTCAAGGATGGAATCGCGCTGCGCCGGGCCGATCTTGCTGTGGGTGATCTCGGTGCGCTCCTTGAGCTGCTTGTCGACCACGTTCTCGGACAGCTTGGTCACCGCGATGAAATCGCGCTTGAGCTCGTCGTAATGGCCGAGTGCGTATTTGCGCGCGTCCTCGTAGACCGCGAGCACGCGGCGCACGATGTCGGGCTGCTCCTTGATGAATTCCTCGCGGGCATTGAGAATGCCCCAGGTGTTGGCGGCGGCATTGCGATAGAACAGCCGCGCGCCGTCCTCGATCTCCTTCTGCGCCATCATCGGGTCGAGGCCGGCCCAGGCGTCGACGTCGCCGCGCAACAGCGCGGTGCCGCCATCGGCATGCTGCTGCACCAGCACCGGCGTGATGTCCTTGTCGGTCAGGCCGACCGACAGCAGCGCCCGCACCAGGAAGATGTGCGGGTCGGTGCCGCGCACCATGGCGACCTTCTTGCCCTTGAGGTCCTCGATCTTGTTGATCTTGCTGGCCGCCGTGGTGACCAGCGCAGTCCATTCGGGACGCGAGAACACATAGACCGACTTGATCGGGTTGCCGTTGACGCGGGCGATCAGGGCGGCCGATCCGGCGGTCGAGCCGAACTCGATCGATCCGGCATTGAGGAACTGCAGCGCATTCGCCGAGCTCACGGTCTGCACCCAGACGATGGCGATGCCGTCCTTGGCGAACTCCTTCTCGAGCAGGCCCTTGTTCTTGAGCAGGATCGAGACCGGATTGTAGGTGGCCCAGTCGATGCGGATTTCCTTGGGCTTGTCGGCGGCCCGGAGCGACGCGCCGGGGATCAGCGCGACCAGCAAAGCGGAAGCGAAAAGCGAACGCCGGGAGATATTGGTCATGACATGCTCCATGCTTGCGGCCCGCTTGCGCCCAGATCCGATTCGGCGGCGGCCCACACAGATTGAGCGCCCGAGTGGTCGCTCCGAGTTGACGCTATTTTTATTCTATAGACCTGCACTATATTCAGGGTCAACGGAAAATAACTCGTGATATTTGCTGAATGGAAGAATATTTTTCCGATGGCCGCGCTCGTTTTCGCGGTTTCCATTGCCGCCACGGTGGCGGTCCAGGCGGGCTTTGCCGCACCGCTGCAGCTTTGCTGGAACAGCAACCGCATGCTTTTTTGATGAAAATGCTCTATCCCGTCACGCCATGCTTTCTCCCGCCGAACAGGGCCCGCCCGGATCGAGCGATCTGCTCGACGCAACCGCCATCACGGCTGAGCTCGAGAAGCTCGCCGCGCTCCATGCCGGCCGCGACCGGGAGATGCGCAACGCGGTCGCCCAGCATCTCAAGGCGGCGCTGACCAGCGGGCGCGCCAAGGCCGAGCAGCTGCTGCTGGCGGATCGGCACGGCCGGCGCTGCGCCGAGCGGCTCTGCCTCATGCAGGACGAGATCATCCGCATCCTGTTCGAGCTCGCCGAGAAGCACTATCCGGTGCAGAATCCATCGAGCGCCGAGCGCATGGCGATCGTCGCCACCGGCGGCTACGGTCGCGGCATCCTGGCGCCCGGCTCCGACATCGATCTCTTGTTCCTTCTACCCTACAAGCAGACCGCCTGGTGCGAATCCATCGCCGAGGCGATCCTGTATTGCCTGTGGGACATGGGGCTCAAGGTCGGCCACGCCACGCGTTCCATCGACGAATGCATCCGCCAATCCAAGGCGGACATGACGATCCGGACCAGCGTCCTGGAGGCGCGCTTTCTCCTCGGCGACCGCAAGCTGTTCGACACCCTGATGGACCGCTTCGACAAGGAGGTGGTGGCCGGCAGCGCCAAGGAATTCGTCGCCGCCAAGCTCGCCGAGCGCGAGGAGCGCCACCGCCGTGCCGGCCAATCGCGCTATCTGGTCGAGCCCAACGTAAAGGACGGCAAGGGCGGGTTGCGCGACCTGCACACGCTCTACTGGATCGCCAAATACGTCTACCGGGTAAAGGAGCGCGAGGAGCTGATCGAGCACGGCGTCTACGACCGGCGCGAATATACTCGCTTCCGCCGCTGCGGCGATTTCCTGTGGGCGGTGCGCTGCCACATGCACTTCGTCACCGGGCGGGCCGAGGAGCGGCTTTCCTTCGACATCCAGCGCGAGATCGCGGTGCGGCTCGGCTATACCGAGCATCCCGGCCAGCGCGACGTCGAGCGCTTCATGAAGCACTATTTCCTGGTCGCCAAGGACGTGGGCGACCTCACCGCCATCCTGTGCGCCGAGCTCGAGGACAGCCAGGCCAAGGCGATGCCGGCGCTCGGCCGCGTGATAGCGAAATTCCGCCCGCGGCGGCGGCGCCACCTGAGCGAATCCGACGACTTCATCGTCGACTACAACCGCATCAACGTGGCCGACGCCAACGTGTTCGCGCGCGATCCGGTCAACCTGATCCGCATCTTTCATCTGGCGCAAAAGCACAATCTGGCGTTCCATCCGGACGCGCTGCGGCTCGCCACCCGCTCGCTCAAGCTGATCGACAACGACCTGCGGGAGAACCCGGAGGCGAACCGCCTGTTCCTCGAGATCCTGGTCGCCAAGCGCGCGCCCGAGACCGTGCTGCGCCGCATGAACGAGACCGGC
>DASYFD010000157.1:0-2518 GCA_036498625.1 Xanthobacteraceae bacterium | reverse complement strand
CAAGGGTCACGTGGCGTTCTTGGCGCCGATCAATCTGGTGGAAGAACTTGCCAAGCCGATCTCGTTGTCCCTCCGTCTTTTTGGCAACATTTTTGCCGGCGGCATCCTGGTGTCCTTGATCGCGCTCTTTCCCGCGTGGATCATGTGGGCGCCCAACGCGATTTGGAAATCGTTCGATTTGTTCGTCGGGGCGATTCAGGCCTTCATATTCTCGATCCTGACCATCTTGTACTTCAGCCAAGCCATGGAGCTGGAGGAGGATCATGAATAGCCGCCGCGAACTCGCCCGACCTACCCACCACTACAGGAACCTGGTAGACCGCTACCGGATAAAGGAGGATATGCAATGGATCCCGTGATCGCTCAAGGCGCACTCATCGGCGGTGGCATGATCATGGCCGGCGGCGCGATCGGTGCCGGCATCGGTGACGGCATTGCGGGTAACGCACTGGTTTCGGGCATCGCCCGGCAACCCGAGGCGCAGGGTCGGTTGTTCACGCCGTTCTTCATCACCGTGGGTCTGGTTGAGGCGGCTTACTTCATCAACCTGGCGTTCATGGCGTTGTTCGTGTTCGCCACCCCGGTCAGCTAATTCGGCTGTGATGGGTTACGCGACCCCCACGGTTCTGGCCGCGAGCCAGGCGGCGGAGGGAGGCAATAACTTCCTCGTTCCCAACGGCACCTTCTTCTTCGTGCTGGCCATCTTCGTGGTGGTGCTCGGCATCATCGGCACATGGGTGGTGCCGCCGATCCTGAAGGTGCTGCGCGAACGCGACGCGATGGTCGCCAAGACCGCTTCCGACAACAAGAAGTCGGCCGAGCAGTTCGAGGCCGCCCGGGCGGATTACGAGGAAGCAATGAAGGAAGCCCGCGTGCAGGCGTCGTCCTTTCGCGACAATGCCCGGGCAGACGGTCGCAAGGCCATTGAGGGCGCGCGCGGCAAGGCCGAGCAAGAGGTGATGTCGACGTTGCAAACCGCCGCCCAGCAGTTGAAGCAGGAGCGGGATGCCGTGGAACTTGGTCTGCGCGCCAACGTGGGAACCATGTCGGCGACCCTGGCAAGCCGAATCCTCGGCGTCGATGTCGTCCCCGCCGCCACGGCAACATCCGCAACTGGATCGTCAGGGCGGTAACCACCAATGGGCACTTTCCTCGGGCAGTTGGCCGGATTCGCCGTCATTGTGTGGCTGGTGGTGCGGTATGTGGTGCCGCCGGTGCGCCGCCTGATGACGGCTCGGCAGGAGACTGTGCGCCAACAGTTGCAGGAATCGGCGGCGGCCGCCGATCGGCTGAAGGAGGCCAGCCAGGCGCACAGCAAGGCGGTCGAAGACGCCAAGGCCGAGGCGCAACTGGTCGTCGAAGAGGCTCGGGAAGACGCCGAACGCATTGCCGAACAAATGCAGGCCCAGGCCGGGATCGACGCGGAACGCATCAAAGAACAAGGTGCGCGCCAGGTCCAGCTGATGCGGGCGCAGCTGACCCGTCAGCTTCGCCTGGAGCTCGGCCACGAATCCGTCCGCCAGGCGGAAGAATTGGTGCGCAACTACGTTTCCGACGCGGCGCAGCAGTCGGCCACCGTGGATCGGTTCCTGGACGAGCTCGATGCCATGGCGCCGACTCCGGCCGAGGTCGCGTACCCGCTACTGACGAAGATGCGCGCGGCCAGTCGGCTGGCATTGCGCGACCTGTCGGATCGGTTCGGCACCATCGCCAAGAGCCTCGACAACAGAGCACTTTCCACGCTCTCCGGCGAGCTGGTGTCGGTGGCCAAAATGCTGGACCGCGAACTCGTCGTCACCCGGTATCTCACCGTGCCGGCCGAGGATGCGGCTCCCCGAGTCCGGCTGATCGAGCGGCTGCTGTCCGGCAAGGTCGGCGATGCCACGCTCGACGTTCTGCGGGCAGCCGTTTCGGAGCGTTGGTCGGCGAACTCCGATCTGGTCGATGCCATCGAACACGTGTCGCGGCAAGCATTACTCGAAGTCGCCGAACGTGAGGACCGGGTCGACGAGGTCGAAGATCAGCTGTTCCGGTTTTCCCGCGTTCTCGACGCGCAACCACGGCTTGCCATCCTGCTGGGCGACTACGCCACCCCGGCCGAGGGGCGGATTGGGTTGCTGCGCAAGGTCCTTGACAACGCAAGCGGCCGCGTCAACCCTATCGTGTTGGCACTGCTGACCCAGACCGTCGAGCTGCTGCGAGGCGAGCAGGCCGAGGAAGCCATCAAGTTCTTGGTGGAGGTTGCGGTGGCGCGCCGCGGCGAAATCGTCGCGCAGGTCAGCGCGGCGGCCGAGCTCAGCGATGCCCAGCGCACCCGTCTGACCGACGTCCTCAGCCGCATCTACGGCCATCCGGTGACCGTGCAGCTGCAGACCGAGGCCGAATTGCTGGGTGGGCTGATGATCGCGGTGGCCGACGAGGTGATCGACGGGACGCTCTCATCTCGCCTGGCCGCGGCGCTTCCCAATTGCCGGACTGAAACTAGTCATCACAGAGAATCAAGTAGGAAGACGAAAAG
>DASYFD010000156.1:0-12976 GCA_036498625.1 Xanthobacteraceae bacterium | reverse complement strand
CGCCTCCACGCGCGGCGGCGCGCCCTGGCGCACCGCATACATCGTGTAGGACAAGGTGATGCTGTCGAGGTCGTTCTGCTCGGCGTCCTTGGCGAGCGCGGGATCGACGAAGAACACGACCGTCATGTCGCGCTTCTCGCCCGGCGCCAGCCGCTGCTCGGTGAAGCAGAAGCAGTTGATCTTGGAAAAATAGGGCCCGGCGGTGGGCGGCCAGACATTGTAGGACGCCTCGCCCACGGTCGCGTGGGCGGATTCATTGACCACCGTGTAGCCGACGGTGACGACCTCGCCGATCCGGACCTCGACGGAGGTCTGGTCCGGCTCGAACCGCCACGGCAGGTTGCCGGTGACATTGGCGTCGAACCGTATCTTGACCTTGCGGTCGAGGACGCCCGCCGGCGCCGTGGTCGCGACCTGGGTGGTGCCTTGAAACCCGGTAGCGCGGCAGAACCAGTTGTAGAACGGCACCGCGGCGTAAGCCGCCCCCACCATGGTGGCGACGAACAGGCCGCAGGCGGCCGCCACCGCGAGATCGCGGGGGCGCTGCGGCTTGCTGTCTCTGGGGTTGCGGGCACTCATGACATCGGGCTCTCGATCAATCCGCCGGGCGATCGCTATGGCTGGTTCAGCACGCCCGGTCCCTTCACCAGCGTGACGATATAGAACAGGACCACCAGGGCGCCGAGCGCGAGCGCAATCGCGATCGAGCGGGCACGCCGCTTGCGTTTCTGGTCCTCGGTGAGGACGATCCGTTCCGGTTTGTCGTCCATGTCATCACCCGAGCCCTCACGCCGTCCCATGGCCAAGGAGACCAGCCAAGATGCCCTCGATCAGGAGGACGGCGAAGAGAACGAAGAGATAGAGGATGGAGAAGCCGAACAGCTGCTTGGCGGTTTGCGCGGCGCGGGCGCCGGAACCTTCGGCCCACAGCCGCCACGCCAAGGCCACCATCAAGCCGCCCCCGATGAGCGCGGTCACCCCATAGAGCACATCCGCATAGCCCATGAGCCAGGGCGCCACTCCGACCGGGACCAGCAAGAGGGAATAGAGCAGGATCTGGCGGCGCGTCTCCGCCGCTCCCGCCACCACCGGCAGCATGGGGATGCGGGCACGGGCATAGTCCTCGGTGCGGTTGAGCGAGAGCGCCCAGAAGTGCGGCGGCGTCCAGAAGAAAACCAGGAGGAACAGCAGGATCGGCTCGACCCCGATGCTGCCGGTGGCGGCCGCCCAGCCGATCATGGGCGGAAAGGCGCCGGCGGCACCCCCGATGACAATGTTCTGCGGCGTCAATCGCTTGAGCCACATCGTGTAGATGACGATGTAAAAGAAGATCGTGAAGGCGAGCATCACCGCGGCCAGCCAGTCGACCAGAAGGCCGAGCACCACCACCGAGCCGATCGCCAGCGTCATCCCGAAAGCCAGCGCCTCGCCGGGCGCGATCCGGCCGCTCGGGATCGGCCGCCTCGCGGTACGGCTCATCACCGCGTCCACGTCGGCGTCGAACCACATGTTGAGCGCGCCGGCGGCGCCGGCACCGACCGCGATGCATAACAGCGCCGTGAAGGCGATCACCGGATGCACATGCGCGGGCGCGACGACCAGCCCCACCAGCGCGGTGAACACGACGAGCGACATCACCCGCGGCTTCATCAGGGCGAGATAATCCCCGACGCTGGCCTCACTCACCATGTGAATGGCGGCGAGCGCGCCGGGCTGCGGATGATGGTCGATGGCGGAGATATCAGTCACGGCTGATGTGGCTTACCTGATGAGCGGCAGTTCGCTGTACTGGTGGAACGGCGGCGGCGAGGACAGCGTCCATTCCAGCGTGGTCGCGCCGGCACCCCACGGGTTGTCGGCCGCGCGCTCCTTGCGCATGAACGCCTGCGCGACGCCGAAGAAGAACACCAGGGTGCCCAATCCGGAGATGAAGGAGCCGATCGAGGACACCTGGTTCCAGCCGGCGAACGCGTCCGGGTAGTCGACGATGCGCCGGGGCATGCCGGCGAGCCCGAGGAAGTGCTGCGGGAAGAACGTGAGATTGACGCCCACGAAGGTCATCCAGAAGTGCAGCTTGCCGATGGCCTCGCTGTACATGTAGCCGGTCATCTTCGGGAACCAGTAGTACCAGCCCGCGAAGATGGTGAAGACCGCGCCGAGCGACAGCACGTAGTGGAAGTGTGCCACCACGTAATAGGTGGCGTGCAGCGCGCGGTCGACGCCGGCATTGGCGAGCACCACGCCCGAGACGCCACCGACCGTGAACAGGAAGATGAAGCCGATCGCCCACAGCATCGGCGTCTTGAACTCGATCGAGCCTCCCCACATCGTGGCGATCCAGGAGAAGATCTTCACCCCGGTGGGCACCGCGATCACCATGGTGGCGAGAATGAAATAGGCCTGCGTGCCGACCGACATGCCGACCGTGTACATGTGATGCGCCCAGACCACGAAGCCGATGCCGCCGATCGCCACCATCGCATAGGCCATGCCGAGATAGCCGAACACCGGCTTCTTGGAGAAGGTCGCGATGATCTGGCTGACCATGCCGAACCCCGGCACGATCAGGATGTAGACCTCCGGATGGCCGAAGAACCAGAACAGGTGCTGGAACAGCAGCGGATCGCCGCCGCCGTCGGGCGAGAAGAACTTGGTGCCGAAGTTGCGGTCGGTGAGCAGCATGGTGATGCCGCCCGCCAGCACCGGCAACGACAAGAGCAGCAGGAACACCGTCACCAATTGCGACCACACGAACAGCGGCATCTTGTGCAGCGTCATGCCGGGCGCGCGCATGTTGAAGATGGTGGTGATGAAATTGATGGCGCCCAGGATCGACGAGGCGCCGGCGAGATGCAGCGACAGGATGGCGAAATCGACCGCCGGCCCCGGATGCCCGGTGGTCGACAGCGGCGCGTAGATGGTCCAGCCGGCGCCCACCCCGGGCGAGCCCGGCTCGCCTTCGACGAACATCGAGGTCAGGAGCAGCGCGAACGAGGCCGGCAGCAGCCAGAACGAGATATTGTTCATGCGCGGGAACGCCATGTCGGGCGCTCCGATCATCAGCGGCACGAACCAGTTGCCGAAGCCGCCGATCATCGCCGGCATCACCATGAAGAAGATCATGATCAGGCCGTGGCCGGTGATGAACACGTTGTATTGGTGCGGCTCGCTGAAATACTGCAGGCCGGGGTGCATCAGCTCGAGCCGGATGCCCATCGACAGCAATCCGCCGACCAGGCCGCCCACCAGCGCAAACGCAAGGTACATCGTGCCGATGTCCTTGTGATTGGTCGAATACACGAAACGACGCCATCCGGTCGGATTGGCGTGCGCGCCGTGGTCATGACCGTGATCATGATCGTGCGCCCCATGGTCGTGCGCGCCATGGTCATGTGCGCCGTGAGTCGTCACCGGTGTAGCCATTGGTCAAATCCTTCCGACGTCCAGTCCTTCCGCTCTTCTCACACCGCGGCGAGCAAGCCCCGGGGCACTATCGGGCGGCTGATCGATCCGCGTCCGCGACCGCGGTCGGCACGGGCCGCTCCACCCCGGTCGTCTTCCATTCAGGCCGCTTGTTCGCGGCATCCACCCAATCCTTGAACGCCTGATCGCTCACCACCCGGATGGCGATCGGCATGAAGGCGTGATCCTTGCCGCACAGCTCCGAGCATTGGCCGTAATAGGTGCCTTCGCGGGTGGCCTTGAACCAGGTCTCGTTGAGGCGGCCCGGAATGGCGTCGATGCGGATGCCGAACGAGGGAATGGCGAAGGAATGAATGACCTCCGCCCCGATGGTCTGTACCCGCACGGTCTTGTTCACCGGCACCACCATCTCGTTGTCGACCGCGAGCAGGCGCGGCTGGTCGGCCTTGCGATCCTTGTCCTGCAGCATCAGCGAATCGAACTCGAACTTGCCGTTGTCCGGATACGCATAGGTCCAATACCACTGCTTCCCGGTCGCCTTCACGGTGATGTCGGCCGGCGGCGTGTTGATCTGGTGGAACAGCAGGCGGAACGACGGCACCACGATGAGCGCGAGGATGATGACCGGGATGACCGTCCACAGCACCTCGACCGTCGTATTGTGCGTGACCCGCGACGGCGTCGGATTGGCGCGCGCATTGAAGCGCACCACGACAATGATCAGCAGGGCAAGGACGAACAACGAGATGGCGGTGATCACGACCAGCAATTTATCGTGGAACGAGGTGATCTCATCCATGATGGGCGTCGCGGAGTCCTGGAACCCGAATTGCCAGGGTGTCGCCTGCCCGAACGCGGCAAGCGCCGCCTCGCCTCCCGCCAGGAGCGCCCCGATCGCGAGCGCACCGATCACGACCGCCACGGCGGCCAACCGCTTGAAAACCAGCATCTTCGTCATCGCTCCTTCGATGAAGCCGCCCATCCGATGTAACCGCCGCCCGGCTGAGACCGTCATACGCGTACGGGTGCCGACCACGGTGCCGCGCGTTCCTGGATCCACGTTCCTGGACCGATAAGCGGGACGCCTGACCGAGCGCAGCGACCCCCCACACAGGCGGCTCCTCGGCGGGACCCCTAGGGAAATCCCAGCCCGTCAAACCACAATTCCGGCCATATCGCAATGCACCTTGTCGCAATCCCCCTGCGACCGTCCGCCCGCTCCCAGCAGGTGCCGCGAACCGGCGGTTTTTCGCCCACGTCCGGGCCCTATGTCTCGGCCACAGGTCCCCGCCAAGGGCACGGCATTTTACTAATGGTTGACGGCTCGGGGGCACCATGGTTTCGATCCACATCCATGGCGAGAGAGATGATTCGAATTCTTCCAGGGTGGGGCGGCTTTCGAGGATTTGAGGCACCGATGGGTTCATCCGCCCCTGGAACGCTGTTGCGCAGGATTTCGACGGCCCTGAGTCTGGGGCTGGCGAGTCTGGTTCTGACCATGCCGGCAAGCGGGCCCGCGGCGGCGCAAGGCGTCGTCCGCTCGGTCTTCAACGACTGGCAAATCCGCTGCGATACGCCGCCCGGAGCCCAGGGCGAGCAGTGCGCCCTGATCCAGAGCGTCACCGCCGAGGACCGCGCCAATGTCGGCATCACCGTCATCGTGCTCAAGACCGCCGATCAAAAGAGCCGGTTGATGCGCGTGGTCGCTCCGATGGGCGTACTGCTGCCGTCCGGGCTCGGGCTGAAGATCGATCAGGTGGATGTCGGGCGCGCCGGCTTCGTGCGCTGCCTACCGAGCGGCTGCGTTGCCGAGGTGGTCATGGACGAAACCCTGATCAAGCAGCTGCGGACCGGCACCACGGCGACCTTCATCATCTTTCAGACCCCCGAGGAAGGCATCGGATTTCCGATGAGCCTCAAGGGCTTCGGCGACGGCTACGACAAGCTGCCTTAACGCTGTCGCTGAAATATCGTTGCTCCGCAAAAGCGCCGAGGACGCGGCGCTCCTCGCCCCGCTTGCGGGGAGAGGAATGCCGCGGTCGCCAGGCCCCTCGCAACTTCGGCGGCGGGCGATTATCTTTCCGGCAATGGCCCCGAACCAAGGCTCACCCATGACCTCACCGACAATCTCGCTGCTCGACCGCGCCGGCCTCGACCGCGACGACGCGCGCCGCCACCTCGCCCACGGCCTCGAAGGGGCCGATGACGGCGAACTGTTCCTCGAATATTGCCAGTCCGAGATGATGGCCTTCGACAACGGGCGGCTCAAGCAGGCCACCTATGACACCTCGCAGGGCTTCGGGCTGCGCGCCGTCAAGGACGAGGCGGTGGGCTACGCCCATGCTTCCGACCTCTCCGAGGGCGCGCTGGCGCGCGCGGCCGACGCGGTGCGGGCCGTCAAGGGCGGCTACAGCGGCCATTATGCGCAGGCCCCCGGCCGCACCAATGTCCGCCTCTATGGCGACGACAATCCGCTCGGGGCGCCGAGCTTCGAGACCAAGGTGCGGCTGTTGGAGACCATCGACGCCTATGCGCGGGCCCGCGACGCACGGGTGCGGCAGGTGACGGTCTCCTTCGGCACCAGCTGGCAGGTGGTCGAGATCCTGCGCGCCGACGGGGAGACCTATCGCGACATCCGCCCGCTGGTGCGCGTCAACGTGTCGATCGTGGCCGGTGACGGCAATCGGCAGGAGACCGGCAGCTATGGCTATGGCGGACGCGAAGGCTTCGAGCGCTTCGTGCAGACCGAAAGCTGGCAGCACGCGGTCGATGACGCCGTGCGCCAGGCGCTGGTCAATCTGGAGGCGGTGCCGGCGCCGGCAGGCGAGATGGACGTCGTGCTCGGACCCGGCTGGCCGGGCGTGATGCTGCACGAGGCGGTCGGCCACGGCCTCGAGGGCGACTTCAACCGCAAGCAGACCTCCGCTTTCGCCGGACTGCTCGGCCAGATGGTCGCCGCCAAGGGCGTGACCGTGGTGGACGACGGCACGCTGGCGCAGCGGCGCGGCTCGCTCTCCATCGACGATGAAGGCACCCCGACCAATCGCACCGTGCTGATCGAGAACGGCGTTCTGGTCGGCTATATGCAGGATCGCCAGAACGCCCGCCTCATGGGCATGAAGGCGACCGGCAACGGCCGGCGCCAAAGCCACGCCCATGTGCCGATGCCGCGCATGACCAATACCTACATGCTGGCCTCCGACCGCGATCCGGCCGAGATCATCGCCTCGGTCAAGAACGGCATCTACGCGGTCAATTTCGGCGGCGGACAGGTCGACATCACCTCGGGCAAATACG
This sequence comes from Xanthobacteraceae bacterium, assembly GCA_036498625.1. Taxonomy (GTDB): domain Bacteria; phylum Pseudomonadota; class Alphaproteobacteria; order Rhizobiales; family Xanthobacteraceae; genus VAZQ01. The sequence goes on along the minus strand of DASYFD010000156.1, from coordinate 6,256 downwards.
TCTTCCAGGTCACCGAGGCCTACCGCATCGACAACGGCAAGCTCGGAGCGCCGCTCAAGGGCGCCATGCTGATCGGCAACGGCCCGACCGATCTCAAGCGCATCAGCATGGTGGGAAACGATCTCAAGCTCGACACCGGCGTCGGCACCTGCGGGAAGAACGGCCAGGGCGTGCCAGTCGGGGTCGGCCAGCCCACCCTGCGGCTGGACCGCATCACGGTCGGCGGGACCGGCTGACGACGCCGCCGCCTTACCGGGTTACCGCACTACGCCCGAGATGCAGCAGGGACGGCGCTGCGGGCTGGTCACCCGGTCCTTGAGAAAGCACGTGGCCGAGGTGCCGACATAGCCGGGCCGCGCATAGGTCCAGGCCCGGCATTGCGACTCCCCGGTGCAGGCGGCGGCGCAGCTCTTGCCGCTCGGATCGGCGGCAATCTCCAGGTTGCGATAGTCGCCGCCGACCCGGTCGATCCCGAACTCGATCGGATCGCTGCGCGGCTCGACCACCCCGGCGCCGCGCACGCCGGAAACGCAGCAGCCGGCGGCGACACGCGGGGTGACGCGGGATTTGAGCCAGCAGATCGCCGCCGCGTTCTCGGTCACCGGATAGGAGAACGCCCAGGCCCGGCAGCGCTGATCCCGCTCGCAGCGCATGGCGCACTGGGCCGGGTCGCCGGAACGCAACGGAAAGCTGCTATAGTCGCCGCCGAGCCGGTCGAAGCCGACCTGCGCATGCGCCGCATTGAGCGCGGCCAGCATGACCAGCAGGCAGCCCATCAATTCCACGCCACCTCGTCGCATCCGGTAAGCCTTCCTACGCGCCGCTCCCGCATGCGATCCATGTTAGATAACCAAGCGGCCGGAGGCGAGTGCCGCGATCGCCCACGCTGCCGGATTCACGATCCCTCCCCCGGCATTTCAAAGCCACCACGGACGCCATCATGGACCACCCCGACGATGAATTCGGCTTCTTCACGCTCGCTCTGGTCCTGCTGGCGGCCGCCGTGGCCAGCGTCCCGATCGCGCGGCGGATCGGGCTTTCCGCCGTGGTGGCCTATCTGGTCGCCGGCATCATCATCGGACCCCATGGACTGGGACTGTTTCGCACGCCCGGCAGCATTTTGAGCGTGGCGGAGCTGGGCATCGTGATGCTGCTGTTCCTGATCGGGCTCGAGCTCGAGCTCGGCAAGCTCCTGGCTATGCGGCGGGCGATCTTCGGCCTCGGCACGGCGCAGTTGGTGGTGACCGCCGCCACCATCGGCGCCCTCGCCTACGGCTTCGGCTTGCTCAGCTGGCGCGGCGCCGTGATCGCCGGGCTGGCGCTGGCGCTGTCGGCCACCGCGATCGCGCTCCAGATCCTGGAGGAGCGCGGTCAGCTGCAGCAGGTCTATGGCCAGCGGGCATTTGCGATCCTGCTGTTCCAGGACATGGCGGTCGTGCCGCTTCTGGCATTGCTGCCGCTCCTGGGCGAAGGCGCAGCAAGCCAGCATGGCGATCCGCTGCAGGCGCTGCGCTCGGTGGCAATGATCGCCGCCGCCATTGCGCTCGTGGTCGCGGCCGGCCGCTATCTGCTCAATCCGTCGTTCCGGCTGCTCGCCGCCACCGGCGCGCGTGAGGTCATGACGGCCGCCGCCCTCCTGGTCGTGCTCGGCGCGGCGCTGATCATGCAGGCCGCCGGCATGTCGATGGCGCTTGGCGCCTTCCTGGCCGGCGTCCTGCTCGCCGAATCGAACTACCGGCACGAGCTCGAAGCCGATATCGAGCCGTTTCGCGGGCTGCTGCTGGCGTTGTTCTTCATGGGCGTCGGCATGACCATCGACATGGACGTCGTGCGCCACAATGCCGGGCTGGTCCTCGGCGCGGCCGCCGTACTCACCGTGCTCAAGGCGGGAATCGTGTTCCTTTTGTTTCGCGCGACCTGCACCCGCGCGGATGCAGTGCGCGCCGCGTCGGTGCTCACCGGCGCCGGCGAATTCGCCTTCGTGCTGGTGCCGCTCGGCGCGTCGCTGGCGATCTTCGATGCCGGGCAGGTGAGCCTGCTCACCGCCATCGCGGCCACCACCATGATGATCGGGCCGCCGCTCGCCAGCCTGTCGGACCTGGCAGTGCGCCGATGGTCGAAGCGCGGCCAGCCCGAGGCGGCCGATTTCAGCGACGCCCACGGATCGGTGTTGGTCATCGGGTTCGGCCGCTTCGGCCAGATCGTCTCGCAATGCCTGCTGGCCGAGGACGTCGACGTCACCATCATCGACAAGGACCCCGACATGATCCGGGACGCTGGCCGTTTCGGCTTCAAGGTCTATTACGGGGACGGCACCCGGCTCGACGTGCTGCGCGCAGCCGGCGCCGCGGATGCCAGGCTCATCGCCATCTGCATCGACGACCGCGAGGCCGCGAGCCGCGTGCTCGATCTGGCGCACGCCGAATTCCCTGGCGTGAAGCTCTTCGTGCGCGCCTATGACCGCCGCCATACCCTGCAGCTCATCACCAAGGACGCCGACTTCAGCGTGCGGGAGACTTTCGAATCGGCGCTGGTGTTCGGCCGCAAGGCGCTCGAGACGCTCGGCCTCGAAGCCGAGCGCGCCGGCGCGGTGATCGAGTTCGTACGCAGCCGCGATCAGGAACGCCTGGTCCTGCAGCAAGCCGGCGGCGACGCGGCCGGCATCGACCTTTTGCGGGCCCGCATGGTGCAGGAGCCCTTGAGCGAGCCCGAGCGCGAGGCGACGGCGCTCAACGCCGAGGCCGAAGCGATCATCGAGAGCGAGGCGGCGCGCGGCAGCGCTCAATAGGCATATTCGGAATAGATCGGGTCGACCTTGCCGCCCCACGGCCCGTGATATTTCTCCAACAGCTCCTCGGCCGGGGTGATCCCGCGGGCGACGAATTCCTGCAGCGGCCGCAAGTAGCGGGTCTCGTCATGGCCGTTGCCGTCGAGCCGGGCGCGCCGGCGCAAGCCCTGCTCGGCGATGGCGAGCGTCGCCTTGGCGAGCTGCAGGACGCTGCGTCCCTGGATGGTGGCCTTGAAGCCGAGCCTGGGCACATCGTCGCGGAGCTTCTGGCGCTCCTCCGCGCTCCAGCTCTTGACCATGTCCCAGGCCGCCGCGAGCGCATCGTCGTCGTAGAGCAGCCCCACCCAATAGGCCGGCAGCGCCGGCAGCCAGCGCCACGGCCCGCTGTCGGACCCGCGCATCTCGAGATAGCGCTTGAGCCGCACCTCCGGAAAGATCGTCGAGATGTGGTTGGCCCAATCCGAGATGGTGGCGCGCACGCCCGGCATGCCGGCGAGCTTGCCCGCCATCAGGTCGCGGAACGATTGGCCGGCGACGTCGACATAGCGATCGCCGTGCTTGACGAAATACATGGGCACGTCGAGCGCATAGTCGACCCAGCGCTCGAAGCCCATGCCGGGCTCGAACGCCCAGGGGAGCATGCCGGAGCGATCGGCATCGGTGTCGCGCCAGATCTCCGAGCGAAACGACAACAAGCCGTTGGGCTTGCCCTCGGTGAACGGCGAATTGGCGAACAGGGCGGTGGCGACCGGCTGCAGCGCGAGCGAGAGGCGCAGCTTCCGCACCATGTCGGCTTCCGAGGAGAAATCGAGATTGGTCTGCACCGTGCAGGTGCGGTACATCATGTCGAGGCCGAGCTTGCCGACCTTGGGCATGTAGGCGGTCATGATCCGATAGCGGCCCTTGGGCATCATCGGCATGTCGGCGCGGCTCCAGTCCGGCGTCATCCCGATACCCAGAAAGCCGATGCCGAGCGGACGCGCCACCTCCTTGACCTGCGCGCGGTGCGCCATCAGCTCGGCCGAGGTCTGATGCACGGTCTCGACCGGCGCGCCCGAAAGCTCAAACTGGCCGCCGGGCTCGAGCGAGATGGCACCGCCGCCGGTCACGTCGAACAGGCCGATGATGTTGCCGTCCTCGATGATCGGCTCCCAGCCGAGCAGATGCTGCATGCCTTCGAGCAGCGCCCGGATGCTGCGCCGGCCTTCATAGGGCACCGGGCGGCGCCCCTCGACCGTGAAGGCGAACTTCTCATGCTCGGTGCCGAGGCGGAATTGCGATTTCGGCTTGATACCGGCTGCGAACCACGCGACGAGCTCATCGCGCGTCTCGATCGGCGTCATATCGACTTGGTCACGAGCCATGCAGGGGGAACCGGCGAATGGGGCCGCGACCATATACGGGCCGCAGCCTGAAGGGCAATGACATAAGCCTCAAGCCGGCCGCTTCAAGCCGGCTTGCCGGTTCCGACCGCCGGTCCTTGTGCCGGCGCGCCCGCAACGAGCCCCGGGCATCGTTGATCGCGGCTTGCTCAAGCGGCGGTGCGCCGGCCGGGCGCGAAGCGGCCGTAGAACGTCTCGGACTTGCCGGCCATCTGGTTGAGCAGCTTGCCGGGCTTGAAGCGCGCACCGTGCTTCTTCTCGAGCCGCCGGCAAAGCTCGACAAACCGCTTGCTGCCCATCATGTCGATATAGCTCAATGTGCCGCCGGAGAACGGCGCAAAGCCGAATCCGAGGATCGAGCCGACGTCGGCCTCGCGCACATCAGTGATGACGCCCTCCTCCACGCAACGCGCCGTCTCCAGCGCCTGGATGACCAGGAAGCGCTGCTCGAGCTCCGCGACGTCGATGGTGTCGGAATCGAGCCTTGACTCCTGCAGGTCCGCGAGGCCCGGCCACAGCCGCTTGGGGCCGCTTTGCGGATAGTCGTAGAAGCCCTTGCCGTTCTTGCGCCCGAGCCGGCCCCATTTTTCCACCATCTGCTCGAGCAGCGCCTTCTGCCGGGCATCGACCGCCTCGGGGCCGAGATCGGCCTGCGTCGCCTTCACGATCTTCCAGGCCAGATCGACCGCGACCTCGTCGTTGAGCGCGAGCGGGCCGACCGGCATGCCGGCCATGCGCGCCGCATTCTCGATCATGGCTGCCGGCACGCCTGCGGCCAGCATCAGATGGCCTTCGCGCAGATAGGTGCCGACCACGCGCGAGGTGTAGAAACCGCGCGCATCATTGACCACGATCGGGGTCCTGCGAATCGCCCGCACGTAGTCGAGCGCAGCGGCGAGCGCCGCATCCCCGGTCGCTTTGCCCATGATGATCTCGACCAGCAGCATGCGCTCGACCGGCGAGAAGAAATGCACGCCGATGAAATTCGCCGGCCGCTTCGACAATTGCGCGAGCGAGCTGATCGGCAGCGTCGAGGTGTTGGAGCCGAAGATGACACGGTCGCCGATCACCGCTTCGGCGCGGGCGACCGCCTCGGCCTTGACCGTTCGGTCCTCGAACACCGCCTCGATGACCAGATCGCAATCCTTGAGCGCGCCGTAGTCGGCGGTCGCGGTGATGCGCGCCAGCAACGCGTCGCGCTCGGCGGGCGTGGCGCGGCCGCGATCGACCTGCTGGGTCATGAGCTTTTGCGAATGCTCCTTGCCGCGGTCGGCCGACGGCTGGTCGCGATCGATCAGCACCACCTTGATGCCGGCAAGCGCCGTTACATAGGCGATGCCGGCGCCCATGAAGCCGGCCCCGATGACGCCGACGGTCTGAAACCGCGTCGGCGGCGCCTGCGCGGGCCGGCGCGCGCCCTTGTTGAGCTCCTGCAGGGAGACGAACAGCGAGCGGATCATGGCGGCCGCCTGCGGCGAGCGCAGAACCTTCGCAAACCAGCGCGACTCGACCCGCAGCGCGAGATCCATCGGCAATTGCAGGCCCTCGTAGACCACCTGCAGGATGGCGCGCGCGGCCGGGTAGTTGTCGTAGGTCTCGCGCCGGTAGATCGCGTTGGCGGCCGGGAACGTCATCATGCCGGCCTTGGAATAGACCGGGCCGCCGGGCAGCCGGAAACCCTCCAGGTCCCAGGGCGCCTTGGCGGAGCCGCCCGCCTTGATCCAATCCTTGGCGGACTTGATCAGCTCGGCGGCAGGCACGATGGCGTCGATCAGCTTCATGCTCTTGGCCTGATCCAGGCGAAGCTGATCGCCCTTTACCAGGAATTGCAGCGCGTCCGCCGGCTTCAAGATACGCGCCACCCGCTGGGTGCCGCCGGCGCCGGGAAAGAGCCCGATCTTGACCTCGGGCAGCCCCACGCGCGCCCTCTCGCTGTCGGTCGCGATGCGGTGATGGCAGGCGAGGCAAAGCTCGAAACCGCCGCCGAGCGCGGTGCCGTTGATGGCCGCGACCCAAGGCTTGCCGCAGGTCTCGATGCGCCGGTAAAGCAGCGACAGCTTGCGGCTCTCCGCGAACAGCAGCGCGA
>DASYFD010000155.1:0-7161 GCA_036498625.1 Xanthobacteraceae bacterium | reverse complement strand
CTGGGCGACAAGCGGCGCAGCCGCATGGCCATTCTGGGCGTGATCGGCGGCGGCGACCTCGAAGGCGATCTGCACGACGCCGGCAAGAAGAAGAGCGAGGGATTTACCTTATTCAAGATCAAGGTCGGCATCGATACGCCGGCGAGCGATGCCGAGCGTACACGCCGAATCTGCAGCGTCCTGGGGACCGGCGCCCTGATCTCGGCCGATGCCAATCAAGGATTCAGCCCCGCGCAGGCGATCGCGTATGTCCGCGCCGTCGCCGGCACCGGCCTTGGTTTCTTCGAGCAGCCGGTGCCGGCCGACGACCTCGCCGGCATGGCGGCGGTCGCGGCGGCGACCGACATCGCGATCGGGGCCGACGAAGGCATTCACTCGGCTGCGGACATCCGGCGCCATCACGACGGTAAGGCCGCGCGCGGCGTGAGCCTCAAGGCCATCAAGCTGGGCGGATTGCGCGCGGTGGTCGAGGCCGCCCGTCTGTGCGACCGCCTCGGCATGCAGGTCAACGTCTCCTGCAAGACCGGGGAGTCGAGCGTCGCGTGTGCGGCCGCGCTGCATGTCGCGGCGGTCATTCCCGAGCTCGCCTGGGGCCTGACGCTGACCAATGCCGGCCTGGGCGGGGATGTGACGGCGCATCCGATCCGCATCCGGCAAGGCTGCGCCGATGTTCTCGACCGTCCCGGATTGGGAATCGATGTCGACGAGGATCGGGTGCGGCGCCATCGCATCGAGGGTGCGGTGCGGCACGAGGCGTGACGATTTGCGGCATCGCCATACCTCCGCTCGATCGCGATCACAGCGTCATCACACTGCGATACCGCCACCGGGATTGCCGGCCATCAAACAGTTTCGAAGCGGTCGATTGATCCTGACAATTTTGCCACACTTTGCACCTACGCATTCAGCATTGGGGCAACGTCTTGGCACTACGTTCAACACAAAATGGTTGCTTGATTGTGCTGCGGCGCGGCTTCGAAACAATCGAAACCGCAGTGATGGGGAGGGCGTGATGATCACACGACGAAACCTGCTCGAGGCAGCAGGCGTGGGGGCGATACTGGCCGGGTCGGGCTCGGCCGTCCCGCAACTGTTTGCGACCGAAGCCGACGCCGAAGCCGCGCTCAACCTTTCGCCGCTGTTGCCCGATGGTACACGGGCGCAGGCGATCCTGGACACCCTGCCGGGCAAGAAGCCGCTCATCAAGCTCAGCTACCGGCCGCCGAACTACGAATCTCCGATCGAGTATCTGCGCACCGAGATCACGCCCAACGACCAGTTTTTCGTGCGCTACCACCTCTCCGACATTCCCCGCCTCGATGCCAAGACCTGGAAGCTGGGGATCGGCGGGGAAGGCGCCAACGACGAGATCCAGCTCGGCCTGGACGACCTGAAGCAGATGCCCGCGGTCGAGGTGGTGGCGCTCTGCCAATGCTCCGGCAACCGCCGCGGCCTGTTCCAGCCGCATGTGCCGGGCGTGGAATGGGGCTACGGCGCCATGGGCTGCGCGCGCTGGAAGGGCGTCCGGCTCAAGGACCTGCTCGACAAGGCCGGGGTGAAGAAGGAAGCGATCGAGATCGTCTTCGACGGCGCCGACCGGGGTGTCAGCGACAAGACGCCGGATTTCGTCAAGAGCATTCCGTTGTCGAAGGCGGTCGAGGACACGACGCTCGTGGCTTACGAGATGAACGGGCAGCCGCTGCCACACTGGAACGGCTTTCCGGCCCGCATCGTGGTGCCGGGCTGGACCGGCACCTATTGGGTCAAGCACGTGACCTCGATCAAGGCCGTGACCAAGCCGTTCGACGGCTTCTGGATGAAGTCGGCCTATCGCATACCGCTCGGAAAATTTCCCATCCTGGCGCGCTTCCCCTCGCAGGAGACCGCGATCAACACCCCGATCACCGAGATGGTGATCAACTCGCTGATCACCAGCCATGCCGACGGCGCCATGGTGAAGGTCGCGGTTCCGGTCACGGTCGCCGGCATCGCATGGGACGGCGGCTACGGGGTGAACTCGGTGGAGGTGTCCTCCGACGGCGGCAAGACCTGGACGAACGCGACGCTCGGCAAGGATCACGGCCCCTATGCGCTGCGCCCCTGGAGCCTGCACTTCTCGCCCAAGGCGCCCGGCAAGCATGTGATCATGGCGCGCGCCACCAACAAGATCGGTCAGAGCCAGGCCACGGTCCTGATCCAGAATCCGGCCGGCTATCACCACAATCTGGTCCAAGCCTTGACCCTGGTCGCAGCATGAGGAGGGGAACCATGCGCTCGTTCATTTTCATCGCCGCCGCCCTGATGGCGACCGCGGCCGCCGCGCAGGAGCGGCCGATACAGCTCAAGCAGGCGCCCGGGCTCGACAAGGTCGAGGGCAATTGCAGCGGTTGCCACAGCCTCGACTACGTGCCGATGAACTCCGCGTTCCTGAACGCGGCGGGCTGGGATGCGGAGGTCGCCAAGATGATCAACGCCTTCGGGGCTCCCATTGACCAGGCCGACGCCAAGATCATCGCCGATTATCTCAAGAGCAACTACGGCATGTGAGGCGGCGAGGGGGCTGCCGCCTCCGCTCATTTTCTCATTCCCGCGGACGCGGGAATCCAGACCTTGCCAAATGGCTCGGACTTTCCGCGGGCAAGGCTGGGTCCCCGCGTCCGCGGGGACGAGCGGGTGGGGAAGCTCGTGCCCTCACCGGTTTCCTTCACCGGCTCGCAGGCGGGAATCCAGTTCTTTCGGCGCAAAATGACTGAGGTTTCTGCACGTGGGGCCTCAGCTCATTTTTGCGAGATGGCTGGGTCCCCGCTTTCACGGGAACGAGCGGGATGTTCCGAGCTTTGACAATCCAGATACGACAATGCCCGGCACCAGGCCGGGCATTGACGCGCTCCGCCGAAGCCGCTGGCTAACGCGCCGACGGCGAGGTTATCTGCGATTGCAGGAACTGCTGGAACTTGATGAACAGCAATTCCCGGTCGCGGTCGGAAAGTCCCTTCTGGCCCGCGACCCCGGCGTTGTTCTGCACGAACTGGTCGAACGCCGGCTTGAGCGCCACGCTCTGATGCTCGGCCAGCCAGTCGGCCGCCGGCTTGAAGCGGGTCCAGCCGGGCATGTCGGCCGCCAAGCTGATCTCCTCCCACTTGGGATGTCGCGATCCGTCATGGAACTGGTCGATCTTGCCGAAGAACTCGCGTACGAACTTGGCGATCCTGTTGTAGCGCGCGGAATTCTCCGGCCACGCATAGGTGACCAGCAGCGACCGGTTGCCCACCGTCGACACCGTCTGCCCCTGCGGGATGAGCGCCGGATATTGCTCGTGGGTCAGCTCGATCGGCAGGTACTTGGCGAACATCGGATGCAGGTCGTGATTGGGCAGGCTGCGTTCGTCAAGCGAGAGCAGATGGATGTTCTCGTCCTTGCCGACCTTGACCACGGCGGCCTGCGGGGCACCCGAGAGGATGATCATCGCCGAGATCTCGCCCGACCGCAGCTTCTTGAGCGCTTCGTCGTTGTCGTAGTTCACGCGCTGGACATCGAGCTTGAGCATGTCGAAGATGATCTGGGCGGTGACCTCGGTCTGGCTGTCCTTGAGGTTGAAGCTCACCTTCTTGCCGCGCAGATCGTCGAAGGACTTGATGTCGCTGCGCGCCAGAACGTGAAATTCCGAGTTGTAGAGCTTGGTGATGTACTGCACGCTCTGCTCGAGATTGGCATAGAGCTGCGGATCGCGCTTCTTCAGCAGCGTGAGGTTGTCCTCGTCGACGACCCCCATGTCGATGCCCTTGAGGAACAGCACGTCGTTGAGATTTTGCAGGCCGCCGACGCCCAGCACCGGCAATACCCGGATGCCGTCCGGCCGCAGATCGTTCACGACATTACGGATGTCTTCCGCGAACCGGGCGCAAGTGCAGGTCAACCCGGAGACCACGATGGAAACCGCGATATCATTGGTCTGCCGCTTCTTTTCCTCGTAACGGACCGAAGTCCTCTGGGCCTGCGCCGAAACCGGCAGCAACGGTAACACGATGCCGAGGCAGAAGATCGCGGATAGCAGGCTTGCAGTTCTCCTGGAGATACTCATTACACGCCCCTCCAATGTGATGGCAGCGCGCAAATTTGATTCGTAATGCGACTTAATTTGGATCGCGGCCGGTTGATTCTGCGGCGCGCAGCGGTTCGGTATGATCTGTTTTCTGATTGTTGATCGCGAGCGGTATCAGGATGGTGGGAAAACGGCGCGCCTGCTGGTCGGTGTAATGTTGGATAAGCGGGACGCTGCCCGGCTCGGAAAGGCGACGCGGTATTCAGATGATGCAGGGTGGGCAAAATTGCCTCGCACCTGCGATCACGGTCGCGCGGCGCTAAGCAATTTTGCCCACGCGCGGGCGCTGGAGCGTGGGCAACACGCCGCCACGCCGAGCTGCGATGGTCGAAGCTGCGGCACATAGCCCGCGGCGATGGGCGTAAACGTCCTGATGCCGCGTTACCTACTTTGGTGCCTTGATCTCGTCGGGCGCGCCGGCGGGCACCGGGAAGCGGTCGACCACGAACAGCATCGTGAGGGTGTGGAAATGGCCCATGATGCCGACCGTCTCGACCACGCCGCGCTCGCCAAAGCGATCCACCATGTTCTTGAAGTTGGCGTCGCTCACCTGCCGGGTCTGCAGCAGCTCGGTGGCGAAGTCGTAGACGGCGGCCTCGTCGCCGCTCATGTCGGCGGGCCGCTCGCCGGCCGCCATGGCGCTGATGAAGGACGGCGCGAGGCCGGCGTCGAGCGCCTGCTGGCGGTGCGAGTACCAGACATACTGGCCGCCCCAGAAGCGCGCCGTCAGCATGACGGCGATCTCCTTGAGCTTGCGCTGCATCGGCGCCTTGAAGCGCAGATACTCGGTGAGCGGCCGCTCCAGCTCCGCCATCTCGGGGCTGCGCAGGCTGATATTGGCGGGGCCGCCGGGTCCGAACGCGCGCCCGGCAGCGATCTCCCGGTCCACATAGGCCTTCTGGTCGGGCGCGAGCTCCGCATAGGTCGGTGGCTTGAAGCGGCCGCCACGCAGGTTCAATTCCGGAGCCGCGGCCGCAATCGCAGCGGCACCGATGAGCGCACCGACGGTTCCGGCGATGATCAGCTTGGTGAGCATGAGACGTCCTCCCTGTTTGTTTGTAGTTTTGTAGGATGGGTTGAGCGCATGAGGGCGTTTACGTGCGTCTTCGCGGGCTATGCGAAACCCATCAGCGGCGTTTGATGGGTTTCGCAAGAGCTCAACCCATCCTACAGTTCTTCAGATCAATGCGCGAGCGGATCGGGGCGCAGCTGAAAGTTGACGACCATCGGGCTCGACAGCGTGGCCTTGCCGGGCGCGCCCGCTACCGGCGCGTCGATGCCCTCGATATGGGCGGGCGTGCGGTTGCCGGAAGTCACCCACAAGCCGCGGCCCTTCCAGCCGGCATTGGGATCGTCGATTCGCCCATCGAGTCCCTTGGCGAAAAAGCCCATCGGGTAGGGGACCCGCAGCTCGATGACCTGTCCGCCCACCAGCGCGTGCAGCGAATCGGACTCGTTGCCGGTGGCGATCGGCGTGTTGGGGCCGAGACCCAGGATGTCGTGCTGGTCCACCCACACGTAATAGGGATTCTCGGCGGCGCCGGCGTCGCCCTGGAAGCCGGGCCCGGGGATCGGATAGAAGCTCCAGCCTTCCGGGCACTTGTTGCCGAGCTCGGCGCCCGGTCCGTTGAGCGGCCCCTTGCACTTGCGGCGATCGAAGCTCGCGATGTGGCCGCTGTCGAGCGGCGACCAGACCACGCCGTTGCGATCGATGTCCATGCCGCGGATGCCGTATCCGGGCAGCGGAATGCGATAGAGCTCCGCCAGCGCGGTTTCGGGCGGGTTCGGGCCCGGAGCAAGCCGCACCAGATAGCCCGGATGGGCGAGGTTCGACCCCCACAGGCTGCCGTCGAGCGGCGACCAGGAAATCCCGTACATGCCGAACGGAATCCTCGTGTCCTTGCTTGGATCGCCCGGCTTGCCGGGCTCGTTGTAGCCTTCGTCGCGCTTGCCGTTGCCGTTGGTGTCGACGATCAGGGGCGTCCAGCCCTGCGACCGCGCCTGATCGCCGGTCTCCCAGTACATCTTGGTGTTGATCCAGCCCACCACGGCGAGATTGCCCTGGCTGTTGTTGCTCAGCCAGAGTGTATTGTCGGCATCCTCGGCGAAATTCAGATGATGCGTGCCGAAGCAGGTATCGATGAACGAGAACTGCTTGGTCTTGGGATCATAGACGGTGATCTGGCGCGCGTTCTGGACGAATCCGTCCGGCGTTCCGGCGAGCGGGTAGAGCTGGGCCGAGCGCAGCGGCGAGTTGCGCTTGCAGTAATCGGGCGGATCCTTCGGCGAGCGCTGCTGGGCGGTGAAATAGACCCTGCCGTCCTGGTCCATCATCGGATTGTGCGCGTTGACCTGGGTGTCCCAGATCTGCTCGGTGCCCCAATAGGGCGAGGGCGCCAGCACCGGATTGGCCAAGGCCGAGCTCGGGGTTCCCTTCGGATCGCGCACCGGCACCTTCATGACGGTCTTGGTGTTGTGCACCGGATCGAGGATCGGCAGGTTGTCGGTGGAGAGCTCGGCCGCCCCGTAGATCAGCCCATAGCCGTTGACCGTCGGCTTGCGCTTGTCGGTGAGCGTCAGGTCGTGCAGGTAATGCTTGGGGTCCGACCAGTCCCGCACCGTCACCACGACGTTGCGCTCAACGCCGGTCGGCCGCGGCGGCGTGGCGCCAGGCAGCTCGCCGGCCTTGATGCGATCGGTCCAATCCGCCAGCGCCGCCAGGTGGCCGCCGTCGGGCGTCAGCAGCGGCGCCATGTTGGCGATCATGGTCAGGCCGGCCGGCCCCGATTGCAGGCGCCGCGCCCATGCCTCCATGGCGGTATCGAAATGGCCGAGCGCTTCCGGGATGGTCCTGGTCGCGTAGTTGCCGATCTGATGGCAATTGCCGCAGCCGTTGGTCTTGACCATGTTCAACCATTGATCCTGGGTCTTGAAGGCGACCGGAATGCCATTGCCGTTGGGACCGGTGCCCGGAAACCTGCTGCGGTCCGGAATCTTGATCATCGCAAACCAGTAGATCGCCGGATAATATTGCGCCGCCGCCGCCAGGTTCGGCGCCA
>DASYFD010000154.1:0-2816 GCA_036498625.1 Xanthobacteraceae bacterium | reverse complement strand
AAAGCAAGCGTCTCAAGCTAGGACAAGTAGTCGCGCCACCAGGATATCGTCAGCTCCAGGCCGTTTTCGAACGACGTCTTCGGTGACCAATTCAGGATCTGCTTGGCGCGCTCGATCGACACCACCGATATCGGAACGTCGCTGGGCCGGCCTGCCTGCCAGGCTATATCGATCTTTTTGCCCAGCAACCTCTCGGTCGCGGACATCACCTCGCGAACCGTCCGACCGCATCCGCTGCCGATATTGAATATGCGGGTATCGCTGTCGTCGTGCGCCGCAGCTTCCAGCGCATCCAGAATGTCGTCCACGAAGATGAAATCACGCACGACCGACCCATCGCCCCAAATCTCGACCGGCCGACCGCGCAGCGCGCATTCGATGAGAGCGGCAACGAGCCCCTGCTTCTTGCGGAAGAGCTGAAAAGGGCCGAATGCGTTCGTAACCCTGAGTATCCGGAATTCGAGCACGTTCTGGAAGCCGTGCAGATGTTTCTCGATTGCCAGGTTGCTCACGCCGTAGGCCGACATCGGCTCCGCAGGCGCGGTTTCAGGAGTCGGGATCTGGCTGCATCGCCCGTAAATCGCGCCGCCGGAGGACAAGAATACGATTCGCTGGCCGAGGCCCGCACTCATCTTCAGCAAATCGAGCGTCGGAGCGACGTTCCGGGCGAAGTCGCCTTCCAGGCCATGAATGAGGTGGAACACCACATCGACATCGCTCAAGCTGGCGGCCAGGGCTGCGCGATCGGCGAAATCTCCTTGCATCCATTCGATGCCGGCCAGCTCCCGCGGAAACAACGCGTGGCGCCCGAAGGCGCGGACGTGACACCCCTGCTGCCGCAACCGGCGGCACAGATTCGTTCCGAGAAATCCGCCCCCGCCCAGCACGAGACATGATTTCATCTTCGGAAGGGAGACTGTCATCGTCTCATCATGCCGGACTTTGCTCTGCAATCGGGCCGGATTCTTCAAAACCGGAGGGCACAGGTTGGTGAAGACGCGAGCCGGGCACCAGCGATCCGCAAAGGCTCACCCTGACCTGCTCCGCACCGGCAAAAACCCGTGACGCCTGTGTTGCGCCCATAAGGCCGCATGCGGAGGGCCGACATGAAACAGCCCGGCAGCGCAGGCCTAACCGCCTGTTCTGCCGGGCTTATCTGGTTGCGGGGGTAGGATTTGAACCTACGACCTTCAGGTTATGAGCCTGACGAGCTACCGGGCTGCTCCACCCCGCGGAAATGGCAAGCGCGGGAACGATCCCGCGCGTAACGGCTATGTAGCAATCGTGACAGGAATTGAAAAGGGCCGTGTTCGCGGCGCCGTGCCGGATGCAGGATGATCGGGTGTCACAATAGCCCGGCGCGCGCGGCCGGCCTTATGGGTCCCTCGCGGCAGGGCGGCACGGCTTGCCAAAGTGGGCAAAACCCGCTTTGGTCGGGTTCCGTTACGGGCTCATTTTCATAGAACTTTCACATGAGCGACAAGCCTGCCTTGCAGCCGGGACTGGCGGTGGGCGAGGCCCTGCGCGCCGTCGCCCGCGATATCCTGAGCGAGGCGCGCGCCGCGATCGAGGATCCGGCGCATACGGACGCGGTGGCGGTGCACGAGTTTCGCCGTGCCATGAAGCGCTGGCGCGCGTTCCTGCGCATGCTGGAGCCGTTTCTCGAGGATGGCCGGCAGCTGCGCAACGAGGCGCGCGATCTCGCCGGCTCGCTCGGCGGTGCGCGCGACGGCCAATCGGCGCTTGATGCGCTCGATGATCTCGCCAAGCACGGCTTGACGCTGTCGCCCCGCTCGCTCGCCACCATCCGGGGCCGCATCGAGGCGCTGCGGCAGAGCGCCGAGACGCAGGTCCTGACCGGCGACATGCGGCGGCGCCTCTCCGGCACGCTGGCGGCGGCCGAGGCCGCGGTGGAGCGCTGGCCGCTCCACACCTTGACGTTTGCGGATGTCGCCGATCGCTTGGCGCAGGGATTCAGGGATACGCGCCGATCGCTGCCCAGGGGCTGGTTGGAGACCGATCCGGAAGACCTGCATGAGTTGCGCAAACGCGTGGTCAACCACCGCTACCAGATGGAGACGGTGGCGCCGCTGTGGCCCCGCTTCGGGCGCATGTGGGTCGGCGAGGCGCAGCGCCTGCGCGACCGGCTCGGCCGCCATCAGGACCTGACCTTGCTGACCGCCCTGACAGCGCCGCACCAGCCATTGGCGCCCTGGCGTTCGCGGCTGGCGCCGGCGATCGCGCAACGCATGAAGGATCATGTGGCAGCGGCACGCCGCATCGCCTCGCGCCTGTTCGTCGAGAAGCCGGGCGCCTTCCGGCGCCGGCTCGACGTGATCTGGGAGATGGGGGATTAAGCGGAAGGAATCGGGGGGGCAGGAATCAAAAAGCCGCCCGCGGCAAAACCGCGGGCGGCTTTCGAAACCGATCATCATGAAGAGGTGTCTGTCCTTGGCAGGCCTGGCAGCGACCTACTCTTCCAAGTCTTGAGACTTAGTACCATTGGCGCTGGGAAGTTTTACGGCCGAGTTCGGGATGGGATCGGGTACAGGCTCCCCGCTAGTACCACCAGGCCGGCCAAGGACAGGGAAGCGCGCGACCGGATTTCCGGCTGCGGCTTCCGCACAAGCTGGTCTTGCAACATCAACATTAGATCAACGTCTGGATCAACATTAGATCAACGTTTGGTGTCTGTCGTCCATACGCTTCAAGCGATGCGCATTGAAGATAAGAGCGATCAAGCCAAACGAGCGATTAGTACCGGTAAGCTGAACGCGTCGCCGCGCTTGCACACCCGGCCTATCAACGTGGTGGTC
>DASYFD010000153.1:0-1677 GCA_036498625.1 Xanthobacteraceae bacterium | reverse complement strand
CCGATATAGCGGCGCACCTTCGGGCCGATATAGGCATTGGCCACCACGGTCGAGCAGCGCTCGAACTCGCGGTATTCCTGGCTCAGCTCATGGGAAGCCGAGACGAACATGCCGGGATGGTTGGCCTCCAGGATCGCCTTGGCGCGGGCTTCGTGCTCGGGCTTGGCGTAGCAATTGAGGAACAGGATCGCGCAGGCCTCGATCCCGCTCTGTGCAAGCCGCTCGCCCAGCCGCGCGATCTCGGCTTCATCGAGCGGCCGGTCGATCTCGCCGTCGGCCAGCACCCGTTCCGCGACCTCGAAACGCAGCGCCCGCTCCACCAGCGGCACATGCTTCTGGAAGAACAGATTGTAGGCGTCCGGCCGGTTGATGCGGCCGATCTCGTAGATGTCGCGAAAGCCTTGCGTGATGATGAGCGCGGTGCGGGCGCCGGTGCGCTCCAGCACCGTATTGATGGCGACCGTCGAGCCGTGCAGGAACAGGCCCGCCGAGGCGTAGTCGCTGCCGGCCTTCTCCACGCCGGCGCTGATGCCGTCGACCAGCCGGGCGGGCGTCGACAGCGCCTTGCCGAAAACAAGCTTGCCGGAGCGGTCATCGAAAACCGCGATGTCCGTGAAGGTGCCGCCGATATCGGCCGCGAGCCGGACGCTGGGACGTGCCAGGGTGGCACGCGGTGCTGGTTTTGGTCCCATGCGGGGTCCGGAGGGTGTGGAATTGCGGATCGAGACGTTGGTGATTACACGGATCCGGCGGCGTCCAGAAGGGCGGGCGTAAATTTTGCGTTGCGCCGTCAAATGCGGCGGAGGCTTGCACGGGGCGTTCCCGCCGGTAAATCCCGCCTTGACGGATCGATGCAGTTATAGCCAAAAGGCTGCGTCCAAAAGTCCGAAACCCCGTTGCCTTGTCGCTCAGGTTTGACCGCGGCATGCAATATGACGGGACGGCGGGGAGGATCTGCGTGCTCGTCGTTGCAATCGATATTGGCGGAACATTCACCGATCTCATCGGCTTCGACGAGGCGGCGGGCGCCTTCGTGCAGGCCAAGAGCCTGACCACGCCGGCCCACCTGGTCCAGGGCATCATTGATTGCCTGAACAAGAGCGGGCTCAAATCCGCCGCTATCGACGAGCTCATCCACGGCTCGACCATTGCCATCAATACCCTGATCGAGCGCAAGGGCGCGGCAACCGGCCTGATCGTGACCCGCGGCACCCGCGACGTGTACATCATCGGCCGCGGCAACCGGCCCGAGGCCTATAATCTGCTGTTCCACAAGCATCGCCCGCTGGTGTCCCGCCGCTTCACCCTCGAGGCCGAGGAGCGCATGCTGGCGTCCGGCGACATTCATGCGCCACTCCGGCGCGCCAGCGTCGAGGAGGCCTGCCGCACGCTCGCCGATGCCGGGGTGGAATCGGTCGCCGTCTGCTTCCTGCATTCGTATTCCAATCCCGAGCATGAGCGCGTCGCCGGCGAGATCGTGCGCACCATGCTGCCCGATGCCTACCTCTCGCTGTCGCACGAGATCCTGCGCGAATATCGCGAGTTCGAGCGCATCTCGACCACGGTGGTGAACGCCTATATCGGCCCCAAGGTCGGGGGCTATGTGCGCAGCCTGAAATCGAGCCTGGGCGAGATCGGGTTCCGCGGCGATCTGTCGATCATGCGCTCCAACGGCGG
>DASYFD010000152.1:0-2377 GCA_036498625.1 Xanthobacteraceae bacterium | reverse complement strand
TCGCTCTTCGGCCGGCCTGTGGCGATGATGACGACCTCGACCTGCTTCGACTTGTGCAGGAAGGGCATGGCGTCGGCGACGGCGCGAGTGGCGGCGCGGCTGCCGTCCCAGCAGATCATCACGCGGTCGAGCGCGAGCCCGGCCTTCTGGATGAAAGGCACGAAAAGCACCGGCCGGCCGGATTCGAACAGCACACCCTCGTCGACGATGTCGTCGGCGCCGGCTTCATCCCGGTTGGCCTGGCCAACCACGATCAGGTCGAAGCGGCGGCCGATCTGGCCGAGCTGGTCGGCGGCGCCGGAGATGCTCGTGGAGAGAACGCGCGTTTCGAATGAGAGGCCGGAGCGCTTGGCGTTTTGCTCGAAGTGGGCGATGGCGGCGCGCGCTTTGGTGTCAGCCTCGGAGCGCTGGGACTCGATGAACTCCGCGGGAATCCCGCCCATCACGCTGCCGACGATCACCGGCTCGTAGGCGACCGCGACGCCGAGGATATGCGCCTCGAAAGTCTCCGCGACCGATATGGCAAAATTGCCGGCAGGGTCTTGCTCGCCCAGCCCGAGATTGACGACGATATCCTTGATCATGATTGCAAATCTCCTCCCCTGAGCGCTCGCGCTCGCAGTACCAAGATACTGATCGCGCCTGCGGAGTTTTTGACGGGGGTCAAAGGCCGCAAGCGCCCGGTTCTCGAAGATTTGGTTTGAGGGGCTTAGCTCCCCTTCTTCTTGCCCTCGGCGTCGAACTGCTTGAGATAGGCCCAGAGGTTGTTGACTTCGGTCTCGTTCTTGATGCCCGGGAAAATCATCTTGGTCCCCGGGATCTTCGCCTTCGGGTCCTTGATGTAGTCCTTGAATTGCGCCTCATCCCAGGTGATGCCGGAATTCTTGTTGGCCTCGGAATAGCTGTAGCCCGCGGCGGTGCCGGAATGGCGGCCGTCAAGGCCGTTGAGCTCGGGCCCGACCTTGTTCTTCGCGCCTTCGCCGATGGAATGGCAGGGGAGGCACTTCTTGAAGGACTGCTCCCCGGCGGCGACATCCTGCGCCTGAGCCGCCTGCGCCATCGTGGCCACGGCTAGAGCCACCATCGCCAATGTCGATTTCATGCACGATCTCCCGTTCCTTGAGTGTTTCCGCCGCCGCCCTAGAACCCGGCCCGCGCGGCCAAGTTCCGCACAGGTTTTGCCAGCCCTTTGTGTCAACCGTCAAATGGCTGGTATCGTTGCATGGAAGGAACAGCCAGGAGTGACCCTATGTCTGTGACGATGCCGGAGCCGGACAGCGCCGTTCTCGGCCGCCGGGAGCGCATTGTCGCGGCGCTGCGCACGATCGTGCACGGGGAGGGCGTCATCGCCGGCGAGCGCGAGATGCGGCCCTATGAGAGCGACGGACTTACCGCTTACCGCCAGCGTCCCATGGTGGTGGTGTTGCCGGAGACGACCCAGCAGGTGTCGCAGGTCCTGCGGTTTTGCCACGACCAAGGCATCAAGGTGGTGCCGCGGGGGGCGGGGACTTCGCTGTCGGGCGGGGCGTTGCCGCTCGCCGACGGCGTGCTGCTCGGCATGGCCAAGTTCAACCGCATCCGCGAAATCGACTACGAGAACCGCGTGGCGGTGGTAGAGCCGGGCGTGACCAATCTGGCGGTGTCGAACGCGGTGGCGCATGCCGGCTTCTACTACGCGCCCGATCCCTCGTCGCAGATCGCCTGCACCATCGGCGGCAACATCTCGGAAAATTCCGGCGGCGTACATTGCCTGAAATACGGCATGACCACCAACAACGTGCTCGGCTGCGAGATCGTGCTGATCACCGGCGAGGTGCTGCGCATCGGCGGCAAGGAGCTCGATGCGGCGGGCTACGACCTGCTCGGCCTGATCACCGGCTCGGAAGGGCTGCTCGGCGTGGTCACGGAAGTGACCGTGCGCATCCTCAAGAAGCCGGAGACCGCACGCGCGGTGCTGGTCGGCTTCCCGACCTCGGAGGATGCGGGCGAATGCGTCTCGCGCATCATCGGCGCCGGCATCATTCCGGGCGGCATGGAGATGATGGATAAGCCCGCCATCCACGCGGTGGAGGAGTTCGTCCACGCCGGCTATCCGCTCGATGTCGAGGCGCTGTTGATCGTCGAGCTCGACGGGCCGGGCGCGGAGGTCGATCATCTGATCGCGCGCGTCGAGGCGATCGCGAACGAATGCAAAGCGGTTAACTGCCGCGTCTCGCAGTCCGAGCAGGAGCGTCTCCTGTTCTGGGCCGGCCGCAAGGCGGCCTTTCCGGCCGTCGGCCGCATCTCGCCCGACTATTACTGCATGGACGGCACGATCCCGCGCGCACGCCTGCCCGAGGTGCTGGCGGCGATGAAGACCATGTCGGAAAAATATGAC
>DASYFD010000151.1:0-15551 GCA_036498625.1 Xanthobacteraceae bacterium | reverse complement strand
GAACAAGGGCCAGACCGGGTGCAGCGTGATCATGACGATTTCGGCGAATTCGGCCGAGACCGAGTATCCGGAGCTCAAATGCGGCGGCAAGCTCACGCGCGCGGGCGCCGCCAACGGCTATGTCTTTTACACCGAGGCCATTACGCACGGCGGCATCAACAGCGGCGGCGGCTGCATCGACGGCACCCTGACGGTGACGCCGGCGGGCGAAAAGCTGGTCTGGGGATGGGTCGGCGGCTACAAGGGCGAGACCTACGTCGCCTGGGGCACGCTCGCGCGCAAATAGCTGGAGAGGACTTCCATGGGAATCGAGATCATCGATCCGAAGGCGATCGCGCTGCGCGAGAAGAAGCGCACCGTGGTGATGAACACCCGCAAGCTGCATGCCTGGGTGCACTATTATCCCAACCCGGGCGACCATGACGAGCTGCACTGCCACAACGAGGACCAGGTCTTCACCTGCTTCCAGGGCGAATGCACCATGCGGTTCCCGGACGGCGGCGCGGCGGTGCTCAAGCCCGGCATGGCGGCGCTGATCACGGGCGGCTCGTTCTATCAGCTGGTCAATTCCGGCGACGGACCGATGATCATGATGGGCCACCGCTCCGGCAGCCAGGACAATGTCATGATCATCGATTACGTGACCCGCCAGGACATCCGCAAGAACGGCCGCCCCAAGGTGCGCCGCAGCGAGGCGGCCGTGGAGGACAAGCCGGCGTGAGGCGCTGCGGCCGGTTGCCGACTGCGGGCGCCCGCGGATGTGCAGGCGCCAGGGGACCCTGAGCTGCCGCCGAAAAGCGAGGGGCTGACAATGCCGCGCCGTCACAACCGGTCCTGTTTTGCCGCGATTTGGCGGAGGGTTGGTTGCATCGCAAGCTTGCTGTTGCTGGTGCCGCTCTTGGGCGTTTCTCCGGACCCGGCGGCAGGACAATCGCCGACCCCGAAATTGATTTTTTCGCCCTGGACGAAGTTCTGCCCGGCTGGTCCGGACGCGAATGGCAAACCCGTCTGCCAAACGGCGAGGTTTGGACGCAACGAGGCCGGCCTGCCGATCGTTGCTGCGATCCTGACGCAGCCGGAGGGGAACGCGCGCGAGGTCCTTCATGTCGTGGTTCCGATCGGGATGCAGCTGCCGCAGGGCGCCCGCCTCATTGTTGATGGTGGCAAGCCGCTGAAGGCGCCCTATGCGGCTTGCTTCCGCAAAGGCTGCGTGGCGGACTTCGAGACCGGTGCTGCGCTGATCGGTAAGCTGCGGAACGGCCAGAAGCTGGTGGTGCAGGCCATCGACAGTAAGGGCCACGCGATAAGCCTCGTCCTGCCGCTCGATGATTTCGCGAAGGCCTATGGCGGGCCGCCATCGAATGAGGTGAAACTCGTTGATGAGCTGCAGGAGCAGCTTCCCGAACGAGGCGACCACGCTTCAGGCGAGCTCGAGCGACAGCTCAGGAGCGGAGGCTCTTTGAGCTATTCGCCCTGGACCAAACTCTGCCTGAAAAAAGATGGGCCGGTGGTGTACTTCACCGGAAAGGAAGGGCGGTTGGGAGCGGGCCCCGCCCATGGTTGCAGCCGTGCTGGTTGAACCCAAGAGCGGAGCAAGAAAGGTTCTTCGGGTGACTCTCCCGCTCGGGATGCAGATACCGCAGGGCACTCAGGTGATTGTCGACAATGGCCAGCCGCTGACTGCGCCCTACATCGTCTGCCTCAGCAACGGCTGCATAGCCGACTACGAAGCGACCGGGCAATTGATCGGCCGGCTGAAATCGGGACAATTACTGACCGTGCAAGGCTTCGACAGCCAGGGTGAAGGGATCAGTCCCATCCTGCCGCTGGTCGAGTTCGCCAAGGCGTACGACGGGCCGCCGACGGATCCTAAGGCGATAGGCCGCTAAGGTCCGACCGACAGGAGTGCGGGCTACCGACTTTACCCGGGCAACCCGAACACGATCTCGCGGTGCGGATAAAATCGCCGGATGGTGCTGACATAGCGGCCGAGCAGCCGCCGCTCGCCGTCGTCGTGGGAGGCCAGATAGAACACGTAGGGCTCGCCGTCCGGTCCGCCGATCGGATCCATCAGGATCCAGAAGTGGTCGCCGGGCTGCTGGTCGGGCAGCTCGAGCGCCAGCCGCACGGCCGCCTCAGCCGGCACCTTCTCGGCCCCGAGCTTCGCGGCGGCCTTGAGGACGTCGCTCCACGTCACCCAGTCGGTGACGCCGAGCGTGCTCAGCTGCACGCGCGCGAGCTTGACGGTGTGGGGACTGTCAGCCGGGGCGAAGCTCGCGCGCGCGATCATCTCCCGCGCGCACTGCCCGATATAGCAGCCCTCCCGGTCGAGCGCCTGCACCAGCGCACGCTTCGATCCACCGCCGATCTCGAGCTTGAGATAGACCGGCAGGCTGCGGGGGCCGGCCGCTGCCGGCGTGGTTGCGGGCTTCCTCCTTGGCATTTCCGGCCGCCCTCGCGTGTTGCGACATCGTCTCCGGCGCGGGAGCGCTCTGCCCTCATTCTATCGGGTCGTGCGTCAGGCGCCACCGCGCACACGCGCGACCAGCGCGGACGGGTCTGCGGGCAGCGCGTCGGAGCGCCATGCCACGTGGCCGTCGGGCCGCACCAGGACGAGGCGCCGCTCATAGAGCGCGCCGATCGCCGGGTCCGCGATCGTCATGATGGCGAGCGGCACCCGCCGTGCGGCGAAGGCCTGCTCGATCGGGGAAGGGTCCGGGGCGTCGCCGCCCAGCCGCACCAGGGTAAAGCCTTGGCCGAAGGCGTCGATGGTCGAGCGCCCGGGGCTGAGCCAGGCGTGCGGCGCCCGGCTGCCCGGATAGGATGTCGGATGATAGTCGCTGATGGTGAGCGGCGGGGCCGGCCCTTGCTCCGGCCAGCAGATCGGCGAGGGATCATAGCGGTAGCCCAGCGCGATCCCGTCGGTGATGAATTTGCGGGTCTGCGTGCGCACGATCGCCTCGCCCATAGCGTGGCGCGCCGCGGCGCCCGCGGCGGTGGCAAGCGCAATCTCCGGATGAGGGTTCTGGGTCCGATCGGTGTCGAAGGTCATGCTGGCATGGCCGACATTGCGCACCCCCACCGGATGGCGCTCGATCGGGTAGGAATCGAGCAGGCCGCTGCCGCCCCAGCCCGCGAGCGTGGCCGCGAGCTTCCAGGCCAGATCGACCGCATCGCCGAGACCGGTATTGAGCCCGAGCCCCGAGGCCGGATGATTGAGATGGGCGGCATCGCCGGCGAGGAAGACCCGGCCGACCCGATAGGTATCCGCCACCACGTTGCGCGCGGTCCAGCGGCGGATCGAGATCACCTCGTGCGGCACCGGCTTGCCAACCACCTCCTCGAACAGGCGATCCGCATCCACCGCCTCGGGCGCATCGAAGAAGGGCTTGCCGGATACGCCGAAGCGGTAGAGCTCGCGACCGTCCAGGATCACCAGATTGCGCCACAGCCCGGCCGGCTCGACAAAACTGATCAGGGCGGCCTTGCCCATCGGGTGGTGCTCCCACAAGCGGGGGGCGCGCACGAAGATGCTCAGGTTGTGGCCCACATAGGACGAGCCGCTCATGGCAATGCCGAAGGCGCGCCGGATCGGGCTGTGCCCGCCGCTGCAGTCGACTACGTATTGCGCGATGACCTCGAGCGGCCGGTCGCTTGCGAGATCATGGGCACTGGCAATGACCCGGTCGCTCTCCTGCCGCAGCGACTCGAACCGGCAGCGGTAGCGCAACTCCACGCCGGCCTGGCTCGCGGCGAGGTCGCGCAGGATTGGATCGAGCCAAAGCTGATTGCAGCGCTGGGGCCGCTCCGGGCTTTCCGGCGTCGGCCCCGCTCCGCCGTGATGCGGGCGCTCGATGCGGGCGATCTCGAAGCCGTTCAGGCTGGTGCAATAGAGCGCGGTGTGCGGAAAGTCCTCCGGCGCCGAGGCGGCCCGCACCGCGTCGGCGACCCCGAAGCGGCGCATGAACTCCATCGAGCGGGCATTGATGGCGGAGGCGCGCGGATGGTCGGGGGGCCCGGCACCCTGCTCGATCAGCAGGCAGGCGACGCCGCGCAGGCCGAGATCGGCCGCGAGCGCGAGGCCGACCGGGCCGCCACCGACGATCAGGACCGGAACTTCGGCGGTGGTCGGCGATGCCATTCTGCCCGAGAGATTTGTGGAGTTTCTGAAAGTTTCCGGGAGTTTGCAGCAGGCGATATCTTACCAAGCAGCGCACCGCTTTCGGCATATTCATGCATCCGGGCGCTGAGGCAAGAGGCGATGCCCCTGCGGGTAGCCGGCACCCGGCAAGGCAAAAAAAGCCCCGCCAATTGGCGGGGCAAGACTGACAGCTTGGAGATTTCCCAAAGAGGGAAGACCTGTATTTACACAAAGTTTATGAGGCGAGGCAAGCGAAAAACAAACGAAAAGTGGGCGCTAGCCGAAAGTAATCCATGCAAAAATGCACCACACAGTAGCCGCGCCCATCATATAGGGGGCAAACAAAAGGTTATGTTGCATAATTTCGCCGTATCCCGAGTTTTAGCCCATGGCGCGCCGCCCGAAATTGCGCCGAAAACCGCCCGCCGCGGCCCAAGAACGCACGGCCGGCCTATCTTGAGCCCGTGGCGTCCCCTCGCTACCCTGCGCCATCGGGCAACTTTTCCAGAAACGGCGGGGGGTCGACGCAGATGACAATGGCCGCTTGGCTTGCCGCGGGATCGACGATCCTGCTGGGTTCTTCGCTTGCGCTGGCTCAGCAGCCGGCCCCCGCGCAGCCGCATCCCATGACCTTCTTCATCACCAGCGTCCCGATCGGCAAGGGCGGCGACCTCGGCGGCGTGGCGGGCGCCGATGCGCACTGCGCGCGGCTCGCCACCGCGGCCGGGGCCGGCAGCCGCACCTGGCACGCCTATCTGAGCACGCAGCCGCGCGACGGCCAGTCCGCCATCAATGCCCGTGACCGCATCGGACAGGGCCCCTGGTACAATTTCAAGGGCGACATGATCGCCAAAGGCCTCGCCGACCTGCACGGCGACACCATCGAGCTCGCCCGGCTCGGCAACAATGTGACCAAGCTGTCGGCGCTCACCGAGAAGGGCGAGATCGTTGCGGGCCTCAACGACAATCCGGATCCGGCGGACCGCACCTGGGCGTACGCGTCCAGCCATCCCAACTCCAACCGGCACGAGATGCTGACCGGCTCGACCACCGATGGCCGTGCCTACACGGATGCGAGCGTCGACCGCACCTGCAACAATTGGACGAGCAGTGCCGAGGGCAGCGGACAGATCCGCGGCAACGTCACCGGGGCGGCGGCCGAGGTCGGCCTTTCGGATCGCAATGGCGGCGGCAACGGATCGTGGAATTCGGCGCATCCGACCGGCGGCTGCAGCCAGGAGGCGCTGACCCGCTCGCATGGGGTCGGCATGTTCTATTGCTTCGCCGCCGATTGAGACGCGCGGCCTCGATCATCGCCATCAGGAGATGCCCATGAACCCGTGGATTGTCGCCGCCTGCACGCTGCCGATGGTGCTCGGCCCCTCGCTGGCGCGCGCCCAGGCGCCGGGGCCGCAGCCTTTCCCGATGAGCTTCTTCGTGACCAGCGTGGGGATCGGCAAGGGCGGCGATCTCGGTGGCCTCGAGGGCGCCGACGCCCATTGCCAGCGGCTGGCGGCGGCGGTCGGCGGCGGCAACAAGATCTGGCACGCCTATCTGAGCACCCAGGCGCGCCCCGGTGTGCCCGCCGTCAACGCGCGCGACCGGATCGGGCAGGGGCCGTGGCACAATTCCAAGAAGCTGCCGATCGCGGCTGATCTCGCCGAGCTCAACGGCGACACCATCGAGCTCGCACGGCTCGGCAGCAATCTGTTCAAGCAATCGGCGCTCGACGAGAACGGCAACGTGATCAACGGCGCCGGCGACACCCCCAACCGGCACGATATGCTCACCGGCTCGCAGACCGACGGCCGCGCCTATACGGACAGCGCCGACCACACCTGCAACAACTGGACCAGCAGCAGCACCGGCTCCGCCCAGGTCGGCCACTCCGACCGCACCGGCGGCGGCAACACCTCGTGGAACTCGGCGCACCCGAGCCGCGGCTGCAGCCAGGAAGCGCTGGTGAGCACCGGCGGGGCGGGGTTGTTCTACTGCTTTGCGATCAATTGAAGTTGTTGCAGTAGGGTGGTCTCGCTGTTCGCACCAGCGAGTTCCGCGCGTCATTTGTTGAACGCGGGTCGCGAGATTGCCGGATGGCCGTATCCGCCATTTTTACGACCTGGCAAAGTCGATGAGCGGCGCCAGATCATGATTGTCGGCGGCATGAAGGGCCTCGATGTACGCTCGCCTTGCATGGCTGCCGGCCTGGACATCGGCGCGACCCCAGGTGAACCGGTCGGCTCCTTGCTGGACGATCAGCAGGTCCGCCGCGAGACGCGACCACCGGCCGTTGCCGTTGGGAAACGGATGCACCGCGACCAACCGATGATGAAACCGAACCGCCAATTCATCGGGCGGATAGGAACGACGCTCGAGCCAGTAGCGTGCGTCGTCGATGATCTGCCGAAGCTCCGGCCCGATTCGATGGCGCTCGATGCCGAGATTGCGCTCGGAGGTGCGATATTCTCCCGCCCATCGCCACACTCGAC
This sequence comes from Xanthobacteraceae bacterium, assembly GCA_036498625.1. Taxonomy (GTDB): domain Bacteria; phylum Pseudomonadota; class Alphaproteobacteria; order Rhizobiales; family Xanthobacteraceae; genus VAZQ01. Next base: position 8,921 of record DASYFD010000151.1, on the reverse strand, counting down.
CGAACATTCGACGATGGAGCCCGCGAAGGAACACATCGTCCACCACATTTCGTTTACGGCCGAAAGCCCAGCGATCCGCCTCCAGGATGTTTTGCTGCTCGAGCTCGTTGAGCTCGCTGCGCAGCGTCACATGTGTCGGGATCAGTCCGTCTCGTTCCTCCGGCGTCAGCGGTGTTGCGGCGTCATCGGCTTCGAACGGGTCCGTCATTTCTCATCCCAAAGGCGGGCGGGGCGAGCCAGCAAGCTCTCGATCGAGCGGCGGCGCAGTTCCGCCCGTGCCTTGGTGTCTGCAACGGCTTGATCCTCCAGCCGCATGGTGTGCTCGACGGATGCAAGCTGGCCCTCGGCGACAAGCTTCGCGCGATCACGGACCGTTTCGGCAAGCGGCCGCTCCGGCACCAGCGCATACACGAGACGACACCCGAGCGCTTCCGCAGCCCGTTGCAGCGTATGCAGCGTTACGCCGCCGGTTACCTCCGATTTCTCGAGCTCTATGATCCTGGGCTGGGAGACACCGAGCCTGCGGGCGAATTGAGCGGTGGTCATGCCGAGCGCGTCCCTGACGGCACGCAGCCAGCCTTTGGGAGGACGGGTACCTTTGGCGAGCGGGCGCAGCGCAGCGAAACGCTTGTCGAGATGGCGGATGGCATCCTTCACCCGATAAGGTATAGCCTATAATCCGTGAATATTTCAATAACAAATACGTTATTATAAATGCGTCGGAATAGAATGCGGCTGCATTATTTTTCTGTTTGAAGTCAATGTTCTAGCGCTTTCTCGATGAGCGAATAGCTCATTCTCCGCACCCCTTGCGGAGAATATAATGCCGATTCGCCGCGCAGGGAAGCAATCCGCGGCGGGCGAGAAGCGGCGTCGGGGGCGAGGGGTCTCGACAACAAGCCCGGCGCCGCTTTCCTGAAACGACCTACCGCACCGGCACGAACTTCTGCACCCGCTTTCCGGAATCCACCTCGCCCGTATAGAGGTTGCCCTTGGAGTCCATGGTGGCGACGTGGACGAAATGGAATTGCCCGCCGGCGTGGCCGTGATGGCCGATCTTGTCCACGATCTTTCCGGTCTCGCGCTCCAGCTCCCACACCACATTGTTCACGATGTCGGCGACGAAGATGTATTTCTGCTCCGGATCGGGCGAGAAATCGACCGAGCCGGCCGAGCCGCCGCGCAGCGTGTCGTTGGCGATGAAGAATTCCTTGAGGAACTTGCCCTGCTTGGTGAAGACCTGGATGCGGTCGCCGGCGCGATCGCAAACGTACAGGAGCCCGTCATTGGCGATGCGCACGCAATGGACCGGCGACTTGAATTGCGCCGCCGGCGGCCCCTTCGGATCGTGCGGCGGCTGCGGGTTGTTGTCGATCTCGGCGAGCGGCTTGCCGTAGGCGCCCCAGCCGCGCTTGAACTTGCCGGTCTCGGAATCGAACACGATCACGCGCCGGTTGAGATAGCCGTCCGCGATGTAGAGCTCGTGGGCGTCCTCGTCCAGGGTCGCGGCCGCGACGCCGCGCAACAACAGATCGGTCTGCTGATTGTCCTGCTTCTGTCCCGCCCCTTCGCCGGCGGGACCGCGGTGCCCGAAGTCGGAGATGAACTTTCCGTCGGCGGTGAATTTCAAGAGCCCGTCGCCGGCCTGCGCGCCGCCGATATAGACGTTGCCGGCGCGGTCGGTGAAGATCGTGTGCTCGGATTTCGGCCAGCCCGGAACCGAATTCGGCACCCCCCAGGCATGCAGCAGGTCGCCGGCGGCATTGAACGCCAGCACGGCCGGCGGCGGCACGCAGCATTCGCCCGCCGGCGGATTGACGGCGGCCGCGTTCTCCTTCTCGTCGAAATCGCGCGGACGGTTGAGCACCCAGATCACGTCGTTCTTGTCGACATACATTCCGGTTATGCCCTCGAACGTCCATTTGTTCGGCAATTCCTTGGGCCAAGTTGGATCGTATTTGTATTTGGGCGGCCCGCCGGCCGCCGACGCGCCGGGCGCCGGTGCCGGCTGGCCGGTCGCCATCATCGAGGCGCCGCCGAGCCCCAGGAAAAGCACCGAGATCGCCGCGCCAGCCAGAGCCAAAGTCTTTCCATTCGCGCGCATTCGTTTCCCCCGATTTGTTGGCGGCGTGAATTCCGGATGGCTTTTCCGGACGATCCCGCGGCCACTCTTGAGTTCTGAAGATTATCACCGGCAGGCGGCCAAGATACAACCCGGGGCGGCACCCCAGAAGCGCTGCTGCGACTTTGTCACCTTCACGCCCGCGAAATCGGTTGCCACTTCGACGGCAGTTCCCCTAGGGTCGATGGCGCCGCCTCGCAATCCTTCCCCGCGTTTCCCATGCATATGATCGTCAACAAGCGCCCGCCGGTCCTCGAGCGCTTGGCCGCTGTTCTGGCCGACCGAACGCTGCTCGCCGTGCTGGCGCTCGCGCTCGTGCTGCGGCTCGCCGCCATCGTCTGGTTCCCGGGCCTGCACCATCCGGACGAGAATTTCCAGCTGCTCGAGCAGGCCCACCGCATTGCCTTCGGGTACGGGGTGGTGCCGTGGGAATTTCGCGACGGCATCCGCTCGCCGGTCCTGCCCTTCATGCTGGCGGTTCTGTTCCGGCTCGCCGAGCCCATGGTGGGAGGGCCGCAGGGCTATTTGCTGGTGGCGCGCGCCGCGCTCGCTGCGCTCTCGCTGCTGGGGGTCGCGGCGGTCTACCGCATGGGTCAGCAAACCAGCCGGACCCATGCCCTGATGGCGGGGTTGGTGGCGGCGACATGGTTCGAGCTCGTCTATTTCGCCGGGCGGCCGCTGACCGAAGCGGTTGCCACGACCTTCCTGATGGTGGCGCTGGCACTCTCCTCGGTGCCGGCGGAGCTCCTGCAATTTCGCCGCCTGGCGGCGATCGGCTTTTGCCTGGGGCTCGCCTTGATGCTGCGCTTCCATCTGGGGCCGGGGCTGCTGGTGATCGCGGTCTGGCTCGGTGGCTCCGACCTGCGCGGGCGCTGGTTTCCCCTGGCGGTCGGCGGGCTTGCGCCGCTGCTCGCGTTCGGTATCGCGGATTGGCTGTACTGGGGGGCGCCGTTTTCCTCCTATCTGGCGGCGTTGCATATCGACCTGATCGACGGCAAGGCCTCGATCTACGGGGTCGAGTCACCGGGCTATTTCTTCGAGCAGCTGGCCGACACCTGGGCGGGTGCACTGCCCGCCATGACGGCGCTGATCCTGCTGCGCGCGCGCGCCTCGGTGCTTTGGATCGCGGTGGCGCTGGTCATCATCGCGAGCCACATGGCGATCCCGCACAAGGAGTACCGGTTCGTGTTTCCGGCCTTCGCCTGCCTCGCCCTGGTGGCGGCCATGGGGTCGGCGGACCTGATCGAACGCATGCGCCTGCTGCCGGGATCGCAGCAGGCCGGCCGGGCGCTGGTCGCGGCGGGGGCTGCGCTCTGGGTCGGCACCTCGGCGGCGCTCGCCTTCGCGCCCGGATTCAAGGATGAATGGTTCGAGGCCGGCGATGTGGTCGCGGCTTCGTTCCGGCTCGCCCAAGAGCCGGATTTGTGCGGCGTGCTGTTCTACAATCACGACTGGGCCGCGACCGGAGGCTACGCCCATCTGCATCGCGACGTGCCGATCTATGCGCTGGCGGACGATCAGGACAGCGCGCAAGAATCGACGCCCGCCTTCAATGCCATCATCCTGACGCGCGCGTCCCTCGCCGACTTCATGGCGCAATATCAGCTGCAGGATTGCAGCGGCGAGGAGGACGATGATGTCTGCATCATGAAGCGCGAAGGCGCCTGCACGCCGGCACCCGACCTCGAGGTCAATGCCATGCTGCGCCGGCTCGGCCAGTAGAGCGCCACCGCCTCAATGCGAAAGCCGCGTCCGTTTCCAAAGGTCGGGAAGAATTAACGCACCATTCATCGTAAACAAAAAGATCAGGCGTGCGCCGCACTTTCGCAACCGTCACGGAAGGGTGTTTCGCTAGGTAGAGGCGACGGGCCGGTAAATCTACGGATATGGCGGCCGTGCAACGCAATGGCCGTCGGGTCGGCAAGCAGATTACGTCTGCAGGGGAAACGCGGGTGCTGCGCAGCATTCGATCGCGGCTTTGGGCCCTGGTGATCGCCACCGTCATTCCATTCACCGTCCTGATCGGGGCCGGTATCTGGATTCGATGGCGCAGCGATCAGGCGACCGCGATCGCGCAGGCCATCGGCGAAGCCCGCGTTCTCGCGGCCCAGATCGACGATCATATCGGCGATCTCGAGAGTCTCCTCACCGGGCTGAGCGAGGCGGTCTCCACCGATCCGCGCGACACCCAGGAGAACGACAAGCTGCTGCGCAAGGTCAAAGGCCGGCTTCCCGATTTCGATTCCCATCTCGCGATTTTTTCTCCCGATGGAGCCAACATCGGGATGTCGGGCGATCCGGCCATCGGTCGACCGCGCGCCAACGGGCATGCCTTTTTCGAGCAGGTCCTGGCCGGTGAGAGCTTGTCGATCGGCGACGTGGTGTTCGGGGATTGGACGCACCGCTGGATCCTCAGTGTCGCCCGGCCGATAAAGGACGAGGCCGGCCGGCTGCTCGCGGTGCTCGGTGCCGGTACCCAGCTCGAGCATTTTCAGGATGTGCTGCGCATCAAGCAGCTGCCTGCCGGCACCATTGTCACGGTCGTCAACCAGAAGGGCATCGTGATCGCCCGCAGCGTGGACAGCGCGCGATGGATCGGGCGCGATGTCAGCAGCTGGCCGCACCTGGCGAGCCACTTTGGCGAGAAGGAGGGCAGCGACGTCTCGTTCTGGTCTCAATCCGACGGCGTCGAGCGGATGAGCGCATTTACCACCGTGCACCGCGCCCCCTGGCTGGTCGTCGTCGGCATGCCGAAAAATCTCGCCTTTGCGACCACAGCCTTTCGGTTGGCGATGGCCGCGGCCTTCCTCGTCGGCACGCTCGTCATCGGCTTCGGCATCGCCTGGGTTCTCTCAGGACGCCTCATCCGGCCCTTGCGCCAGCTGGGAAGGGACGCTTCGTTGCTGGCGTCCGGCGAGCTCGGCCACCGCAGCGCGGTGTGCTCGCAGGACGAGGTTGGAACGCTCGCCGACGATTTCAACCGCATGGCACTGGCGCTGGAGCGCCGCTCCCAGGAGGCCCACTGCGCGGCCGACGAGATCAGGCAGGCGAAGGACACGCTGGCCGCCGTCATCGACGCCTCGCCGGTGGCGATCGTGTGCTGCGATCTCGAACGCAAGACCATGCTGTGGAACCGGACCGCCGAGAAGATGTTCGGCTATTCCGCCGCCGAGGTGATCGGCATGCCCAGCAGGCTCACGCCGGCTGACGGGTTCGCCGAATCGCAGACCTTGTTCGAGCGCGCCGTCAACGGCGAGACCATCCACAATGTGGAATTGACGCGAGCCCGCAAGGACGGCTCCTTGCTCCAGGTCAGGGTCGCGGCGGCGCCGATGTACAACATCGACGGCACCGTGCGCGGGGTGGCGCGCGCCTACGAGGACATTACCGAGAGCAAGCGGGCGCAGGAGCAGCTCAGCCGGCTGGCGCACTATGATCCCTTGACCGGCCTGCCCAATCGCCTGTCCCTGCAGAAGGAGCTGGGGCGTCTGCTGGCCGTCTGCCAGCAGAGCCCGGTCGCCATCGCCCTGTTCGATCTGGACGGCTTCAAGGACGTCAACGACACCTTGGGTCATTCGACCGGCGACCAGCTGCTGATCGAGGTCTGCCAGCGCTTCATCGAAGTCACCAACGATCTCGTTCGGCCCGCCAAGGTGTGCCGGCTCGGCGGCGACGAGTTCGTCATTATCGTGCCGGATTGCGGAGACCCGCGCGTGATCGCGGAAATCGTCGACTTGATCCTGAAGCGGCTCAAGGATCCCTTCGATGTCAACGGCAACGTGCTGCATCTGGGCAGCAGTGCCGGCATCGCCATCGCGCCCAGCGATGCCGCGCAGGCTGACGAGCTCATCGCCAATGCGGATCTGGCGCTGTACCAGGCGAAGTCCGAAGGCGGCCAGACCTACCGGTTCTTCCTCCCCGCCTTGCGGGCCAGGGCGCAGGCCCGGCGCGGACTCGGGGTCGAGCTGCGGCGGGCCTTCGCCGAAAACGAGCTCGAGCTGTATTTTCAGCCGCAAGTCCGGCTCGCCGACAATGCCGTGGTCGGCGCCGAGGCCTTGCTGCGCTGGCGACACCCGCAGCGCGGCCTGATCGCACCGGCGGCCTTCATCGAGGCGCTGGCCGAAAGCTCCATCGCTCCCGAGGTCGGCCGCTGGATCATCGCGAGCGCCTGCGCGCAGACCGCGGCCTGGCATGCCGAAGGGCTCATGCTCAATCGTATCGGCGTCAATCTGTTCCCGGTCCAGGCGCACAGCCAGGCGCTCTTGCAGGACGTCGAGGATGCGCTGCGGGCGACCGGCCTGCCGGCCGACGTGCTCGAGCTCGAGATCACCGAGAACGTCGCCCTCAACTTCGAGGATTCGAATACGACGCTGCGCAAGGTTCAAGCAACGGGCGTGCGGCTCGCGTTCGACGATTTCGGCACCGGCTACGCCTCTCTGAACCATCTGACGCGCTTCCCGATCTGGCGCATCAAGATCGACCGCAGCTTCGTGAACCGGATCACCAACACCGTCGAGGACGCCGCCATCGTGCGCTCGCTGATCGCGATGGCGCACAATCTCGGCTTGCGCGTCGTTGCCGAGGGCGTGGAGACCGAGGCGCAGGCCGCCTTCCTGCTGAAGGAGAGCTGCGAGGAAGCGCAGGGCTATCTCTATGCGCGGCCGCTGCCGGCAGCCGAGTTCGAGGCGTATCTGAGAGGGCGCCGGCTTGGTCTGCCTGCCGAGGGCTTGCTCGAGAACGCCCCGGACCGCCACCGCGGCATGGCCGCAAGCGCGCAGCAGGCTCCGACCAGGCGCAAGCTGCGCAGGATTTGAAAAAGCCGCGAGCTAATTCCGCCAAATTCAACTGGCCATTTCCCGATTCCGAGACAGCGTGACCGCCGGCTCGCGCGCGTACCGGCTGCCTTGCCCCAGAGGCCGGAAAGGGGCATCCTGACATGCAAGATCGGCTGTCTTCGAGAGCCGGCTGCTGTGGCAATCCACACGATCAAAAGAACCTGGCCGAAGGAGGAAATCCGCATGAGCAAGCACGATGAAGCGCGCCGCGCATTTCTCAAGGGCGCTGCAGCCGGAGCTGGAGCCCTTGCGGGCACCGGGCTCGCCCCGCAGGCCCTGGCCAAGCCGCGCAAGACCGCGGCCGCCGACGCGGCCGAGACCCCGGCTCATATGCACACGAGCGGGCAGGGGCACGGCGCCTTCCTCAACGACGAGGATGCCGCGACCGTCCTGGCGTTCACCGAGCGGTTGATGCCGGGGGCGCCCGGCATGCCGGGCGCGCGCGATGCCGACGTGCTCAATTACATCGATCTGGCGCTGGCGGGCGCCTATGCGGATCAGCAGGATTTCTACCGGCGTGGGCTGGCCCAGCTCGAGGCCTTCTGCCAGCAGGCCCATCAGGCCTCGTTTGCGCGGCTCGATGCGGCGCGCCAGGACGCGGTGATCGAGGCGCTCGAGGCCGGCAAGGCGACAGGGTTCACCTGGCCGACCGCGCAGGCCTTCTTCAACACGCTGCGCACCCACACCATGGAGGGCATGTTCGCGGACCCGGTCTATGGCGGCAACAAGGATTTCGCCGGCTGGCGTCTGGTCGGCTTTCCGGGCGCGCAACCGCTGTTCACCACGGCGGACATGCAGAGCAAGGATGCCTTCACCCGTGCTCCCGTCATGGGACTGCAGTCGCAGGCCAAGACTCCGCCGAAGAGGACGTGAGCCATGGCGACCGAAAAGACTGATGTGGTCATCGTCGGCATGGGCGCCGCCGGCGGGGTGCTGGCGGCCGAGCTCGGCCGCGCCGGCATGAAGGTGATCGGGCTCGAGCGCGGGCCGCGTCTCAAGACCGCGGACTTCCAGCTGGACGAGCTGCGCTACTTCCAGCGTCAGGACCTGCGCCCCAACGTCAAGCGGGCGCCGGTCACCTGGCGGCCCAACGCAAGCGCGCGCGCCAATCCGACCCCGAACCAGAACAACGGCAATCAGGCCGGCGGCGGCACCGTGCATTACGGCGCCCTGTCCTGGCGCCTGCACGAGGGCGATTTCCGCGCCCGCTCGCAGACCATCGAGCGCTATGGGGCGGCCGCCATCCCGGAGGATTCCTCGCTCACCGACTGGCCGCTCAGCTACGCAGATCTGGAGCCGTTCTACGACCGTGCCGAGTACGAGCTCGGCGTCTCCGGCAAGGCCGGCAATCTGCAGGGCCAGAAGGTCGCCGGCGGCAATCCGTTCGAGGCGCCGCGCAAGCGCGAATACCCGCTGCCGCCCCTGCAGGTGGATCAGGCCGGCGCGATTTTCGAGGGAGCGGCGCGCAAGCTCGGCCATCACCCGTTCTCCTCGCCGCGCGCCATCCTCTCGCAGACCTATCAGAATCGGCCGGCGTGCTCCTATTGCAGCTTCTGCCAGTCGTTCGGCTGCTTCATCGGCGCCAAAGGCAGCATCCTGGTCACCAAGCTGCCGGAGGCCGATGCGACCGGCAACTTCAAGCTCGTCACCGGCGCCATGTGCCACCGCATCAACAGCGACAACAGCGGGCGCGCCACCGGGGTGTCGTATTACGGGCCGGACGGGTCCGACAACACGATCGAGGCCGAGCTCGTGATCGTGGCGCCGTTCATCTACGACAATACCCGCCTGCTGCTGTTGTCGAAGACCGAGAAGTTCCCCGACGGTCTCGCCAACTCGAGCGGGCAGCTGGGCAAGCACATCATGGCCCATATCGGGGCGCGGGTGTTCGCCACCTTCGACGACCGGCACGCCAACATCTTCATGGGGCCGAGCGCGCAGCGCCACAGCCTCGACGATTTCAA
>DASYFD010000150.1:0-15463 GCA_036498625.1 Xanthobacteraceae bacterium | reverse complement strand
CGGTGAGTATCGGGGACATCGGCAACGAGCTTTTTTCCGAATCGCCGCGCGATGCTAGATCGCTATATCGGTCGGATCGGGCAGCGCCCGCGCTTCTTGGTTCGACGCATTTTGTGCTTTGTGCGTTTGCGCGCCACGTTTTCGTCCGATTGCAACGCCACCGCTGGGAAATCATGTCACCGTTCGATTCGACCGCGCGCAAGCAGGCGCCCGAACCTGCAACCGTCTATCGCATGGCTCCGCACAATATCGAGGCGGAACAGGCCCTGCTCGGGGCTGTCCTGGTGAACAACGAGGCGCTCTACCGGGTCTCCGACTTCCTGGAGCCGGCGCACTTCTTCGAGCCGATCCATCAGCAGATTTACGATCATGCCCGCAGCCTGATCCGTACCGGCAAGCTCGCCTCCCCGATCACCCTGAAGACGTTCCTGCCCGCCGACATCGACATCGCCGGGCTCACCGTCGCCCAGTATCTGGCCCGCCTCGCCGCCGAAGCCACCACCATCATCAATGCCGCCGACTACGGCCGCGCGGTCTATGATCTCGCGATCCGGCGCGATCTCATCGGGATCGGCGAGGACATGGTCAACGTGGCCTTCGATGCGCCGGTCGATTTCGCGCCGCGCGAGCAGATCGAGGACGCCGAGCGGCGCCTGTACGAGCTGGCCGAGATCGGCCGCTATGGCGGCGGCTTCCAGCGCTTCGAGACCGCGTTGACCACGGCGCTGGAGATGGCGGCCCATGCCTATCAGCGCGACGGCAAGCTGTCGGGCCTCGCGACCGAGCTCAAGGACCTCGATTCCAAGATGGGCGGCCTGCAGAAATCCGATCTCATCATCGTGGCCGGCCGCCCCGGCATGGGCAAAACCGCGCTCGCCACCAACATCGCCTACAACATCGCCCGCAGCTGGCGCGGCGAGGTCCGCCCCGACGGGCACATCGAGACCGCCAACGGCGGCATCGTCGGCTTCTTCTCGCTCGAGATGTCGGCCGAGCAGCTCGCTACCCGCATCATTGCCGAGCAGACCGGCATTCCCTCCAGCACCATCCGGCGCGGCGGCATCGACCAGAAGGGCTTCGACAAGCTCAAGGACGTCACCGTCGAATTGCAGCATCTGCCCTTGTTCATCGACGAGACCGGCGGCCTCAACATCGCGCAGCTCGCCGCCCGCGCCCGCAGGCTCAAGCGGCAAAAGGGCCTCGACCTCCTGGTCATCGACTACATCCAGCTCTTGCAAGGCTCGAGCCGGCGCGGTCAGGAGAACCGGGTGCAGGAGGTGACCGAGATCACCACCAGCCTCAAGGCGCTCGCCAAGGAGCTCAATGTGCCGATCATGGCGCTCTCGCAGCTGTCGCGCCAGGTGGAGAACCGCGACGACAAGCGCCCGCAGCTCTCGGACCTGCGCGAATCAGGCTCGATCGAGCAGGACGCCGACGTGGTGATGTTCGTGTTCCGCGAGGAGTACTACCTCAGCAACAAGGAGCCGCGGCCGGGCACCGACGAGCACATCAAGTGGCAAACCGAGATGGACGCCGCCCACGGCAAGGCCGAGGTGATCATCGGCAAGCAGCGTCATGGGCCCACCGGCACCGTCAACCTGCAATTCGACGCCGCCGTCACCCGTTTCGACAATCTGGCGCGCGATGACCAGGCGCTCGAGCAACATTAGCCGCCGCCCGCAACGCCAGCGTGCTGGACGTCAGCCCGACAGCCAGTCATAACAGCTTAATGTCGATTCAAGACGCCCCTCTGGAGCCCGGCAAAGCAGCAGCAACCGACAAAGCCGCGCCTGCCGGACACGACCCGGCGATCGCCGGCGGTCTCCTGACCATCGACCTCGCCGCCATCGAAGCCAATTGGCGCCTGCTTTCCAGCCGCACCGTGCCGATCGAGTGCGCGGCCGTGGTCAAGGCCGACGCCTACGGGTGCGGCCTCGAGCCGGTCACCTCCCGGCTCGCCAAGGCCGGCTGCAAGACCTTCTTCGTGGCCGACATCGCCGAGGGCCGCCGCGTGCGGGCGCTCGCGCGCGACGCCGTGATCTATGTGCTCAACGGGTTGGCGCCCCATACCGCGCATGCCTTCCAGGATGCCAATCTGCGCCCGGTCATCAACGGCCCGGCCGAGCTCGCCGAGTGGGATGCCTTCGTGGCCGCCACCAATTGGCGCGGCGGCGCGGCACTGCATGTGGATACCGGCATGAACCGGCTCGGTCTGAGCCCGGATGAAGCGGTGGCGGTGGCCTCGCGCGTCCAGCTGGAGAATCACGGCTTTACGCTGCTGATGAGCCATCTGGCCTGCGCCGAGACGCCCAGCAACCCGATGAACGACCGGCAGATCCGCATGTTCCGCGAGCTTCGCATCATGTTCCGCGGCGTCTCCGCCTCGCTCGCCAACTCGTCCGGCATCTTTCTCGGCGGCGGCACGGTGCATTGCGATCTGGTGCGCCCCGGCATGGCCTTGTTCGGCGGCAATCCGACGCCTGGCAAGACCAATCCGATGCGCCCGGTGGTCGAGCTGAAAGGCCGCATCCTGCAGGTGCGCGAGGTCAAGCGCGGCGACACCGTGGGTTACGGCGGGAGCTTCACGGCCCAGCGCGCAACCCGCGTCGCCATCGTGGCGGTCGGCTATGCGGACGGATTCCTGCGCTCGGCCGCGGGCGACCGCAACAAGCCGCCTGCGCAGGTGATCGTGGCCGGAAAACGCTGTCCCCTCGCCGGCCGCGTCTCGATGGATCTGATCAGCATCGACGTCACCGACGTCCCCGACGGCCGCGCGCGGCGCGGCGACTTCGCCACCCTGATCGGCGGCGATCTCGGCATCGACGAGCTCGCCGCAGCGCTCGGCACCATCGGCTACGAGGTGCTCACCCGCCTGGGGCATCGCTTCCACCGGGTCTACAAGGGAGCGTGAGCCGTAGGTTGGGTTAGCGCGGCCCCAGCGGTTCAAGAATTCCCAGAGCTTGGCCCGCGCGTAACCCAACATCGGGCGCCCAATGTCGGGTTATGCGCAGATTTGGATCCGCCAAGGCGGCAGCGTCCGGGCCGCGCTAACCCAACCTACGACGCCATCAGCCCCGACTCTGATACACTCCGCCCATGGCCCGTCGCGAGCCCTCCTTCATCTGCCAGAATTGCGGCGCCACCTATGGGCGCTGGCAGGGCAAGTGCGAGGCCTGCGGCGAGTGGAACACCATCGCCGAGGAGGGTGCCGCACTGTCGCGGCCCTCCCTGCCGGGACGGGCGCCGCGCAAGGGCCGCAAGTTCGCGCTCGAGCCGCTCACCGGCGAGACCCACGATGCGCCGCGGCTCGCCTGCGGGGTCGCCGAGTTCGATCGCGTCACCGGCGGCGGCTTCGTGCGCGGCTCGGTGCTGCTGCTCGGCGGCGATCCGGGCATCGGCAAATCCACCCTGCTGCTCGAGGTCGCGGCGGCGCTCGCGCGCGCCGGCCATCGCGCCGTCTACATCTCGGGCGAGGAGGCGGTGGCGCAGGTGCGGTTGCGCGCCGAGCGGCTCAAGCTGCAGGACGCGCCGATCGAGCTGGCGGCGGAAACCTCGGTCGAGGACATCATCGCCACCCTCTCCGATCGTGCCACGCCGCGTCTGGTCGTCATCGATTCGATCCAGACCATGTGGACCGACGCGGTCGAATCGGCGCCCGGCACCGTGACCCAGGTGCGCGGCGCAGCCCAGGCCCTGATCCGCTTCGCCAAGCAATCGGGCGCCGCCGTGATCCTGGTCGGGCACGTCACCAAGGACGGCCAGATCGCCGGCCCGCGCGTGGTCGAGCACATGGTCGACGCGGTGCTCTCCTTCGAGGGCGAAGGCTCGCATCAGTTCCGCATCCTGCGGGCGGTGAAGAACCGCTTCGGCCCGACCGACGAGATCGGCGTGTTCGAGATGACGGGCCTCGGGTTGCAGGAGATCGCCAACCCGAGCGAGCTGTTCCTGTCGGAGCGCGATCTCGGCAGCCCCGGCACGGCGGTGTTCGCCGGCATCGAGGGCAGCCGCCCGCTCCTGGTGGAGATCCAGGCGCTGGTCGCCCCGACCTCGCTCGGCACGCCGCGCCGCGCCGTGGTGGGCTGGGATCCGAGCCGGCTCGCGATGGTGCTGGCGGTGCTGGAAGCCCATTGCGGCATCAAGCTGTCCGGCCATGACGTCTATCTCAACGTGGCGGGCGGTTTGCGCATCCAGGAGCCGGCCGCCGACCTCGCCGCCGCCGCGGCGCTGGTCTCCTCGCTCGCCCATGCGCCGCTGCCCGCCGATGCGGTCTATTTCGGCGAGGTTTCGCTCTCAGGCGCGGTGCGGCCGGTCGCGCAGGCGGCGGCGCGGCTCAAGGAGGCGGCCAAGCTTGGCTTTGCCCGCGCCATCATCCCGCAGAGCGCCGCCGGCGAAGGCGGCAGCGAGCCCGGCCTCGCGCTGATGCCGGTGCCCAGCCTCTCGCATCTCGCCGCCGACATCGCGGCGCTCGGCAAGACATCCGGGCGCCCGCAGCGCCGTGTGGCGCGGGACGATTGAATCCCCGTTCAAGACGCCATGCTGGTGGCGGCCACCGGCTCGATCACGAAGCGATAGGTGCGGCCATGGTCGTGTGCCCACCAGCCGTCATGTTGTGCATCATAGCCGTAGTCGCCGGCGCAGCGTGACGCGTCGAACTCGGCCAGCGCCATGGCGTCATCCCAGAGCTCGTAGAGCGGCTGCAGCGGCCGGCGCGCCACCACATGGCCATAACGGTCGAGCTCCAGGCGGACGATTTGAAACATGCGGCGGTCCTTGAATTAAATCGATGGCCCGCACGCTAATCGGATTTCTGTAGCAGGATTTTGACAGTCACCCAGATGTGAGCGGACGCGACTTGGCGTGCTTCGGCCGTCACGCCGCAAGCAGGATCCGTTTCACTGCACACGCGCAAATGCCTAGAAGCCATCCGCGCCGCGATTGGCGACGTAATCGATCGGAAACCCTGTTGCTGCGAAATGTGGCGGCGATCGGGACCGAAACACATCGTCAACGATACCGCCATAGCATGCTGGGTTTGCGAGCGTGGGCAGGTTGCTTCGCCGCATTGCAGCCAGGGATCGCCGCCATGACGTATCGACCATCGTTCGAGATTGCCGCAACCGCACTCGCGGGCATCGGCAAGAAAGAATTCCTTCCGCATTTGGTCTGCAGCTGGACGCTGGATCCTGCTTCCCGTCGACTGTCATGCGGCTGGGCGCCGCCTGCCAACAGAGGGGGCGCCGCCCTGCCCGTCCGGATCGCAACCATCGGCTCGCGTTCCGTCATCGGGCTTGCAGGCTCGCAAGCCTAGGCGGGGTTTGCCTCGGCGGCACGACGGTGTCGTGATCAGCGCGGTCGCTTGACACGATTCAGATGCATTTGGAGATGGCTGCCGGAATCGTATTCAGGATTCCGGCCGTCCCGGATCGTCCTTCGACCGGCTGGGTCGGCCAGCTCGCTGCTTTCGGGGCTGCGGCACTTCCGCGGGCTGTTTGCACGGCACCGACCCACCGGCCGCCTGACGCGAGGAGGCACGCTCCTGCGCACCGCCCAAGACCTGCGCTATCCAGCCAACGCGAGATTTGCGGGGCGCTTTCGTCACGCATGGCAGCAAAGCACGGGCAGTCTGTCAGGCGGATGACAGTCGCCTGCGGGCAGCCGCGGACTCCGCCGGCAGAGACGGAAGCCCGTTCGATGCGGTTTGTGTCCATCAATGCTCAGGACAAGAGCAATATCGTGAGATTATACATCGCATGGATGGCGATCGGGGCACGCACGCTCCGCCCAACATGCCGCGCGGCCGAAAGAATGATCGCAAGTGGAAGCAGTACTAACGGCGAGCCGAGGCCATTGGCGAGATGCGCCGCAAGCAAGATTCCGCCTGTGACGAAATCCAGGGATTCATCAGCCAATCTCGCCGAGCCGGATTGAGAGGTCGGGCAGCGCCGATGTCGAGAGCGCATCCTCCGGCCCGTGTTTGACGACCGACGACCAAACGTCGCCACTCGGGCCGGTGTGCACCCAGGTGATGCGCTCGTTGGCGTCGACGACCCAGAGCTCCCTGACACGGTGGCGCGCATAAAGCCGCGCTTTGAGTCCCCTATCGTAAGCGAGACTAGTCGCAGCGACCTCGATCACCAGGTGGGCCTCGCCCGGGTCGAGCCGGGCGAACCCCGTCGATGATCTCGTAAGCAGCTCCTTGGGAAAAACCGCGATATCCGGTTCAAGCATGAGCGTATCGGTAAGCCGCAAAGTGATTTCCACGCCGAGTGTCAGATGGTCCGGCATGGCTCGGACAACGGCAGTAATCAGGGCCGATTTCATCCGCTCGTGGACGATTCCCTTGGCCGCCACCATGACGATTTCCCCCTCGACCAGCTCGAACCTTTCGTCCTCGCGGAGGATGCCGGCTTCGATCATGCGGCTGACGTCCTCGACGGTGAAGACCCGGCGAGGCAAACCTTCGGCAGCCGTGGTGGCGACAATGTTCATGGTTCATGGCTCAAGGCGCGTGGCCATCAGAGTATAGCACTACGATGCTTCCGCCTCGTCCAGCAATTTGAGCAGCCGCGGCGGCGACATCGGCAGCGATTGCGGCCGCACCCCGGTGGCGGCACCGATCGCGTTGGCGATCGCCGCCATGGTGGGCACCACCGGCACCTCGCCGACGCCGCGCAGTCCGTACGGATGCTTCGGATTGGGCACCTCGACAATCTCGGTGCCGATCATCGGCACATCGGAGGCGACCGGCATGCGGTAGTCCAAGAAGCTCGCATTCTGCAGCCGCCCGTCGTCGCCGTAGCAGTATTCCTCGTTGAGCGCCCAGCCGATGCCCTGCACGGCGCCGCCCTGGTATTGGCCCTCGACCTGCAGCGGATGGATCGCCTTGCCGGCGTCCTCGACCACGGTGTAGCGCTTGATGTCGACCCGCCCGGTCTCGCGGTCCACCTCCACATCGACGATATGCAGCCCGAAGCCCGGGCCGGCACCGGTGACGCACATCTCGGAATGGCCCGCGATGGCGCCATGGGTCACCATGGTCTTGGCGGCGATCTGGGCGATCGACAGCGGCTCGAAGGTGCCGACATTCGAGCTCGCCGGCCGGCAATGGCCGTCCTCGAAGGTGACGGCTTCTTCCGGCACGCCCCAGATTCCGGCGGCGCGCTTGCACAGCTCGGTGATCGCCTTGCGGGCGGAATCCACGATCACCATGCCGGTGGAGAAGGTGGTGCGGCTGCCGGCGGTGACGCGGTTGAAGCCGAGCGAGCTGGTGTCGGCCATGATGGCATGCACCTTGTCGACCGGAATGCCGAGCTCTTCGGCGGCCATCATGCTGATGGCGATGCGCGAGCCCGCCACGTCGGTGGTGCCGAGGCTGAGCGTCACCGAGCCGTCGATGGCGATGTTGAGGCTGCCGGCGGTCTCGCCCGCCTTGTTGAACCAGAACCCGGCCGCGACGCCACGGCCCTGTCCCGCCGGCACCGGCGATCTGTAGTGCTCGCACGCCTTGGCGGCCTGCAGCGTCTCGATGAAGCCGATCGGCCCGAAGGTCTCGCCATAAAGCGTCTTGTAGCCTTCGGCGGCCGCGTTCTTGAGCCGGAAATCGATCGGATCCATGCCCAGCTTGCGGGCCAGCTCGTCGATCACGCCTTCGACCCCGAACACCACCTGCGGCACGCAAGGCGCCCGGAACGAGTTCACCTTCGGCCGGTTCGACACCACTTCATACGAGACCGTCTTGACGTTCTTGAGATTGTAGCGCGTGAACATCGCCTGCGGCGCATTGGCGAACATCGAGCCCGTGAAGGCGCCGGTCTGGAACACCAGCTCAGCCTCGGCGGCGGTGATGATGCCGTCCCGGGTCACCCCGATCTTGACGCGCGAATGGGTGCCCGAGACCGGGCCGGTGGCGCGGAACACTTCCGAGCGGGTGAGCGTGATCTTGACCGGCCGCTTGGCCTTGCGCGACAGCAGCACCGCCACCGGCTCCGCATAGAAGCCGGTCTTGCCGCCGAAGCCGCCGCCCATCTCCGACTGGGTCACGCGGATCTTGGCGGAATCGATCTTGAGAATGTCGGACAGCCGGTCGCGGAACACCCACGGACCCTGGGTGCAGCACCACAGCTCGATCTGGCCGTCCTCGGTCGCGGTCGCGACGCAAGCCTGCGGCTCGATATAGCCCTGGTGCATGGGCTTGGTGTCGAACTCGCGCTCGACAATGATGTCGGCCTGCGCAAAGCCAGCCGCCACGTCGCCCATGGCGAGATCGAGCCGCTCGATCACGTTGCTGGGCTGATCGGCGCCCTTGATGCCCTTGGTGCGCACGTGCTCATGCAGGATCGGGGCGCCCGGCGCCATGGCGGCGACCGGATCGATCACGTGCGGGAGCACCTCGTATTCCACCTTGATCAGCTTCAAGGCCTGCTTGGCGATCGCCTCGCTCACCGCCGCCACCGCCGCCACCGGGTGGCCGTCATAGAGCGCCTTCTCGCGCGCCATGGCGTTGCGGCTCATGTCGCCCCCGATGGTGCCGGGCTTCATCTCGGGAAAATCATCGCGGGTCACCACCGCCTTGACGCCGGGCAGCTTCGCCGCCGCCGTCACGTCGATCGACTTGATGCGGGCGTGCGGATGCGGGCTGCGCAGAATCTTGCCGACCAGCATGCCGGGCAGGAACAGGTCGGCGCCGAACTTCGCGCGCCCCGTCACCTTGTCGATGCCGTCGTGCTTGACCGGAGAGGTGCCGACGACCTTGAGCTTGCGGTCGCGATTATAGCCGCTCTTCTCCAGGATGGTGGCCGGGCTCGTCATTTGGATTCTCCCCTCATCTCCTTGGCGGCCGCCTGCACGGAGCGGATGATCTTGTCATAGCCGGTGCAGCGGCAAAGGTTGCCGGCGAGCCAATAGCGGATCTCGGTTTCGCTCGGATCCGGGTTGCGTTCCAGCAGCGCCTTGGCGGCGATCAGGATGCCGGGCGTACAGATGCCGCACTGCAGGCCGTTGAGCTCGAGGAAATTGCGCTGCAGCGGATGCAGCTCGGCGCCCTTGGCCATGCCCTCGATGGTCTCGATCCTGGCTCCCTCGGCCTCGACGGCCAGCACCAGGCAGGAGCAGAGCATGACCTTGTCGAACAGCACGGTGCAGGCGCCGCAATCGCCGGTGGCGCAACCCTCCTTGGTGCCGCTGAGCATCAATTCGTCGCGCAATATGTCCAGCAAGGTCTGCTGCGGCTCGCACAGGAACTCGCACTCGTCGCCGTTGATGGTGGCGCTCACATGATACTTCTTGCTCATCGGTTTTGCCCTGCCCGCTCGCGCGCAAGGAGCGCGGTACGCCGCGCCATCACGCCCGCCACCTTGACCCGGTACTCCTTGGTGCCGCGCTTGTCGTCGATCGGCCGGCAGGCGGCGCTCACCGCCTGCGCCAGCCGGTCGAGCGCAGCCTCGTCGATCGGCGTGCCGATGAGCGCCTGCGCGGCCTCGCCCACCAGCAGCACGGTCGGTGCCACCGCGCCGAGCGCCACCCGCGCCGCCGTGCAGACGCCGCGGTCGTCGAGGGTGAGGCTGATGCCGACCCCGACCACCGCGATGTCCATCTCGGTGCGCGGGGTGAAGCGCAGATAGGCATCGCTCGCATGGGCGGGCCGCGGCGGCAGGAACAGCGAGACCACGATCTCGTCGCGGGCGAGCGAGGTCTTGCCGGGGCCGACCGGAATGGCCTCGACCGGCAGCTCGCGCATGCCTTTGGGTCCCACGATCCTGGCGACGGCACCGGCCGCCACCAGAGCGGGCACGCTGTCGGCGGCCGGCGAGGCGTTGCACAGATTGCCGCCCACGGTGGCGCGGCCCTTGATCTGGATCGAGCCGATCAGCTTCACCCCGTCGACCACACCCGGCCAGGCCTTGGCGAAACCGGCATGCTCGACGATCTCCATGCCCGGCACCGTGGCGCCGAGGCGAAACCCGCCGTTTTCGGCGACGATCTGACGCAGCTCGGCGATCTTCTTGATATCGACCAGCAGCTGCGGCTCGATCAGGTCGGTTTCCATCTGCACGATGACATCGGTGCCGCCGGCGAGTACGCGCGCGGTTCCGCTCGCCCCCGCCAGCAGCGCGACCGCGGCCTGCAGGTCTTGCGGCGCTTCATATCTGAGTTCTGCCATCATGCTCCCCGGCCGATTCCCGCGCTGATGCGGGTTTTGATCATGTCCTGAAACCGCGGCGAGGCCAAGCCGTGTGCGAGTCCCGTTTCCATTGCGCCGCCGGCCGCGTCGTCCTGGCCGGATTGCGTCCGTCATCGGGCTTTCACCCAGTGCTTGTACCTGTCCGCGCGGCGGCCGCCGCCGATCCGGTCATGTAACATAGTAACAAAACGGTGAGGTCCCGGCGGGCTCGCCAGCATGATCACCGCCGTGCTACGCTGCTGTTTCGGGAATTCATCGCTCAAATCGAAATCAACAATCCCTGGGAGGACTAAAATGCAAAGCTCGGTGCGTTTGACTATTGTTGCTTCGATGGCGCTCATCTCGCTTGGCGGGGTTGCGCAGGCCCAACAGGGGCCGCAAGCCCCCAACATGACCTTCTTCGTCACCAGCGCCGGACCCGGCAAGGGTGCCGACCTCGGCGGCCTGGAAGGCGCCGACGCCCATTGCCAGAAGCTCGCCGCGACGGTGGGCGCCGGGAGCAAGACCTGGCGCGCTTATCTCTCCACCAACAACAACTTGGCCGAGCCGACCAAGACGGTCAACGCCCGCGACCGGATCGGCAAGGGACCCTGGCAAAACTTCAAGGGCGACGTCATCGCCACCAGCGTCGAGGATCTGCACAGCGCCAACAACAAGATCAGCCAGGCGACCGGGCTGACGGAGCGGGGCAACAAGCTTCCCGGCGTCGGCTTCACGCCGAACTATCACGACATCATGACCGGCTCGCAGCCGGACGGCACGGCGTTCCCCGGCAACATGAACATGTCCTGCGCCAACTATACCAGCAGCAACTTCGGCAAGGTCGAGGTCGGCCATGTCGATCGCACCGGCCTTGCCGACACCGCGCAGGCACATTCCTGGAACTCCTCGCACCAGTCGCGCGACTGCTCGCAGGAAGGCCTGATCTCGACCGGCGGCAACGGCTTGTTCTACTGCTTCGCGCAATAGCACCCTTCCCTTTGGCCATACCGGCCTGGGTCAGCGGAATCGATGCGAGCCGGATGCACCGGCTCGTGATCAATCAAAATCTCACGGGAGGACTGAAATGAAGACCACCATGTGTTCAATATTGGCCTCGGCGGCGCTCCTCGCCCTTGTGTCGGGCGGCACCGCGCGGGCGCAAGACGCGGCCAACATGACCTTTTTCGTGACCAGCGAAGGTCCCGGCAAGGGTGGCGATCTCGGCGGGCTCGCCGGCGCCGATGCCCATTGCCAGAAGCTCGCCGCCGCAGTCGGCGCCGGCGGCAAGACCTGGCATGCTTACCTGAGCTCCAGCACCAACGCCGCCAACCCCGGCGCCACGGTCAATGCCCGCGACCGCATCGGCCGCGGCCCCTGGCAGAACGCCAAAGGCGTGGTCATCGCCACCAGCGTCGAGGATCTGCACAGCGCCGGCAACAAGATCAGCAAGGAGTCCGGCCTGACCGAGAAGGGCACGGTCGTCAATGGCGTCGGCGACACGCCCAACCAGCACGACATGCTGACCGGCTCGAACATGGAGGGCCGCGCCATGCCCGACAACGTCAATCTGACGTGCAACAACTGGACCAGCAGCAATTTCGGCTCCGCCATCGTCGGCCACGTCGACCGGAAGGGGAATGCCGACACCATCTTCCAGCATCACTGGGGCTCCTCGCATATGTCGCGCGGCTGCACGGGCCCCGACCTGGTCGCGACTGGCGGCAACGGCTATTTCTACTGCTTCGCCGTCAACTAGGTCTGCATGGCAACGACAGGGCGGCCACAAGGGCCGCCCCTACAGTACCGAACGGCTTGCGTAGGGGCGCCCCTTGTGGGCGCCCTCTTTGCTGTCTTGACATGGGCGTGCGGCAGGAGCCGAATGGCGAACCTGCGCAGAACCTGCTCCACCAGAAACGCGAGGAAGCGCCATGCGGTCATTAGCTCCCCTGGGAATGCTCGGATTTGTGATCTTCGCTTCGCCCTTCGCGGATGCCGCGACCATCTCGGGCAAAGTGACCGGGCCGGACGGCAAGCCGTTCCGCGGCGCCTTCGTGCAGGCCCGCCATGCCGGGCTCAAGATGACCGTGAGCGTGATGTCCGACAATCAGGGCCGCTACTTCGCCGAGAACCTGCCGGCCGGCGAGTACCGGGTGCAGGTGCGCGCCATCGGCTACAAGACCGACCCGAAGTCCGGCATGAATCTCACCGCCGAGCAGAACGCCTCAGCCGACTTCGCGCTCGCCCCCACCCCGATCCGCTGGACCGAGATCTCCCAGCTGCAGGGCTACCAGCTCTTGCCCAATGAAAAGGGCAAGGAGACCCTGTTCCAGAACTGCATGGGCTGCCACGGCTTCCAGTCCCGGATGGCGGCGGTGGTGCGCGACGAGGACGGCTGGCGCGACCGCGTGAGCTTCATGCGCGAGGCCATGCGCTCGTCGCTCGCCGATCGCAACGGCTTCAACGACCAGCAGGCCGAGGAGGTCATCTCCTATCTGAGCCATACTTTCAGCGCGCAGTCGGATCTGCCGAAGTCGCCGGCCGACCTGCCGGCCTACAAGGACACGGTGTTCCAGCCCACCGACGAGGCGCTCAAGATCGTCTATGTGGACTACGAGATGCCGGGCCCCAACCGGTTCCCCTGGACCTCGAACGGCGACATGGACGGCTTCCGCTGGACGCCCGAATACGGGCAGGCCAACAAGGTCATGCGCTTCAATCCGCAGACCGGCGAGATGAAGGAGTTCCCGGTTCCCAACATGGGCCCGGCGCTCATCCACTCCGCGGTGCCGGCGGCCGACGGCTCGGTATGGATGACGGAGGCCGGCGCCAAGAAGCTCGCGCGCTGGGATCCCAAGACCGAGAAGATCGTCGAGTATCAGGACGACTCGCGCAAGCACACCATCCGCATCACGCCGGACGGGCGCATCTGGTCGACCGGCGGGATGTCCGTGTTCGATCCCAAATACGAGAAGTTCACCAAAATCCCGGAGATCCCGACCGCCTACGGCATCGCGCTCGATCCGCAGAACAATGTCTGGGTCACCGAGATGACCAAGACCGGGTTCCTCGACAAGATCGATCCCGTCACCCTCAAGGTCACCAAATATATTCCGCCCTCGCGCGACCGGCCGCGGCGCGTCCAGGTCGATACCGACGGGATCGTCTGGTTCTGCGTGTTCGAGGACGGCAAGATCGACCGCTTCGATCCCAAGACCGAGACCTTCAAGGAATTCCCGCTGCCCAACGCCAAGTCGCATCCCTATGCGCTCGGCATCGCGCCCGATCACTCGCTCTGGTACTCGTCGGAATCGCGCGACGTCATCGGCCGGCTCGATCCGGAGACCGGCAAGGTGATCGAATATCCGATGCCCTACGCGGACAACGGCATGCGCGACTTCTTCCTCGATAAGGATGGGCACATGTGGTACGGCTCGCCGCCCAACAACCGGATCGGCTACTTCTACGTGTCGACCAGGCAGCAGGCCGCAGCCAACTGAAGCTGCGGAGTGCGCGGCTGGCTCCAGGATAGGCAAAGGCAGCCGCGAAGCTTCGATTGATGCACCACGCCGGGTCCGCCGTCCCCGGCGGAGCATCTCCATATGCCGAGGGCCTTCGCGTGGGCACGGCGCCGATTGCGCCTTTGCCCACCCTGCGGCGCTTCGCGATCAATCAGACCATGAACAGCCTGTTCGGGTCCTGCTCGCCGACTGCTGCGGCGGCCGGCGACTTCGATAGGATCGACACAATGCGGTCGAGCAGGGTCTTGGCGGAGATCGGCATGGTCAAATAGGCGTTAACGCCGAGCCGTTTCGCCTCCGCGATGCGCCAGCGCTCGGCGGATGCGCCGAACATGATGACCGGTACGGCCCGCCGCGCCAGCATGCCGGGGGTGCGGATGATCCGCACCAGCTCCGCGCCATTGAGCAGCGGCAATTCCCAATCGATGATCGCGATATCCGGATCGAGGCTCTTGATGGCCTCGAACCCCGCCAGTCCGTCGCCGACCTCGTCGATCCTCTTGATGCCGACATTGACCAGGAGGTTGCGGATCAGCTTGCGCAAATATTGACTGTCCGCGGCGACCAGCACCCGGATCGAGCCGGTGAGCGCCTCGACCGGGGTGGCTGAAGTCGTCCGCATCCACAAGGCGTTATTGTGAAAAGCTTAACGCCTGTTTAGCGCGTCGTATCTGGGCCAATCGATCGTCTGGCAGCGCTATGCGGCCGCCAGCACCCGGCTGTGGCCCCGGATCGGACTCCATGTGTCCAGCATCTTGAGGGTGTTGCGGATAACCGCCGTCTGGTTGCACAGGACCGGCTTGTCGAACTCGGCCTCGAGCCGGGCCGCCACCGGCTCGGCGATCCACGACCCGCCGCCGATATACACGGCGTCGCAATCGGGATGCTCGAGAAAGGCGCGGCGGCCGAGCTCGTGGGCGAGCCGCATGTGCTCGCCCGGCGCGATCCGGTGAAAGTCGACCGGATCGAGCGATTTGGTCGCGCCGCCGATCACCGAGATCCCGCCGCGCGCGAAGAAGGCGGCGAGCGTCGCATTCATCTCGGCGGTCCATTTGTTGACGACCGCGACCCGCTTGAAGCCGAGCTCGACCGCGGCACGCACCACCGACAGCACCGTCGAGGTCGAAGGCTTGCCGGTATAGGCCGCCATATGCGCCATCATGGCGTCATGCGCCTCGATCCCGATCAGGAGCGGCAGCGGCACGCCGTGCTGGATGACCAGATCGACCTCGCGCTCCATGAGCTGGTCGAGATAGCGCTCGAGCGGCGTGAACACACGCTCGACGTCGCCGCGCGAGAATTCCTTGAGGCCGACCCCGACCATGACCAGCATGATGCCCGGCGGCGCCAGGCGATAGAACTCGAACGGATGGTTGTCGATGATGGCGCCCGGCTGCAGGCAGCCGATCCGGTATCTGGGGATGTCGCGTTCGAACATTGCAGCCCTCGTGCCGGCGGAATAGCCTGCACGATAGCACAGATTTCCTTAAGCCTCGCGCGTCACCCGATGAGGTCCATATGAGGAGCGTCCGGTGGGTCAAGGCTCGGCTTGCGCTGGGCACTTTGCTGGCTCTGGGGTGCGCGCCGGCGCGCGCGCAGACCGCGCCTGAGAGCTTCTACGCCGGCAAGACCCTGAGCATCATCGTCGACGGCGGCGGTGCCTACGAGACCTATGCGCGCATGCTCGCCCAGTATCTGCCGCGATACATTCCGGGGCGTCCCACCGTCATCGTGCAGCAGATGCCGGGCGCCGGCGGCGTGCGGGCCGCGAACTTTCTCTACA
>DASYFD010000149.1:0-2570 GCA_036498625.1 Xanthobacteraceae bacterium | reverse complement strand
ACGATGAGATTGAGCTTGTGCTCGGCGAGCCATGCCGATTTCTCGGCCTTGATGCTGCTCCACGACCAGCCGCAGCGGCCGTCGACCTCGCCGCGCTCCATGGCGAGCGAAATCTCGGCGCTGCCCGGAAAGCCGGAGATCAGCCGATCCTTGACCCCGAACCGGTTCCTCAGCACGTTGGCAAACACGTCCGGGTCGGAGCCGGAGCCGTTCCCCGCGACCGTGAATTCCTTGGTCAACGCGTCGTTCCAGGTCTTGACCGGCGAGGTCGCAAACGTCGCGCACAAGCTGATCTCGTTGGCGGCGCTGCCGATCCAGGTGAGCTTGGTGGCGTCGAACTTCGCGTTGGTGCCGCCGATCAGCGGCTCCATCGCCATGCCGCGGGCGAATATCCCGAAGGCGGTGCCGTCCTTGGGGCTGACATTGTAAAGATAGTTGACCAGATTGAGCGTGCCGGCGCCCGGCATGTTCTGCGGCACGAACGACGGATTGCCCGGAATATAGCGGCCCATATAGCGGGCGAGCACGCGGGCGGCCGCATCGTAGGAGCCGCCCGGGCTGTAGCCGATCAGCACCGTGATGGTGCGCCCTTTGTAGAAGTCCTCGACCGGATCGGCGTATGCGGGCGCGGCGACGCCCGCCAGAACGAGGGCGAGGGCGGGGATGAGGCGGCTGTGCGTGAGCTTGTTCATGATGCCTGTTCCGTAGGGGCTGGATGCCGCCCTGTCAATTTTGCAAGCGCGGACATATTGCCTCAAGTTGCGCCGCCGGCTCGGGCGCGCCGCGCGCAGGTGCTCGCGCGGATCGTGGCCGTGGCCCGCGCCGCTTGATCCTCCGGGCCATGCGCGACATGCTGGTACCGCTCTGGTTGAGCCCGGAAATGCTTCTATGATTTGAGCGAAGGTCGACACATCGATCGCGAGGGAGGATCATCATGCAGTCTCGAGATTCCATTTCACGCCGACGGATGCTGGGTGCGGGCGCGTCCGCGGCAGCGCTTGCCATGGCCGGCGGCGTGCGCGCCGGATGGGCGCAAGCCGCCAAGCGAATCGACCAATACGCCCCCGAGCTGGAGAAGATCGTCTCGCTGTCCGAGCCGATCGAGGAATTGGCCAATGGGTTCGGCGGCGAGCTCGGACCCGCCGAAGGCCCGGTCTGGTGGAAGGAAGGCGGCTATCTCTTGTTCAGCGACATCCACAACAGCCGGCGCATGAAATACACGCCCGGGCAGGGCGTCACCATCTTCAAGGAGCCCACCAACCGCGCCAACGGATTGACCCGCGACCTGCAGGGCCGATTGCTCGCGGCCGAGCATGACAGCCGGCGGGTGACTCGGCAGGAGCTCGACGGCAGCATCACGGTCATCGCCAACAGCTATCAGGGCCGTCAGCTCAACCGGCCCAATGACGTGGTGGTGAAGTCGGACGGCGCCATCTATTTCACCGATCCCTGGAGCCTGGCGACCGCCGCCCCCAACCAATGGGATCTGACCTTCAACGGCGTATACCGGGTTTCGCCCGATCTCGGCACCATGACGCTGCTGGCCGACGATTTTCTCATTCCCAACGGGCTCGCGTTCTCGCCCGATGAAAGCGTGCTCTATATCAACGACACCAGGCGCGGCCACATCCGGGCGTTCAATCTCCTGCCCGGCGGCACGCTCGCCAAGCAGAGCGACCGGGTGTTTGCCGACCTGCGCGGTGCTGATTCCGGCGTGCCCGACGGCATGAAGGTGGACGTCGCCGGCAACGTCTATTGCGGCGGCGCGGGCGGAATCTACATCCTCGATCCGCAGGGCAAGAAGCTCGGCCGCATCGTGCACGGGGCGCCGGCGACCACCAACATCGCGTTCGGGGGCGATGACTGGAAGACGCTCTTCTTCACCACCCGCACCCAGCTCGGCATGGTCAAGCTGAAGGTTCCGGGCCTGCCGGTGCCGGCCGGGAAGAAGTCATAGAAAGTGTCGCGGGAATCTCGGCGATTTACCTACCCCTGAAAGGGGGAGGTCGACCGCGAAGCGGGTCGGGTGGGGGTCCCGCCACAAACTCAGAATTTTATCGGAGCCGGGACCCTCACCCGGCTCGCTGCGCTCGCCACCCTCCCCCTTTCAGGGTCCTTTCAGGGGGAGGGAAGGTGCCAAACAACGAGCGCAACGCCGCCTATTCGGCGGCCTCGGCTTTGACCTTGGCCTTCCCGCTGTCCTCGGCGCTCAGCCCGGGCCAGGGATGCTCGGAAATGTCGAACACCACGCCGTCGGGGCCATGGAACTTGGTCTCGTAGAATCCGGTGTGGCCGGGCGGCGGCGTGTGCCGGAAGCAGTCGCCGCCGAGCGCCTCGACGTGCTTGCGCGCGCTGGCGAGATCGTCGACCAGGACGCCGAAATGATGCAAGCCGACATAATCCGGGCCCTTGCCGAGCTGATCGTCGTTGCCGAAATTGAGGATCGCCATGTTCAGCGTGCCGTCGCTGAGATAGACGCCATAGACTTGGCCCGGCTTGGGATTGGGCGGACCCGCCCGTCCGACCTCCTTCATCTCGAAGGCGGCTTTGTAGAAGTTGGCGACCTTCTC
>DASYFD010000148.1:0-8377 GCA_036498625.1 Xanthobacteraceae bacterium | reverse complement strand
GATTCGATCAGCGTGCCGTATGATTTTCTCGTGCTCGCCACCGGCGCGACCCATTCCTATTTCGGTCATGACGAATGGGCCGAGGTGGCGCCCGGCTTGAAGCGCATCGAGGATGCGACCCGCATCCGCCGCCGCATCCTGATCGCCTTCGAGCGGGCCGAGCTGACCGCCGACGAGACCGAGCGGCGCCGCCTGCTGACCTTCGTGATCGTCGGCGCCGGCGCCACCGGGGTCGAGATGGCCGGCGCCATCACCGAGGTCGCACGCCAGACCCTGGCGATGGACTTTCGCCGCATCGACCCGAAGGCGTCGCGCATCGTCCTGATCGATGCGGGGCCGCGGCTGATCCCGGCGCTGCCCGCGAACCTGTCGGACTATGTGCAGCGAACGCTGGCCCAGAAGGGCGTCGAGGTGATGACGTCGACCCGTGTGGTCGGCTGCGATGCGCGCGGCGTCGATCTCGAGCACGGCCGCATCGACGCCGCCACCATCATCTGGGCGGCCGGTGTGGTCGCATCGCCGGCGGCACGCTGGCTCGATGCCGAGCATGATCGCGTCGGGCGGGTGAAGGTCAATCCCGATCTGTCGGTGAGCGGCCATCCGGAAATATTCGCGATCGGCGATACCGCCGCCGCAATGGACCTCGCGGGCCGCGCGACCCCGGGCATCGCGCCGGCCGCCAAGCAGATGGGTCGCTATGCGGGACGGCTGATCGCGGCGCGGATCGCCGGCGCGAGCGCGCCGCCACCGTTCCGCTATCGTCACCAGGGCGATCTCGCCGCCATCGGCCGGCGCGCCGCGGTGGTGAAGCTCGGCCGGCTGGAGCTCAAGGGATTTCCCGGCTGGCTGTTCTGGAGCGGCGTCCACATCTTCTTCCTGATCGAGATCAGGGACCGCTTCATTGTGGCCTTCACCTGGCTGTGGGACTACGTCACCTTCCAGCGCGGCGCGCGCCTCATCACCCAGGTGCCGCCGGAAGACAAGAATCCGTAGGGGCGGCCATCGTGGCCGCCCTATCACCGCGCCATCGCGGGCGCCCACAACGGGCGCCCCTACGGAGGATCAATGAACTCTGGAACGTAGTTCTCAGCTCCCGCTGAACCAGTTGTAGCGAGACAAGAATCTGTAGGGGCGGCCCTCGTGGCCGCCCTATCACCGCGCCATCGCGGGCGCCCACAAGGGGCGCCCCTATAGTCAGCTGCCGCTGAACCAGTTGTAGCCCATGTCCTCCCAGTAGCCGCCGAGATATTTGTCGGTGACCGCCATCTCCATCACGTGCTTGGGATTCTTGAAGCCGAGCTTGGTCGGAATGCGCACCTTCATGGGAAACCCGTACTTGCGCGGCAGGATCTCGCCGTCGAAGCTGAAGGTCATCTGGGTCTGCGGATGCAGCGCGGTCGCCATGTCGATCGAGGTGGAATAGCCCTCGGCGCAGCGGAACCAGACGTATTTCGCCCGCGTGTCGGCCCCGACCCGGCGCAGGAATTCGCGCAGCGGCGTGCCGGTCCATTTGCCGATGGCGCTCCAGCCCTCGACGCAGATGTGCCGGGTGATCTGGGTCTCCTGCGGCAAAGCGTAGAGCTCGTCCAGCGTCCAGGTCTTCTTCTCGTCGACCAGGCCGCCGACCTCGAACGCATAGTCGTCCTTGTCGACCTCGGGCGCGTCCTCTTCCGGGTAATAGGCGTTGAACGGAAACGGCCGAGTCACCATGCTGTCCGGATAGGTCGGGGCGAGGCGATTGGGATTGAACAGCCAGCCCTGCACCCGGTCATTGAAATACGAAACCTTCTGCAGCACGGTTTCCGCCGAGCTTTCGTCCACGATGTCGCAGCCGGCGAGGAACGCGAGCGCCCCTAGGCTGGCGCCGCCGCGCAGGAACAGGCGCCGGGTCGGATCAGGCAACAGCTTGGCGGCGTCGCGGATCAACAGCTGCGAATCGACGCCCGCGATCGGCTTGCGGATTTGGGACTTGCGGATTTCCGACATGCGGATACCTCCTCACCGGCCGATGATCATGGCGCGCAGGCTCCTGGGCACCAGGAACGCCATCACCACATGGATCACGACGAAGCCCACGATCGCGGCCATCGCGAAGAAGTGGACGTAACGGGCCGCATCGTAGCCGCCGAACAGCAGGCTCAGCTCGCGCAGCTGGATCGGCTTCCAGATCGACAGGCCCGACAGCACGATCAGGATCGCGCACAGGATCACCCCCAGATATAGGAGCTTCTGCACCGCGTTGTAGACCGAGAGGTCGGCGTGCGAGAGATGGCCCGAAATAGCGGCGCGCGCATCGGCGATCACCTCGCCCGGGCGCAGCGGCAGCAGCTTGCGCCGGAAGCGGCCGGTCCACAGCCCCAGTCCCACATAGACGAGGCCGTTCACCACCAGGAGCCACATGGCGGCGAAGTGCCAGAGCAGCGCGCCCGCCAGCCACTCGCCGAGCGTGATGGCGGACGGGAAGGTGAAGGGAAACAGCGGCGAGGCGTCGTAAATCTGCCAGCCCGAGCCGATCATCAGCAGCATGGCGAGCGCATTGACCCAATGGGTCACGCGCACCCAGACCGGATGGATGATGCCGGCGGGGCGGGCGGCCGGCGTCGCGGTCTGCGCGCCCGCCTCGATCGTGGTCGTTGCTTCGATGGTCATGGCCCGGCTCTTGCAAGATTTCCTATATATAACAAAACGAAGTGGCGGGGCGCCTTCACGTTATCATCACGCCCCCGGCACCGGCAATCCAGCTACGTCAACGCCCAGCCGGCGGATGCGGTTCGCCGCCACGGAATGGACAAGGGCGGGAAGCACACCCCCATGACCAAGAGCGCAAATTCATGACCAAGACCAGCACCGGCAACTTCTTCGAGGACTTCCGCATCGGGCAGCTCATCACCCATGCGACCCCGCGCACCGTCACGGCCGGCGATGTCGCCCTCTACAACGGCCTGTTCGGCCCGCGCTTTGCGGTGCAATCTTCGGACGCCTTTGCGCAAAAAATCGGCTATCCGCGCAGCCCGGTCGACGACCTCCTGGTCTTCCATATCGTGTTCGGCAAGACCGTGCCGGACATTTCCCTCAACGCGGTCGCCAACCTGGGCTACGCGGGCTGCCGCTTCCTCGCCCCGGTCTATCCGGGCGATACCCTCAACGCGACCTCCGAGGTCATCGGGCTCAAGGAGAACTCGAGCCGCAAGACCGGCATCGTGTTCGTGCGCTCGACCGGCCACCGGCAGGATGGGGCCAAGGTGCTGGAATATGTACGCTGGGTGATGATCCGCAAGCGCGACGAAGCGGCGCCGGCGCCCGGCGACCACGTGCCGCGGCTGCCGGAGGCGCTGTTGCCGAGCACGCTCGGCGACGCCTGTCCGCGCATCGACGTCGCCGCCTATGACTTCGCGCTCGCCGGCAGTCCCTACCGGTTCGCCGATTACGCGGTCGGCGAGAAGATCGACCATGTCGACGGCGTGACCGTGGAGGAGGCCGAGCACCAGATCGCCACCAGGCTCTATCAGAACACCGCCCGCATCCATTTCAACCAGTTCGCCGCCGCGCAGGACCGCTTCGGCCGCCGGCTGATCTATGGCGGCCACGTGATCTCGCTCGCCCGCGCGCTCTCCTTCAACGGACTCAACAATGCGTTCCACATCGCCGCCATCAATGGCGGGCGCCACCTATCGCCGCTGTTCGCCGGCTCGACCGTGTTCGCCTGGTCGGAGGTGCTGGCCAAGGCCGATCTGCCGGGACGCGAGGACATGGGCGCGCTACGGCTGCGCCTGGTCGCCAGCAAGGACCACCCGGGCGCGGACTTTCCGCTCAAGAGCGCCGAGGGCGATCACCCCGCGGTGCTGCTCGATCTCGATTATTGGGCGCTGGTGCCGAAATGAGATTGGCGCCGACCCGCGCCACTATTTCAGTTTGTCCACCACCACACCGATGATGATCACGCCGATCGGTTTGCCGGTCTTGGGATGCTTGACCGTCATGTCGGCCTGGGCGACGTTCACGCCATTGTCGGGGGCGGCTTCGTCGATGAAGACGGCGTCGGGGCCGACCAGAAACGTCTTCTGAAACTTCGCCTCGTCGCCCTGCATGTAGTCCAGGGTCGGATCGGTCTGGGCGACATTGAGGCCTTTGTTGTCGGTCACGAAAATCTCGAAGATCACGCCGTCGGCAGCCGCCTTCTTTTGCTTGAGAAAGGTCGCCAACGGATTGTTCATGGTCGAATCGATCAGTTGCTTGTCGGTCCGCTCGATGAATCCGGCATCCAGCCGATCGATCTCCGCGATGGTGATGTGGGCATGCTTCTTGTTCTGGCTCATGATCGCATCGATCAGAACAGAATCGGCGAGCCAGGGCCGGATGTTCTTCTCCACATAATCCCGCGTGATCTTGACATGCGCTTGGGTCTGCGCCGCGATCTCGGGCGGCACCACATCGCGCACATAGAGCGAAGGATTTGCCTCGACCGGGGCGTGTTGCATGTTGTTATGATTGGATGTGGTCACCTTCCAGGCCAGAGCGGTGCCGCATCCCACGAGCGTGGCAACCGCAACGATTGTGAAATGATATCCAATAGAAATGCGCAATGTCTCCTCCCGATATGTTTTGTGAGCCTGCCGGATACTCAGGGAGCAGACCCGGTGCTTGTCAAGCGACGGCCCTCACCGTATCGGGTCGAGTTTGTTCCGGCCCCTGCGGCGGGCACCTTGTAAGTCCCCTGCAGCCCAAGGAGGCCTCGGCGGTTCCGGTTCGAGATTGAGCAGCATCGGCGCCGCGCAATGGAGCGGCGCGGTATTGAACACTTGCGACGCCTGCTTTACGATTCGCGCGGTGAGGTGCATCTATGGCGGACGACAAAGACGATCGCGACAATCTGCTGCAATTCAGACCTGTGGCCAAGTCTGCAAAGAGCGGACGCGGGCCCCAAACCAGCCTGGGCGCTGATCCCGCAGACCTGATCACCGCCGGCGCGGCCGTTGTTGCTCTTGTTCTTGCCGTGGCGATGGTTTCTCAGTGGGTCCCCATCAATACCTATACGGTCGGCATAGTGGCCTGTTCCGCTGCCGGATTCGTCATCGCCAAGCTCATTCGGCCAAGACGGCCGGACGGGCCGGTGACGAAGCATCGGCGCAACGGCCGATAGCCGCCGGCCTTGCGCTCGTGAACCGAGCGCCCCCCTCACCCGTCCGAGCGCAAATGCTGCACCAGCTCCTGCGCATAGGCGGGCAGCGCCGCCAGGCTGCGGATGCAGATGGTGAGCTCGCGCTCCGCCCAGGCATCGGTCAGCGCCACCCGCTTGATCGCCATGGTGCGGGCCACCCGGCGGGCGGTGGTTTCCGGTACGATGCCGATGCCCACGTGGCACTCGACCAGCCGGCAGACCGAATCGAAGCTGCGCAGCTGCACCCGCAGCCGCAGCGAGCGGCCGGAGCGCGCAGCCTTGTCGGCGAGGAACCGCTGCAGCGCGCTGGCGCGGTCGAGCCCGACAAAATCGTGCTGTAGCACCTGGGCAAACGCGATCTTGGCGCGCTTGGCGAGTGGGTGATCGCGCGCCACCACCAGCACAAAGCGGTCCTTGCGGAACGGAAACGTCTCGAGCGCGCTCGCATCCACGGTCGCGGCCACGATGCCGAGATCGGCCACGCCCTCGGCAATCAGGCCGACGATCTCGTCGCTCAGGCGCTCCTCGAGATCGACGCTGACCTGGGGATGCGCAGCCAGGAATGAGCTCAAGGCCTCGGGCAGGAACTCGGTGAGCGCATTGGTGTTGGAGAGCAGCCTGATCTGGCCGGCCTGCCCGCCCGCATAGGCGCCCAGGTCCTCGCGCAGGCGCTCGGCCTGGCGCAGGATGGCGCGCGCATGCTGCAGCAGCGTGCGGCCAGCCGGGGTCGGGGTTATGCCCTGGCGGCCGCGCACCAGGAGGGCGGCGCCCAGCGCCTCCTCCATGTTGCGGATACGGGTGCTGGCGGCGGCGAGCGCGAGATTGGCCCGCGCCGCGCCGCCGGTGATGCTGCCGGCCTCCACCACATGGCGGAACAGGCTGAGATCCGGAATATCGAAACGCATGCCGGCCTTCGTATTTCACGAAAGCAGGTTACGTCAAATACCGATTGTGCGCGAGGGAGGTGGGTCGCATATTCGCCGCACACGAAGCTTGTGGGTTTCGGCCGCCGATTCGGCCGCTGTCGCGCGGGATGCATTGCGGCCGGGCAGGACATTGTTTAGGAACGGCCGGCGCAACGCTGCCAAGCGCCTGGCGATCGGCAACCGAGCGGTCGGGCTCAAAAGCGCGCTTCCTGAAGGTGCCGACGCGACACGCCCGAGACGAAGCTGGAGAACCGCGATGGCCGAGACCAAGGCCCCCGTCGAGCGGCCGTTGTCGCCGCATCTGACGATCTACCGCTGGCCGCTGCCGATGGCGATGTCGATTGCCCATCGGATCACCGGCACCGGCCTCTATTTCGGCACCCTGCTGGTGGCCTGGTGGCTGATCGCGGCGGCGGCAGGCCCCAATCCCTATTCCTACGTCGCCGCCTTCATGAGCTCGTTCCTCGGCCGCCTCATCCTGTTCGGCTATACCTGGGCGCTCCTGCACCACATGCTGGGCGGCATCCGGCACCTGATCTGGGACACCGGCCACGGCTTCAGCGCGAGCGAGCGCGAGTGGCTGTCGCTTGCGACCGCGGTCGGCTCGGCCGGCCTGACCGTGCTGTTGTGGCTGTTCGGCTATCTGGTCATGGGAGGACCGCACTGATGGCGGCCGGCAAGATGAGGACGCCGCTTTCGCGCGTGCGCGGGCTCGGGGCCGCCAAGTCCGGCACCGAGCATTTCTGGCGCCAGCGGCTGACCGCGGTCGCCAATGTGCCGCTCACCATCGCGTTCGTGCTGATCCTGGTCGCGCTGCTCGGCCGCAACCACGCGGGGGCCGCCCAGATTCTAGGCTCGCCGTTGGTCGCCATCATCATGCTCTTGTTCATCGCCTCGGTCACCATCCACATGCGCATCGGCATGCAGGTGGTCATCGAGGACTATGTACATGACGAGCTGCGGCGGCTGATCCTGCTCATGGCCAACACCTTCTTCTCGCTCGCGGTGGCACTGGCATCGGCCTACGGCATTCTCAAGCTCTCGTTCGGGGTATTCGGAGTCTAAGCATGGCCAACGGATCGGCATCCTCGAACGGCGGTGGACCCGCAGGCGGTGGACCCGCAGGCGGTGGACCCGCAGGCGGCGCCGCGGTCAACGGCCGCGCCTATCCGATCGAGGACCACAGCTTCGATGTGCTGGTGGTGGGCGCCGGCGGCTCCGGCTTGCGCGCCGCGCTCGGCTGCAGCGAGGCCGGGCTCAAGACCGCCTGCATCACCAAGGTGTTTCCGACCCGCTCCCACACGGTGGCGGCGCAGGGCGGCATCTCGGCCTCGCTCGGCAATATGGGCGAGGACGATTGGCGCTGGCACATGTACGACACCGTCAAGGGCTCGGACTGGCTCGGCGACCAGGACACCATCGAATACATGTGCCGCAACGCGCCGGCCGCGGTCTACGAGCTTGAGCACTGGGGCGTGCCGTTCTCGCGCACCGAGGAGGGCAAGATCTATCAGCGCCCGTTCGGCGGCATGACCACCCATTACGGCAAGGGCACCGCGCAGCGCACCTGCGCGGCCGCCGACCGCACCGGGCACGCCATGCTGCATACGATGTACGGCCAGGCGCTGCGGCATGCGGCCGAGTTCTTCATCGAGTATTTCGCCATCGACCTGATCATGGACGAGGACGGCCGCTGCCGCGGCGTCGTCGCGATCTGCCTCGACGATGGCAGCATCCACCGCTTTCGCGCCCACATGACCATCCTGGCCACCGGGGGCTATGGGCGCAGCTATTTCTCCTGCACCTCGGCGCATACCTGCACGGGCGACGGCAACGCCATGGTGCTGCGCGCCGGCCTGCCGCTCGAGGACATGGAGTTCGTCCAGTTCCATCCGACCGGCATCTACGGGGCCGGCTGCCTGATCACCGAGGGCGCCCGCGGCGAGGGCGCCTACCTGGTCAACAGCGAAGGCGAGCGCTTCATGGAGCGCTACGCGCCCTCCGCCAAGGATCTGGCCTCGCGCGATGTCGTGTCGCGCGCCATGACCATCGAGATCCGCGAAGGCCGCGGCGTCGGCAAGCTCAAGGACCACATTTTCCTGCATCTCGATCATCTCGATCCGGCGGTCCTGCAGGAGCGGCTGCCCGGCATCTCGGAATCGGCGCGCATCTTCGCCGGCGTCGACGTGACCCGCGAGCCGATCCCGATCGTCCCGACCGTGCATTACAACATGGGCGGCATCGCCACCAACTATCACGGCGAGGCGGTGATCAAGAAGGACGGCAACAACGA
>DASYFD010000147.1:0-44670 GCA_036498625.1 Xanthobacteraceae bacterium | reverse complement strand
TGGAACACTCCCGTTGCCTGAGCACGCCCAAGCTCTGCCCGATCGCAAGTTTGGCTTGCTCGTCGTCCGGCCGGCGCATCCGCAGGCGGTGTTTCTTGCAGCGTCCAAGAGCGCGGTCAAGACGGCGTGAGCAAATGCTGGGCGAGGTCGGCAGATGACGGAGCTCGTTAGCCCATTTTCCCGCCCATGGGGATGGCGATTAGCCGCAAAAAGGCGCGAACCGCGGTCTCACTCTCCCCGCCCGGCGATCTCCTCGACCAGATCGACAATGCGCCGCCTGAGCTTGGGCTCCTTGATCTCCATGAACGCCTTGGTGAGGGCGAGGCCGTCGGAGGTGGCCAGGAAGTCCGATACGTAGCTCGGGGAGGGAGCTTCGCCCATGCCCTCGGCGCCGTCGCCGCTCTGCGGATGGTAGGTCGGCGCTCCCTCGAAGAAGAATGCCACCGGGACCTGCAGGATATGGGAAATCTGCTGCAAACGGCTGGCTCCGATCCGGTTCGTGCCCTTCTCGTATTTCTGCACCTGCTGGAATGTGAGCCCCAGCGCGCCACCGAGTTTCTCCTGGCTCATCGACAGCATCATCCGGCGCATGCGAACGCGGCTGCCGACGTGCTTGTCGATGGGATTCGGGGCCTTCTTGACCATAATATTCTCCTATGGGACCTCGACCGGACGTAATGGTGTCCGTGCAATCTTTATGTCAAGTGCGGAAGGCCTTGGGTATGCGGCGTTTTCGCGGCCGCACGATCGCCCGGCAGACACGCCCAGCAGCGTCTTCGGTACAAATAGCGCTGATCTGCATGCGATAACTTCGACGCAACGGCCACCGGCAGGTTCGCGGTTCCACAGAAAATTTTTTTGCCAAAGGCGCAAATTATAGAGAATTTATGCGCCGGAGCCGCCTTGGCCCGGAGCGGGCCGGCGCCGACTCCGCAGCATCAGCACGGTCGCAAGCGCGAGCGCGAGTCCGGTAGGGAGATCGCCCATGCGGGCGTAAGGGGTGAGGGTGGCTGGCTGCGGCAGCCGTGCGTCCAGCACCCCGTCGGTTCCCAGCGGCAGCGAATCGATGATGCGGCCGAGCGGATCGACCACGGCCGAGATTCCCGTATTGGCGGCGCGCACCAGGGGAAGCCCCTGCTCGATGGCGCGGATGCGCGCCTGCTGGAGGTGCTGGTAGGGACCGGGACTGGCCCCGAACCAGCCGTCATTGGTGAGATTGACTATCCAGCCCGGCCGCTGGCCGCGCGGCACCGCCTCCGGGAAAATGATTTCGTAGCAGATGAGCGGGAGAAAATCGGGAGCCCGGGGCACGTTCAGGATGCGGTGCCGGTCACCCGGAATAAATCCGCCCTGCATATTGGTGATCTGCCGCAGATCGAGCCGCTCCAGAAAGTCCTGAAACGGCAGGTATTCGCCGAAAGGGACCAAATGGACCTTGTCGTAGACCGACAGGATCGAGCCGTCGTGATCGATGACGTAGACCGAATTGTAGGCGCGCGTGACGGCGGCTTCGGGGACGCCTTCGGGCGCCCGCACAGCACCGGTGATCAGCACGGTGCCGGCCGGCAGCAGCGCGGCGATCTGAGCCAGCGCTCCGGCGTCGCGCGTGAGAAAAAACGGGAACGCCGATTCCGGCCAGATCAGATGGGTGACGTCGCGGATGCCGGTCGAGCGCGGTCCGCTGGCGCGGTCCGAGAGCGCCAGATAGCGGTTCATCACCTGCTGCTTCTGGGAGAAGTTGAATTTCTCGTCCTGCTGCAGATTGGGCTGCATGATGCGCAGCCGCACGCCCTCCACGTAGGAGGTGGGATTGGCCCGCAGCCGCAGGGTGCCGTAGACCGCAAGGCCGGACAGGATGACGGCGCTCAGCGCTGCCGCGAGCCAAGGCCGCTTGGTGTCGCTGCGCTCGTCCGCCAGCACGGCCGGACTCGCATAGACGGCGACCGCCAGGAAGGTCAGGCCCCAGATGCCGACCAGCGCAGCGCCCTGCGCCAGCGGCAGCGGCGAGGTCAGCGCATACCCGAAGGCGTTCCAGGGAAAGCCGGTGAGCAAATGCCCGCGCAGCCATTCCGCCACCGTTAGCCCCACCGCGAGCGCCAGGATGCGGCCGGGCCCGCGCCCCCACATCCAGCGTGCGAGCCCGGCTCCCAGGGCCGTGAACAGCGCGAGGCCGGCCGGCAGCGCGATAACGGCGAACGGCAAGAGCCAGCCGAAGGTCTTGGCATCGACCAGAAGGGCATTGCCGATCCAATAGAGGCCGACCACGAAATAGCCGAAACCGAACCACCAGCCGGCGCCCGCGGCCGCGAGCGCGCCGCCCAGCCGGCCGGCGGCCGATCCGTCGATCAGCCAGACCAGGATCGGGAAGGTGAGGAACGGTGCTGGCCAGAAATTCACCGGCGCGAGCGCCAGGGTCGAGACGGCGCCGGCCGCGAACGCCATCAGGATGCGCCGCCATCCCCACGCCAGCATGATCGAGTGGGCCAGGGGTGTGAGCGTCACGGTCTGGGCGGGGTCTTCGAGCCGGCGGGATCGGGAGATGGCTTGACGGATGCGTCGCGGCTGACCGGCAATTCAGGCGCCGATGATGGTGGGGTCGCGGGCGTCGGGGTCGCGGGCGCCGCGGTCGCGGAGGCGTCGGCCGGCCGGCGCGGGGTCTCGCTGCGATGGCCGTTGCGCCGGTCCGCCGACAGATAGATCTTGAGCTTCTTGACGCGGCGGGGATCGGCGTCGAGCACCTCGATCTCGAACGGGCCGGGGCCCGGCACCAGCTCGCCGCGTACCGGCACGCGCCCGATGCGGGTGGCGATGTAGCCGGCGAGCGTATCCACTTCGTTGGCGATCTCGCCGACATTGAAATCTGCCCCGACCGTGGCGGTGACATCCTCGAGCTGGGCGCGCGCGTCGGCCAGAAAGGAACCGTCGGCTTGGCGCACCACGTTGGGCCTTTCATCCTCGTCGTGCTCGTCCTCGATCTCGCCGACGATCTCCTCCACGATGTCCTCGATCGAGACGACACCGTCGGCGCCGCCGTATTCGTCGACCACGAGTGCCAGATGGATGCGGCTCGTCTGCATCCGCGCCAACAGGTCCATCGCGGGCATCGATGGCGGCACGAACAGCATCTCGCGAATGAGCTTGGCGGCGGACAGCGGCATGGACAGATCGACCGCCTTGAGGTCGAGGCCGGCGGCCGGGAGCTTCCCGCGCCGGGGCTTGACGTTGGGGCGCACCTCCGCGCGTGCCGTCATGAAGGCCATGAGGTCGCGGATGTGCACCATGCCGACGGCGTCGTCGAGCATCTCGTCATAGACCACGAGTCGCGAATGGCCGGCGCTGGCGAACACCTTCATGAGCTCGCCGAGCACGATTTCCTGCTTGACCGCGATGATGTCGGCGCGCGGCACCATGACATCCACGACCCGCCGCTCGCGCAGGCCGAGGATGTTTTGCAGCATGACGCTTTCTTTGGGCGAGAAGCCGGTCTCGCCCGCGCCCGCCTTGAGGACGTCCGAAAGGTTCGCGCGGATCGAGCCGGCCTTCCATCCGAACACCACCCGCAAGGCCCACGCCATCCAGCCTTCGCGGCGCTCGTGCCGCACCAGGCTGCCGGCGGGTACCAGCGCCGGAAGATTACGTCCTTCATTCGCCTGACCGGGCTGTTCGGGCGAGCCGGATTGGTCTTGCTCGGGCATGGCGGTCAGCAATCAGGCCTCGGGCCGCGCTTGCGGTCGGAATGCATGAGATAGGGATTGGGCACATCGAGCCGCGCCAGCACGGCGATCTCGAGCGCCTCCATGGCGTCTGCCTCCGCATCCACCGCGTGATCGTGCCCTACCAGATGAAGAAATCCATGCACCGCCAGGTGCGCGAGATGGTGCCGAAACGGCCGATGCTCGGCCAGCGCTTCGCGCGCCATGGTCTCATAGGCGATCACGATATCACCGAGCAGCCGGACCCGGCCGCGCTCGCCGGGGAGGGAATCGGAGGGGGCATTGGCCGGAAACGACAGCACATTGGTCGGCTGGTCCTTGCCGCGCCAGTTGCGGTTGAGTGCGCGGATCGCCGAATCATCGGTGAGCACGATAGCAAGCTCGCCGCCGCTTGTAGCCGCCATGGCGGCGGCCTCGCCGATCGCCCGTTGCAGGACCGCTTTGACGCCGCGTTGCGCCTTCCAGAGCGGCGAATCGACCACGATGTCGATGGCGGGCGCCAGCCGCGGCCGACGCGATCGCGGACGGGGCCTGATGGTCCGTGTGCCGGGCTTCCGGGCCCGCGGCAGACCGCTCATTCATCGGCCTCGCGCAGCCGGATGGCGTTCAGCGCCGCGGCGTCGTAGGCCGCCACGATGCGGGCCACCAGCTCATGGCGGATGACGTCCTCGGCGGTGAACACCGCCTGGGCGATGCCTTCGATGCCGGCGAGCAGCTTGGTGGCTTCCGCGAGCCCGGAGGTCTGGCCGCGCGGCAAGTCGACCTGGCTCGGATCGCCGGTCACGATCATGCGGCTGTTCTCGCCCAGCCGCGTCAGGAACATCTTCATCTGCATGGAGGTCGAGTTCTGCGCTTCGTCGAGGATCACCACGGCATTGGACAGGGTACGGCCGCGCATGAAGGCGAGCGGCGCGATCTCGATCTCGCCGGACTGCAGCGCCCGCTCGACGATGCGCGCATCCATCAGATCGTAGAGCGCGTCATAGATCGGGCGCAGATAGGGATCGACCTTCTCGCGCATGTCGCCGGGCAGGAAGCCCAACCGCTCGCCGGCTTCCACCGCCGGGCGCGACAGGATGATGCGGTCGACCTCCTTGCGCTCGAACAGCGAGACCGCGCGCGCGACCGCGAGCCAGGTCTTGCCGGTGCCGGCCGGCCCGATGCCGAAAACCAGCGAATGGCGCTTGAGGGCCCGGATATAGGCGTCCTGCGCCGCCGTCTGGGCGCGCACCGGCCGCTTGCGCAGATTGATCTCCTCGAAGCCCGAACGCGCGCTGGCCGGATCGAAGTCGAACAAGGAGCCCTGGGCGATGGCGAGCCGGATCGTGCCCTCGACGTCGCCGGAGACCAATTCGTCGCCGCGCTTCAACCGCTCATAGAGGCCCTCGAGGACGCGCCGCGCCTGCTCGCAGGCATCGCGCGGTCCCACGATGGTGACGTGGTTGCCGCGCTGGTCGGCGACCACGCCCAACCGGCGCTCGATCAGGGCGAGATGCTGTCCGTATTGGCCGAGCAGCAGCGAGGCCAGCCGGTTGTCGTCGAAGGCGAGCGTGATCTGCGCGGCCGCGGCGTCGCCGGTGGGATTTGCCGGCTGAATGAGCGTCCCATTGTTCGACCGTGTGGTGCGCAACGGCTCTAGCCTCCTGGTTCCGACAGCATTGCTCCGACACTTTCCTTCCCGGCCGGCGGGGGAGGATCAGCCAGAGGGAGCGGCGCGGCGGCGAGCCGGCCGAACAGGCTGTTGGCGCTCAATGCCGTGACGGTCACCTCGGCCGTATCCCCGATCGCGATGGCGCCGCCCGCCCCTTTCGGGTTCTGGACCTGCACCGTCTGCTGATATGGCGATCGGCCGACGATCTGGCCAGGATAGCGTCCGGCCCGCTCGAACAGGACGGGAAAGTTGCGTCCGAGGTAATTGGCGTTGAAGGCGGTCTGCTGCCGCTCCACGGCGCGTTGCAGGCGCTGCAGGCGTTCATGCTTTACGCTCTCCGGCACCTGATCCGCCATGTCGGCAGCCGGCGTTCCGGGCCGCGCCGAATATTTGAAGAAATAGGCGCCGGCGAATCCCACCTCGTCGACCAGCGCAAGGCTGGTCTGGAAATCCGCTTCGGTCTCGCTCGGGAAGCCGACGATGAAGTCGGTCGAGAACGCCATATCGGGCCGCGCCTGGCGCAGGCGCGTGATGGCGTCCAGATAATCGGCGCGCGTGTGCCGGCGGTTCATGGCGGCCAGGATGCGGTCGGAGCCCGATTGCACCGGCAGATGCAGGTGGGGCATCAGGCTGGCGAGATCGCGATGAGCCGCGATCAGGCTGTCCTCCATGTCGCCCGGATGGCTGGTGGTGTAGCGCAGGCGCGCGATGCCGGGCACTTGCGCCACGCGGTGCAGCAGGCGGCCGAGCCGCCACGGCGCGCCGTCGGGCCCGGTCCCGTGATACGCATTGACGTTCTGGCCGATCAGCGTGACCTCGCGCACGCCGGCCTGCGCCAGCCCCTCGATGTCGGCGACGATCTTGGCGACCGGCCGCGACAGCTCGGCGCCACGGGTGTAGGGCACGACGCAGAACGTGCAGAACTTGTCGCAGCCCTCCTGGACGGTGACGAAGGCCGAGATGCCGCGCGCCCGGATGGCTTGCGCGGTCGGGGCGCGCAGGCTGTCGAACTTGTCCGCGACCGGAAACTCGGTGTCGACCACCGCGCCGCCGCGGCCGACCCGCCCCAGCAACTGCGGCAGGTGCTGATAATTCTGCGGGCCCACCACCAGGTCGACCGTGGGGGCGCGGCGGATGATCTCGGCCCCTTCCGCCTGCGCCACGCAGCCGGCGACTGCGACCACCACCGCCCGGCCGTCGCGGGCAGCGGCCTGCTTGAGCTCCCGCACGCGCCCAAGCTCGGAATAGACCTTCTCGGCGGCCTTCTCGCGGATGTGGCAGGTGTTCAGGATGATGAGATCGGCGTCATCGGGCGTCGCGGTCTCGGCGTAGCCTTCGCCCGCGAGCGTGTCCGCCATACGATGGGAATCGTAGACGTTCATCTGGCAGCCGAACGACTTGATATGGACTTTGCGCGCTCCGCTCATGCCGGTTCGGCGACGTTAACCCTTTGCAGGAATTGAGTATTATGCTTCTCCGCGGGATCCGCCGCGCGGCCCGCCTGTCTTAGCCCCTTTCGCCTGAAAAAGGAATGGCGGCGTCGCCCGCGAGGCGCGCGGCATCGCCGGCCGGCGATGCCTATGGCTTCGCCTGCTGCTTGAGCGCCGCCATGTCGGCCTCGCTGCGCACGTTCATGACCGCAACCTTGCTGGAGCGCGGGAAGGCGAACACCACTTCCTTCTGGCTGCCCTGCTCGAGCAAGTTGACGATCCGTACCTCGGTTCCGCGCGTCGGCAAATCGAACATGGTCCACTTGGATGTCGCCGGATCATATTTCGCGATCTGATCGGTGGTCCACATGGGGACCCAGACATTGTGGCTCTTGTCGGCCCGGGCCTCGTAGGGTTGCTGGGTGGCGGGGTTGGGCATCGGAACGAAGGTCATGTTTCCGGTCGAAGTGTCGACCCGGGTCAGGCTGCCGCCCCAGGAATTGGCGACCCAAAGCACGCCGGCCTCGCGGTCGATGCCGATCCGCCTGGGTCCTTGCGACCACGGGAACGGCGTGCCGATGTCGGTCGGCGCATAGGTGTCATAGAACTTGATGTCGCCCGCGGTGGCGAGCTTGATCTGATCGACCACCGGCGGCAGCGTCCATTCCAGCGACTTGCCGGTTTTGATGTCGCTCTTGGCGACGATGTCGAACGCCATCTGGGTCCACCACACATTGCCGTCGCGATCGCCCGCGATGCCGTAGGTGGTGCCGACGCCGCCCTTGGGGGTGCGCGGGGTCATCGACTTGAACTCGGTGAATTTTTCGCCGGCCGGGTCGAAGCGCAGCACGCCGTCCTGGGTTCCGGCCCAGATGCCGCCGGTGCCGTCGAAATCGAGCGTCACCGGCCCGTCGATTTGCGACATGCCGGTCGGCGGGATGTAGACCGAGACCTTCTCGGTCTTGGGATCGACCTTGGCGAGGCTGCCGCGCCCGATCCGCGCGTTGAACCAGATCATGCCCTTGTCGTCACGGATCAGGCCGTGGGAAACCGCCGCCAAGCCGTTGGGGGCATCGACCCGGAACGGCTTGATGGCCCCGGTCTTGGCATCGATGCGACCCACCGACATGGTGCGGTTGGGCATGGTGGCGGCGAACCAGAGATTGCCGTCGAGATCGGCGGCCGCGTCATGCGGCAGCGAGCCCACCCGCGACGGCGTTCCGAGCGACCAGTCGCTGCCGTCGATGGGATGGTCGGGCGCCGGCAGCACCTGATCCGGATTGAGCGCGACGTCGTATTCCTTGAACACCGCGCGGGCGGCCTCGCCGGTCGGACGCGGCCGGGTCGTGATCTGGAACCCGCCCTGGCCGGGTCCGCGCGCCCGCGCCAGATAGGCGGCGAGCTCCTTCTGATGAAACTCGAGAACCGGATTTGTCTCCGCGGCGGGGTTGTAGACCCCGTAGACGTTGATCGACTTCATGGTCTGGATGATGGCGTTCCAGCCGGTCTCGTCGAAGCGATGCTGCAAGGTGTAGCTCGGCGTGTGGCAGCTGGTGCAGTTGTTGCGCACGATCTGCTTGAGACGCTTGTCGTCGGGCGTGCTTTCCGGCAGTCCGGCCAGGATCAGGTCGCCCGGCAATTGCCGCACCTGCTGCTCGAAGTCGGTCATCGGCGTCAGCACGAAGTCCTGCCGGCGCGCGGCTGCGAGATCGACCTCGCTCTTCGCGGCCACAAAGCTCAGCGCCTGTGCCCAGACCCGGTATTTGCCCGCCGGCAGCGGCGGGAAGTAGTAGCCGCCGGTCTCGTCGCTGAACACGGTGGTGGTGATGGTCGCCCCCTCGGCCTTGGCGGAAACCGTCACGCCCCCCATGGTCTCGCCGGATGATGATTTCACGGTGCCGCTGAGCAGGACATCGGCGGCGCCGGCCGCCGCCGGCAGGATGGCAGAAATCGCAACGCCGAGCGCAAATCCGGCGGTCAGGCGGGCGAGGCTGGTGGTGCGGGTACGGGTGGCGCGGGTCATGGGCGATCTCTCCATATGTCGGCGCGATCGGCTCAGCGCGGAGCCGGGCTTGCGGGCGCCGGCGGTTGGGGCGGCAGCGTCTTGAGGTAGGCGATGATGGTCCCGATCTCGGCGGGCTCGAGGCTGTACTTGAATCCCGGCATGTTCGGCGTGCCGTTGCTGATCAGCTCGCGCATGACATCGTCCTGGCCGCCGAGTGATTCCTTGGACAAAGCTGGGCCGTAGGTGCGAACCGCGGTGATCAGCGTCTTCACATGGCAGACCACGCAATGCTGCGCGAACAGGTTGCGGCCCGCCGATTGGGTCGCCGTAAGGGCTGGCTGCGCAATGGCGGTTGGGGCCGTGAACGGCCCGGCCGCAGCCACGAGCAACAGAGCCAGCACGCTGCGCTTCATTCGGCGTTCTCCCTGGCGGCAGCCTTGCGGCAGCGATTTTCTTTGAAGGATACGCCGC
The DNA here is from genome assembly GCA_036498625.1 of Xanthobacteraceae bacterium. Lineage (GTDB taxonomy): Bacteria > Pseudomonadota > Alphaproteobacteria > Rhizobiales > Xanthobacteraceae > VAZQ01. The sequence continues at coordinate 35,400 of DASYFD010000147.1, read as the reverse complement.
GCCGGGTGCGACGGAAAGGCCCTGCGGCGGTCGATGCGATACGTCAGGGCAGCTCGCAGCGCAGCACCAGGGCCGCTGAAGTATTGCTCGGCTGGCCCGGAAAATTGCCTTGCCGGTTCTTGTCGGTGCGGTCCGGATAGTAGCCTTCGCGGCGGCCGACCGCGCGGAAGCCGGCGCGCTGATACAGCCGCTTCGCCGACACATTGCCTTCGTCGACCTCGAGAAAGACCGTGCGGGTGCCGAGGCCCGCGAGCCGCCGCAGATGCAGGTTGAGCATTTGCTGCGCCAGTCCCTTGCCGCGCCGCGCCATCGCGACCGCCACCGACAAAATCTCAGCTTCCCCCGCGATGATGCGCGAGATGATGAATCCCACGAGCCGGTTGCCGATCCTGACCCGATGCGCCACCACCGCGCGATCGAGCAGCAGCCGCTCGAATTCGTCCTCGCTCCAGCCGCGGTGAAAGGATGCGCCGTGCAACGCAGCCAGATCGGCGGCATCGGCAGGGGTCGCTTCGGAGATGCCGGGTTGCGGACGCGCGAACAGCTTGGCGATGAAGCCCATCATCGGCGCGGCAGCCTGCCGGCGGTCTGCGGCTGTGCGTCGGGGGGGCGCAAATAAAGCGGGCGGGGCGGGCCCTCGGCTTTCGAGGCGACGGCACCCAGCCGCGCGATCCAGGCAATGTCAGGCGCCGAGCGCTGGTCGACCAGCGCCGGTGGCGGCTCCCCGCGCGGCCATGCTCCGGCCACCAGATCGGCGGCCGAGCCCACGATCCGGGCGGCCCCGCTGGTGGCGGCCCGCGCGGCCTCGCGCAGCGGCGCTACGCGGGGTGCCAGCAAGGTGCGACCACCTGCGCCGAACACCTGCATGTAGACGTGATCGTGCCGCGCATCGATCGCCACCAGGACCGGCGTGGTGTCGTCCGCCGCGATATGGGGCGCCGCCAAGGCCGCCAGGGTGGTGAGCCCGATGGCCGGTTTGGCCGCCGCCAGTGCGATGCCGCGGGCGGCCGAGATGCCGACCCGCAGGCCGGTGAAGCTGCCGGGCCCGACCGTGACGGCGATCCGGTCCAGCTCGTTGAACTCGACCTCGGCCTCGTCCATCACCCGCGCGATCAACGGCATCAAGGCTTCGGCGTGACCCCGCACCATGATGCGGGTCTGGCTGGCGATGATGGCGCCGGCACCACTGTCGAACACAGCGGCCGCGCAGGCATCCAGCGCGCAGTCAATGGCAAGGACACGCATAATGGCTCGATTTGGCGCGCGGCCCCCCGGCGGCAACCCGTCTGGGCGCCGACTAGAGCGGTTTCACATAGACCGGAAACGAAAACCGCTCTAGCCTTTTTGCGCTGTCGCCTTTTCGGACGGAAAACCTGAAAATGCTCTGAAGCAGCGTCAGGCCTGCGTGGGCCGGACTTCCACCACATCCGGTACATAGTGACGCAACAGGTTCTGGATGCCATGCCGCAGGGTCGCCGTCGATGACGGGCAGCCCGAGCAGGCGCCCTTCATGTCCAGATAGACGACCCCGTCCTTGAAGCCGCGGAACGTGATGTCGCCTCCATCATTGGCGACCGCCGGGCGCACTCGCGTCTCGATCAGATCCTTGATGATGCCGACCGTCTCGGAATCCTCCGGGGCGAAGAACTCATCGGTCGCGGATTCGCCCGCCGCGGCCTGGTCCTCCGCGCGCAAGACCGGTGCGCCGGACATGAAATGCTCCATGATGGCGCCCAGGATGGCCGGCTTGAGCTGATGCCATTCGCCGCCCGCCTTGGTGACCGAGATGAAGTCGGAACCGAAGAATACGCCGCTCACGCCCTCGACCTCGAACAAACGCTCGGCCAGCGGCGACTGGTTGGCGGCCGCCTTGTCGCGCATCTCGAGCGTCCCGTGGGCCAGCACGGGACGGCCGGGGAGGAACTTGAGCGTCGCCGGATTGGGGGTCGGCTCGGTCTGAATGAACATCGCTGTCTCCTTCGCGGGACGGCCGAGGATAACGGGCTCCTTCGGCGCAGACTATTGATTTCTGAAGCCTTTCCAATAGGTGGCCGCGCCGGGCGGAAGTTCAAGCCTCATGGCCATCACGATCCGGGATGGCGGATCGTCACGACATCGACTCGAGATCCTCGTCGCTGAGATGGCCGGGCACGATCGCGACCGGGATCGGAAACGTTCCGGCCGTCTTGGCGAGGCTGGCGACCAGGGGCCCCGGCCCTTCGGTGCCGCTGCTGGCGGCGAGGATCAAGAGCGCGATGTCCTCGTCCTCCTCGATCAGGTTGAGGATTTCCTCGGCCATCTCGCCCTCGCGCACCACCCGCTCGGGCGTGACGCCGGTGATGCTGCCGGCGCGCGCGCCAGCGCGGTCGAGCGCCGCATTGGCCTCCTCATGCGCCTCCGCCCGCATGATGTCGGCGACGCCGAGCCACTGCTGGTTGCGATCACGCATCTCGATCACGCGCAGCATGAGCACGCTGGCGCCGGTACGCAGCGCCCGCCGGCTGGCAAAATAAAGCGCGCGGTCGCACTCCGGCGTGTCGTCGATCACGACCAGGAATTTCGGCGAGTGGCCGGGCTCGTAGCTGCGCCGCCTCAGGCTCATCGGCCTTCCCCCGGCGGCGGCCGGACTTCGCGATGGCGCCGCTTGCGGGCGAATCCTGCCATGAGGCCCTGTGGACGGACAAGGCCGCATCGGGCCGGGCGCATCGGGGCCGCCCTCAGAGCGCGCCCGTCACCGGTGCACGAAACCCACGATGTCCTTCACGGCTTTCATGGTCTCGGCCGCCAGCGCCTGGGCGCGCTGCGCCCCGTCGGCCAGCACCTGATCGATATAGGCCGGGTCGGCGATCAGGCGCCGCATCTCGCCATTGAGCGGCGCAAGCTTGCCGACCAGGAGATCGATCAATGCCGCCTTGAAGGCGGAGAACTGCGCGCCGCCGAATTGCGCCAGCACCTGCGCCCGGCCGGTGTCGGCGAGCGCCGCGTAGATGCCGACCAGATTGTCGGCCTCTGGACGCTGCTCCAGGCCTTTCTCCTCGTGCGGCAACGGCTCCGGATCGGTCTTGGCCTTGCGGATCTTCTGCGCGATCGCGTCGGCATCGTCGGTCAGATTGATACGCGAATAATCCGACGCGTCCGACTTCGACATTTTCTTGGTGCCGTCGCGCAGCGACATCACCCGGGTGGCCAGGCCCTGGATCAGCGGCTCGGGCAGCGGAAAGAAGGCCTCGCCATGACCATGGGACTGGATCGAGGCGCCGAAGTCGTTGTTGAACTTCTGGGCGATGTCGCGCGAAAGCTCGAGATGCTGCTTCTGGTCCTCGCCGACCGGCACATGGGTGGCGCGGTAGACCAGAATGTCGGCCGCCATCAGGTTGGGATAGGTGAAGAGCCCGACGGAGGCGTTCTCACGATCCTTGCCGGCCTTGTCCTTGAATTGCGTCATGCGGCCAAGCCAGCCCATCCGCGCCACGCAGTTGAATATCCAAGCGAGCTCGGAATGCTCATGGACCTGGCTTTGGTTGAACACGATATTCTTTTTCGGATCGATGCCGGAAGCCAGATAGGCGGCCGTCACCTCGCGCGTGTTGCGCGCCAGTCCCTCCGGGCCGCCCCAAACCGACATCGGTTGCGTCAGCGCATGGAGATCCACCACGCAATAGATGCAGTCGTAGCGCTGCTGCAGGGCGACGAACTTGACGATGGCGCCGAGATAATTGCCCAGATGCAGGTTGCCGGTCGGCTGCACGCCCGAGAACACGAGTTCGTTGAATGCCATGCGGCAGTCCCTGAAGTTGGAGCGAATAGTGACTGGTGAATAGTGAGTAGTGAGTAGTGAGTAGTGAGTAGTGAATGGTGAGGCAGCCCGCCCCGCCTTCTACTCACTACTCACCATTCATCATTCACCAATTCACGCGTCCATGCCATGAGGGCCTCCCGCTTCGCAAGTCCGGCGATTGCCTCGGCGGAATCGACCGCTATAGTGCGAGCCCGCTTCCCACACCCCCCGAGTCTTCATGAACCCGCTCCTGACTGACGTTATCGGCATTGGCAACGCCATTGTCGACGTGATCGCGCGCACCGAGGATGATTTCCTGATCGCCCACGGCATGCGCAAGGGCACCATGGCGCTGATCGACGAGGCCCGGGCCGGCGCGATCTACGAAGCCATGGGGCCGGCGGTTGAAATCTCCGGCGGCTCGGCCGCCAACACCATCGTGGGAGTGGCGAGCCTGGGGGCGCGCGCGGCCTTCGTGGGCAAGGTCAAACGCGACCCGCTGGGCGGCGTCTTTGCCCACGACATCCAGGCTGCGGGCGTCGGCTTTGCGACGCCGTCCGCCGCCGCCGGGCCCTCGACCGGGCGTTGCTATGTGCTGGTCACGCCCGACGGCGAGCGAACCATGAACACCTACCTGGGAGCCGCTCAGGAGCTCTATCCGGGCGACATCGATCCCGATTCGATCGCCGGCGCCGGGATCACTTATCTGGAAGGCTATTTGTGGGATCCCCCGCATGCCAAGGAAGCTTTTCTCAAGGCGGCGAAGATCGCCCACGCGGCCGAGCGCTGGGTGGCGCTGACGCTGTCCGACCTATTCTGCGTCGACCGGCATCGCGGCGAGTTTCTGGATCTCATCCGCACCGGCGCGGTCGACCTGGTATTCGCCAACGAGCGCGAGCTGCACAGCCTTTATGAGACCGCGGACTTCGATGCTGCGATCAACGGGCTGCGCCAGGATGCAAGGCTCGCCGTCATTACCCGCAGCGAGAAGGGTTGCCTGGTGGTGTCGCGCGAGGAAACCGCGGCGGTTCCGGCTGTTCCGGTCGAGCGCGTGGTCGATGCCACCGGGGCGGGCGACCTTTTCGCGGCTGGATTCCTGGTCGGGCTCGCGCGGGCCGCCGATCATCGCACCGCAGCTCGGCTCGGTGCGCTCGCGGCCGCCGAGGTGATCGGACATCTGGGGGCCCGGCCCGAAACCTCCCTCAAGGTGCTGGCCGAGCAGAACGGCCTCGGGCTCTAAACCGCTCCATCCCCACGTCCACAGCAATCCACAGTCGTCTTGCGACTGCGCCTGCCCGTCACGGAACTGGCACGTCTGGCATGCATAATTGTCGCAGCTGTAGTGCGTGCAGGAGGTTCCATGGGCGGCGTGGTCAATCGTCTTCCGAGCCGGTTTCCGGTCGGCACCCGCTATGTGATCGAAGGCCGCGGTGGCCGCATCTGCTTGCGATATCTGGAGTTTCCGGATGGCCGCAAGGTTGATCTGCCGGCCGATCTGGCGGCCCGCACGAAGGTGCGCACCCCGGCCCGGCGCCGGCCCGGCCGCAGCGCGGGGCGAAAAAAATAATGAAAAAAGTTTCCGCGGGCGGGAACACCCTCCGGGTTCAAGAATTGTCCTGGCGCGCCGGGTGGCGTGCCCCCCAGCCCCCCAACCCCTCACCCATCCGGCGAAAGACCCTGGGCCGCCCCGGTTCCAGGGTCTTCTTTTTTGGCGCCAAGTCTTCTTTTTAGGCGCCAAGCCTATCGGCTGCCGATCGATCAATTGCGGCCGACCACCAGATGGTCCCGATGCACCATCTCGGTGCGGCCCTCGAAGCCCAAAATCAACAGAATATCGGCCGATGATCGGCCCTTGATCCGCTCCGCATCCTCGGCGTCGTAGGCCACCAGGCCGCGGCCGATCTCGTCGCCATCGGGTCCGCGGATGATTACCGCGTCGCCGCGGGCGAATTGGCCATCGATCCGGGTCACGCCGGCGGGCAACAGGCTCTTGCCGCGGCGCAGTGCCGCCACCGCGCCGGTATCGATGACCAAAATGCCCTTGGGCTCGAGCGAGCCCGAGATCCACTTTTTGCGCGCCGCCACCGGGTTGGCGGGGGTCAGGAACCAGGTGCAGGGCCCCCCCCGGGCAATCGCATCGAGGGCATGCGGGACGCGGCCCGACGCGATCACCATGTGGGTGCCGGCCCGGGTTGCGATCTTGCCGGCTTCGATCTTGGTCTGCATGCCGCCGCGCGACAGCTCCGAGCCGGCTGCGCCCGCCATGGCCTCGATCTCGGGCGTGATCTGGCTCACCAGCGGAATGAGCTTGGCCTGCGCGTTCTCACCCGGCGGGGCGTCGTAGAGCCCATCGACGTCGGACAGCAGCACCAGCAGATCCGCGCTCGCCATGGTGGCGACCCGGTCGGCGAGCCGGTCGTTGTCGCCGTAACGGATCTCATTGGTGGCCACCGTGTCGTTCTCGTTGATCACCGGCACCGCACGCCATTCCAGCAGCCGCTCGATGGTGGAGCGGGCGTTGAGGTAGCGGCGGCGTTCCTCGGTGTCCTGCAGGGTGACCAGCACCTGTCCGGCCGTGATGCCGTGGCGCGAAAGAATCTCCGCCCAGATGCGGGCGAGCGCGATCTGGCCGACTGCTGCCGCCGCCTGGCTGTCCTCCAGCCGCAGCAGTCCCGGCGGCAGCCGCAGCACCGAGCGCCCGAGCGCGATGGCGCCCGATGACACCACCAGGAGGTCGCGCTTGTCGCCGTGCAGGGCCGCGATGTCCTGCGCCAGCGATGCGAGCCATTCCTCCTTCACCCGCCCGGCCGCCGCGTCGACAAGCAGCGAGGAGCCGACCTTCACCACGATGCGGCGGAAGTCGCCCAAGCGCGGGGGCGCAGTCGGGAGTGGAGGCAAGGTCATGGCTGCCAGGCCGGTGCGCGCACGCGCGCGTGCGGGTCCGCCGTCTCGCGCGCCTGGTCGATGAAACCCAGCAAAGCGCGCAGCACCTCCGGGACTCCCTCGCCGGTCGCCGCCGAAATGACCAGCGGAGACACCTTGGCGGCCCGCTTCAAGCGCGCGACCTGGCGCTTGAGCTCGTCCGGCGGGATGGCATCCGATTTGTTGAGCGCCACGATCTCGGGCTTGTCGGTGAGCCCGTGATCGTAGGCTTCGAGCTCGGCCCGCACCGTCTTGTAGGCGCTGCCGGCGTGCTCGGCGGTGCCGTCCACCACATGCAGCAGCACGCGGCAGCGCTCCACATGGCCGAGGTAGCGGTCGCCCAGGCCGGCCCCCAGATGGGCGCCTTCGATCAAGCCCGGAATATCCGCGAGCACGAATTCGCGCCCGTCGACGCTCACCACGCCGAGCTGCGGATTGAGGGTGGTGAACGGATAATCGGCGATCTTCGGCTTGGCGGCGCTCACCGCCGCCAGGAAGGTGGATTTGCCCGCATTCGGCAAGCCCACGATGCCGGCATCCGCGATCAGCTTGAGCCGCAGCCTGATGATGCGTTCCTGGCCGGGCTGGCCCGGATTGGCGTTGCGGGGCGCCCGGTTGGTCGATGACTTGAACCGCGCATTGCCGAAGCCGCCATTACCCCCGAGGGCAAGCAGCGCGCTCTGCCCGACCGTGGTGAGATCGGCCAGCAGGGTCTCGCCATCCTCCTCGTAGATCTGCGTTCCGGCCGGCACCTTGAGGATGACATCGTCGGATCCGGCGCCATGGCGGTCCTTGCCCATGCCGCCGCGGCCGGGCTTGGCCTTGAAGTGCTGCTGGTAGCGATAGTCGATGAGGGTATTGAGGCCGTCGACCGCCAGCGCGATCACGTCGCCGCCCTTGCCGCCGTCGCCCCCGCTCGGGCCGCCGAACTCGATGTATTTCTCCCGGCGGAAGGCCACGCAGCCGTTACCGCCGTCGCCGGAGCGAATGTAGATTTTGGCTTCGTCGAGGAATTTCATCGGATTTTCATTGGCTTTCTTGGGCTTCCTTAAATCACGCCCGGGCGGGAATAAACAGCCGCCTCGCCCGATCTAGTCCCTGGAGCAACCAAATCCAACCGGGAGATCGGCGATGACATTCAATAACGATTCCAATGGCCAGGGCTTGAGCCGACGCAAGGTGCTGGAATGCATGACCTGGGCCGGCACCGGCGTCCTCTGGACGGTGACCGGGGGCGTGCCCCGCTCACTCGGCCTGGTGGGAGAGGCCCAGGCCCAGGGCGTCGGCGCGCTTACCTTCCTGCAGATCAGCGACAGCCATGTGGGATTCGACAAGCCGGCCAATCCCAATGCGCTCGGCACCCTCGAGGAGGCCATCAACAAGGTTAAGGCCCTGCCGGCCAAGCCCTCGTTCATGATCCATACCGGCGACATCACCCATTTGTCTAAGGTCTCGGAGTTCGACGATGCCGAGCGCATCATCTCGCAAGCGCGCCTCGACGTGCATTACGTGCCGGGCGAGCACGACGTCATCGACGACGGCGTCAAGCTCTATGGCGAGCGCTACGGACGCGGCACCAAGGGAGCCGGCTGGTACAGCTTCGACGCCGCGGGAGTGCATTTCGTGGGTCTCGTCAACGTGGTGGATCTCAAGGCCGGCGGCCTCGGCAATCTCGGCAACGACCAGCTCGCCTGGCTCGAGGACGACCTGAAGGCGCGCTCCGCCTCGACCCCGATCGTGGTGTTCGCCCATATCCCGCTCTGGGTGGTCTATCCGCAGTGGGGCTGGGGTACCGACGACGGCGAGCGCGTGCTCGGCTTGCTCAAGCGCTTCGGCTCGGTGACCGTGCTCAACGGCCACATCCACCAGATCATCCAGAAGGTCGAGGGCAATGTGACCTTCCACACCGCCCGCTCGACCGCCTTTCCGCAGCCGGCACCCGGCGCTGCGCCCTCGCCCGGCCCCATGAAGGTCGACGACGCCAAGCTGCGCTCCGTGCTCGGCATCGCCAGCGTCAACTTCATGCCCGGACAGCAGCGGCTCGCCATCGTCGATACGCCGCTGCAGGGCTGAGCGGGCTCGGCGCGGGCGCAAGACAGAAAACCCTGACAGCTCAACATCAAGAAACCCGAACCGCGGAAGCATACGATGAAAAAGACTTCTCTGCGCCCGGCGATCCTCGCCGGCCTGCTGGCGCTCGCCCTGTTCACACCGCGCGGTGCCCGCGCCGAGCCGGCGGCCGTGGAGGTGAAGATCGACAATTTCACCTTCGTGCCGCAGCGCCTGACGATCAGGCCCGGCACCACCGTCACCTGGATCAACGAGGACGACATCCCGCATACGATCGCGGCGACCGGCAAGGAGTTTCGCTCGAAGGTGCTGGACACCGACGACAAATTTTCGTTTACGTTCACGGCGGCCGGCACCTTCGAATACTTCTGCTCCTTGCACCCGCACATGACCGGCACGATCGTGGTCGAAGGCGGCGGGGGCGGTGCGGCTCCGTGATGCAGGGCCGCCGCCGCCAATCCGGCCGTGTTCGCGGCCCGCGACCGGGAGACGAGTGGATGGCGAGAGGCGTCGATGACGCGGGCGCGGATGCGGACAGGGCGCGGCGTTTTCGCGACGCTGCGCTGCCGCATCTCGACGACGTCTACACGCTCGCCCGCTATCTGATGCGCAGCGCCGCCGATGCCGACGATGCGGTGCAGGAATGCTACCTGCGGGCGTTCCGGCACTTCGACGGTTTTCGCGGTCAGGCCAGCAGGCCTTCGGTGGTCAAGCCTTGGCTGATGGCGATCCTGCGCAATGTCTGCCGTGCCGAGTTTGCCCGGCGCACCGGCGTGGCCGGCGACGTCGCCGACGTGGCGGAGGATGCGATGCCGATGTGGCAGGAGCCCGAGAGCTCGCCGGAGACCGCTATCCTGCGCCAGCGCGATTCCGAGACGGTCCGCGCGCTGGTCGAGGCGCTGCCGGAGCCGTTCCGCGAAGCGATCGTGCTGCGCGACATCAACGATCTCTCCTATCGGGAGATTGCCGAGGTGATCGGGGCGCCGATCGGGACCGTGATGTCGCGCCTGGGGCGGGCGCGCAGCCTGCTGCGCGAAGCCTGGCTTAATTCCGAGCGCGAGCCGCAACACGAGCCGCACAGCAAGGAGCGGTCCCCATGAACTGCGAAGACACCCGCCCATTGGTGCACGCCCTCATCGACGGCGAGCTCGACGCCGGGCATGCGCGCGAGGTGGAAGCCCATCTGGCGAGCTGCCCGCGCTGCGCCATGCAGCTGTACGACTATCGGGTGATGCGCCAGGCGCTGGCGGAGCCGGCGCTGCGCCATCGGGCGCCGGCCGCATTGCGGGCGCGCATCGAGGGAAAGCTGCCGGCACGCCCCGCCGCGGCGCCCAGCCGCCGCAGCCTGCTCAAGGGCCTGGCCATGGGCAGCGTGCTCTCCGGCGCGTTGGCGGCGAGCCTGGCGGTGCTGGTGCTGCGCCGAGAGGAGGATCAACGCATCCTGGGCGACGTGGTGTCGGCGCATCTGCGCTCGCTGCAGGGCGACCACCTGATCGACGTGCAGTCGAGCGATCAGCACACCGTCAAGCCCTGGTTCAACGGCCGGCTCGACGTGGCGCCGCCGGTCGTCGATCTCACCGCGCAGGGCTTCACCCTGATCGGCGGCCGACTCGATTACATCGATGCCCGCCCGGTCGCCGCCGTCGTCTACAAGCGGCGGGCGCATGTCATCAACCTGTTCGTGGCGCCGGTGGCCGGGCCGCAGCTGGGGCCGGAGCGGCGCGCCACTATCGAGCAGGTGCAGGGTTTCAACATCTGGCACTGGACCCGGTCTGATCTCGGCTTCTGGGCGGCGAGCGACATCAACGCCGAGGAGCTGCGGGAATTCGGCGACAAGCTCGAGGCCGCGGTCCGCGGCGGGCCTTGAGCGAGCCCGCGCGGCCTTTACGAAAACCCGATCCAGCGGCCGCCCCACGCCACCCCGAACCACAGGCACAGCGATATGAGCGCCGTCAGGCGGCCCGGCAGCGGTCGGTCGGAAGCGCTGTCGGTTTGCGTCACGCGGCGGCGTACCGTGAACGTAAAAAGGAGCGCGAGGAGCAGTGACGTCATCTTCACCCAGAAGGGAAAGCTGTAATAGCACTTGATCGATTCGGACAGGAACAACAGGGTGCCGGTGCTGAGCATCAAGATCAGGCTGCCGAGCAACCATGGTTTGACGGCTGCCCACAGCAGCGCCGCCGGCTGCCGGCTGAGGCCCACGCCCAACAGGCGCAGGTCCAGCAGCAGCACGGCCCCCGCCGTCAGCCCGAGACCCAGAAGATGGAAGGCCTCGATCACCGGGAACAACCAGGTCGACTCCCGGATCGCCTCGCCGATGCCGGTCGCGTAGCACCATTGGAAGAACGGTAGCAGGGACATCAGGGCCCCGATTCCGTGGCCGTACAGCTGGTCAGAAAATTGATGATTGCCGGTTGCGGCTGCCGGTCGCAGTCGAACCAGTTGTAGGCGATCATTCTTCCCGAAACGACGATGCCGATCCACAACGCGAGCGAAAGCGCGCCCGCGATCCTGGCCGCCCGTGGCGGCACCCCGTCGACATCCCAGCTGGCGACCCCGGGAAACACGCGTGAATGAAAGAGCAGCACGTTCAAGCCGGCCAGCAGCAGCAGCAGCATCTTGGTGCGGAAGAAGATGTTCTGATACGAGCGCAGCGGTATGGCGAAGAACAAAAGCGAGCCGCTGATGACCATGAGGACGAATCCCGCGATGGTCCACGGCCGCAGGCGTCGAATCACCTCCGAAACCGGCACGCCGCGCAAGGTCCAGCCCAGCAGGCGCAGGTCGAACATCACCGTCATGCCGAAGAACAGGCACATGGCCCAAACGTGCATCGATTCGATGATGGAATAAGCATATTGCGATTCATGGAGATCGATGCTCCACGGCCGATCGGCCAGCCATTCGAAGAAAGCCAGAGCAGACATTCCGATCCCGTCGAAGCACAAAGACGCGCCCGCAGGCGCGAGCGCGTAGAACAAGGGCGCTATCTCAGCTTATTGGTCTATTGGGTCCCGGGTGGCAGCTCGTAGGGCGCACCGGTTCCGGAGGAGCCGAGAAACAATTGGTGCCCGCCCGGCAAGGTGAGGTCCCGGCCGTTGGCGCGGTGCGATCCGTCCTTCGCCTGGTAGCCGTCGATCACGACCTCGAGGCCGGGCGTCAAGGTCTCCTTGGTGAACCCGCGCCGGAACAGGACATTCGGCGTGCCCGCCTCGATCGCCCAGTTCACGACCGTGCCGTCGGGCTGCTTGACGTCGACGTGCAGCCAGGAATGGGGATTGATCCATTCCATTTTCGTGATCGTGCCTTTGAAATTCACCGGCTTGTTCGCGTCGAACTCGGCTGCAAACGCATGGTGTGCCGACGCCGAGGACGCCCATCCCGGGATCGCGAGCCCCATGACGGAAACCACAATGGCAAGCTTCGTTCGCATCAATTCCTCCCGTTGCATAGATCAGCCCGTGTTGCTCAGAGCATTTTCAGGAAAAGTGGTATCCGGTTTTCCGTCTGAAAATGCGACAGTGCAAAATGCTAGAGCGGTTTCTCTCTCCGGTCTCTGTGAAACCGCTCTAGCGGTACCATTGATAGAAGCTGTCGCCGGGCGGCACCTTGCGGGTGATATCGATCGTCATGGTATCGCTTTCCCAGTGCTTGACCAGCGGCTGCTTGCGGAGATTTCCGTACATGAACTCCTCGACGAACTCGTTGCAGCGAAACTCGAGCAGCTGCATGTTCGGCTCCACGCGACGATAAAGCGGCATGGCGATGCGCCAGGCCTTGGTGAACACCTTGGGGTCTTCGATCGTCACGTCGTACTGGATGATGTCGGGCGACATCGGCGAGAAGCGCTCGACCAGGTGCAGCGCCTCGCTGTGAAAATTGCCGGCGCGGTCGAGCCAGGTCCGGTCGTTGAAATTCGTCACGTCGACCACCAGGGTGTCGCCGTCCCATTTTCCGACCGAGTGGCCCATCCAGGTATCGTCGGGCGGCCCTTCGACCTTGTCCAGATGGATGGTGCGCGCCGAATTGGAGAATTCGTAGGCGATGTGAACCTTGTTGGTGCTTTGCGTGATCTGGAACGGATAGGGCATGTACATGGCGCGCGGAATGCCCGGCAAATAACACTTCAGCTCCGGGTCGCGGTCGACCCAGTGCTCGGCGTTCTCCTTCTTGATCTGCAAGGCTTCGGGGCGGTAGGGAATCTGCCCGTCGCCCTGCACGACGCCGAGCGAGCCCGGGATGGCGCCCGCGGCGCCGAGCGCGAGCACCGGCGCGGCCGGTACCCGCGCATAGTCATATGAATAAATGCCGGGCTGGGTGATGGCGGCGGGCAGCGCCCCATGCGCCTGCAAATCCCAGTTGGCTTCGTTGTTGGCCTGCCAGATGCCGCTGAAGTTGGGCTTGCCCTCGATCCGGGCGGGCCGCGCGGCCGGTGCCTGGCCCGATGTCTGCGTTATGGATGTGGCAATGACGGCGCCGAGAGCCATCGCCGCAACGGCGACCGTGATCATCGAGCCTGAGCGGCGGTCGAGCATGATGGTCTCCCTTTGCAACAGTTTCGCTTGTCGTTGGCATTGCCGATTTTCGGACGGAAAATCGGGATCGGCTGTTCCTGAAAATTGCTCGGACGGGTTACTGCTGCAATGGATCCGGCTCGGCAAATCCCGATGCATTGTCCCTCGTCAGCGGATCAGGCCCGCGGCCTTCGGCAAACTCCCGGTCCTCCTGGCGTGCCGCCTTCATCATCGCGGGAAACCCGATGTCGCCTTCGACGCAGCGCGGCTCGTAGTAGATCCGGTTCTCCCCCTCGCTCTGCTTGCTGAACTCCTGCTTGACGGTCCACGGCCGCGTCCACACGGTCGGATCCTCGATGGTGGCGGCGTAGTCGAGCGTGGTCGGCGAGGTCCGGGTCCAGCGCTCAACCAGGTGCAGGTTCTCGCGCGAGCCCCGATAATCGGTTTTCGGGCTGAAATTCGTCACGTCGATCACCAGCGTGTCGCCCTCCCAGCGGCCGCGCGAATCGCCGAACCATTGCCGGATGCTGGCCGGCAGGTGCGGGCTTCCGTTCATCACGATACTGCGCTGCCAGCCCTGCCCCTGACCCACGTCGTAGGCGATCGCGATGCCGCCCGGGGTCTGCACGATCCGCCGGAAGCTGCCGCCGCCGTTGCCGGCGCCGAACTCGGGCAGCCCGATGGTCAGGCAGCGGTCCGCCAGCGCGCCGTCCTCCGGATCGTTGTGACGGTTCATGCGCGCGGTGTTGTAGTGCGGCGGCCGCTCGTCGCGCCGCGCAACGGCCGGGACCGGGTCGTACTTGCCTCCTGCGCAGCCGGGCAGCTGGGTCTTGCAGGTTTGCGTCGCCCGCATCAAGGCCATGCGAAAGTCCCGGTCGGCGCCGGCGATCTTCTGCGCCTCGGCCGTCGTCGGCGGCATGCGGCCATCGGGCGGATCGACGATCAGCGAGGTGCGCTTGCCGGTGCGCTTGAGCGCGCCGAACACGTTGTTGTAGGCGCCGGAAACGTCGCGCTCGCTGCCGCGCTCGCCGCGGTTGTCGCGGCCGCGCAGCGCCGAGCGCTCCTTGTCCAATTCGGCCCGCTGGGCGTCGGTGAAGAACTCCTGGTTCGCATATTTGGGCGAGCGCTGGAACGGCGTATCGGTTTCGACCGTCCAAATACCCTGCAGATCGGGTTCGCCCCATGGCGTTTTCAACGCTGCCGCGGGCGCCTGGGCCGACGTCCGTGTCACGGACACCGAAATGGCGCTGACGGCGGCTGCCGCAACGGCGACCGCTATCATCGCGCCTGGGAACCGGTCGAGCATGAGGGTCTCCTTTTGCCTTGGCAGGTTACTGCAACGGATCCTGTTCGACGCCCACGAAATCCGTGGCGTTGTCCTTGGTCGCCGGATGCGGACCTCGGCCCTGCGCAAAGGCGAGGTCCTCGATGCGCGCCGCCAGCAGCATCGAGGGGAAGGCGTAGTTTCCCTCGACGCAGCGGGGCTCGTAATAAATTCTGTTCTGCTGCTCGCTCTGCCGGGTGAACTCCTGGCGAACGGTCCATGGCCGCGTCCAAACGGTCGGATCCTCGATGGTCGCCACATAGTCGAGCGTGGTTGGGCCGCTGCGCGTCCAGCGCTCGATCAGGTGCAGGTTCTCCCGCGACCCCTGGACATCGGTCTTCGGGCTGAAGTTGGTCACGTCGATCACCAGCGTGTCGCCCTCCCATCGGCCACGCGAGTCGCCGTACCATTGGCGGATGCCGGGGGGCAGGTGAGGGCTTCCATTCATGACGATGTTGCGCTGCCAGCCTTGCCCCTGACCCACATCGTAGAACATCGCGATGCCGCCCGGCGTCTGCACGATGCGGCGGAAGCTGCCGCCATATGCGGTGCCAAACTCGGGCAGCCCGCCGGTCAGGCAGCGGTCCCCCAACGCGCCGTCCTCCGGACCATCGTGGCGATTGATGCGCCCGGTATTGTAGCGGGGAGAAAGCTCCGCGCGCCGCGGCGAGGGCGTCGGATCGTACTTGCCGCCGCTGCAGGCCACAGATTTGGCGTTGCAGGTCTGCGTCGATTGCAGGAGCGCAAGACGAAAGGCCCGATCGGCGGCCGCCACCTTCTCGGCCTGCGGGGTCAGCGGCGGCAGCCGGCCATTGGGCGGATCCGCGATCAGCGACGTGCGCGTGCCGGTCCGCTTCTGGGACATGAACACCGCGTTGTAGGCGCCGGCGACGTCGAGCTCGGTGCCACGCTCCACTCGCCGGTCGCGGCGCAGCATCGCCGCGCGTTCCCTGTCCAGTTCCTGCCGCTGTGCCTCGGTGTAGACTTCCTGGTTCGCAAATCTCGCGGGGCGCTGCAGCGGCGTATCGGATTCGTCGGTCCAAATTCCCTGCAGGTCCGGCTCGCCCCAGGGCGTTTGCGGCGAAGCGGCCGCCGCTGGGGACTTTGCGGACGCGGTCTGAGACTGGTTCTGGGCCGTCATCTCGGTCGGCTGCAAGTAAGCCAGCACCGTCACGATCAGCGATGCTCCGATCGACCGCAGATGTCGAATGCGCATCTCATGCCTCCCACTGCCCGGCGCCAGACGGAGGAACCTGTTTTCGATGGCCGCTAATCGGTTGCGATTATCATCAAGGACAAGGTCGCTGTCCAGCCGATCCCATATGGAACCTATGGCACCGTCGGACTTCGTGGTGATGGCTGCGTGACCCTGTTCACATAAATTCCAGGAGCGTATTCGGCTGCACCGTTACCAGGAGACCTTGGCCGGTGCGCCGAAAGTACTCGCCATCCCATCGCGTCACCGGTTGCGATGCGGTTTCGGCGAGCATCCTGCCGTTGGCGGTCACGGCGACGGACACCCGGGTCTGGAACTCGAGCGTTATGCTTCCATTGTAGATCTTCGGATCGAGCGAGCTGTACACGGCAAATCGCGCTGCATGGCCAGCCGGCCTCAGCTGGCGCACCAGGGTTTCCCTCGACAAGGTACGATAGGCGTAGAGGGGTCCCATGGGGACGTACCAGACGTCGGTGCGACCTGCCACATGTGCCAGATGCCGCTCGTAGAAGCTGTCGCGGCCATAGTCCAGCAGCTCGGGGTGCGACACGAAACTGTAGATGCCGCCCGCGGCCGACACCTCGTCGAACTTGCCGTTCAACGCCGTCAGGTCGGTTCTTCCGGAAATTGAAACCGCGGGCCCTTTGCCGACGGTGTTCAAATAGCCCTTCTGCACGATCTGCGTATAGCGGGCCGCGTAGGGGTTGCGATCATAGCCTTGCAGATCCGGAACGGCGTGAAGATTGCGGGATTCCCCGGGATACGCACGGGCCACCAGATAGCGGGCGCGGGCGATCTTTCGCTGTACGAATCCGCGGTCGGCGCAATTCCCGCATGGATAGGCCCAGCTCCAGACGTGGGGCTGGCCGGTGTTCCGGAGAATGTCCTCCCGGGAACCTTCGATCTCGTCGTTCGTGAAGCGGCCCAGGCAGAATGGCAGGCTGTCCGGTACGCGACACGGGTGTCGGCGAGAATGTGACCCGATCTCATGGCCATCGGAAATCGCCTGCCGCAGGCGCGGCCAAAGACGCGACATGAGCGGCTCGGCCTGCGTGGTGACGAACACAGTCGACTTGATGCCATGGCGGTCCATGGCGTCCAGGCAGGCCGGCAGCTGTTCGGTCGTGTCGTCGATGGAATGAGATACCACCGCGCTGGCAGCGTTGAGATACCGGGTAGTGGCGCGGAAACGAACCGGTCCGTCGGCATCCGCGAGCTCGTCGGCCGTTATGCCCAACCGAGCGAGGGGATCCCCGGGGACTACGCCCAATCGAGCCGGCATGGCGGCAAGACCGGCGAAATCCCACCATGTCAGGTTCGGGCTCAACCATTGGCGCAGGAGCGCTTTCGCGCGCGCTCGCATATCGGTCATGGCCAAATCGATCGTGGATTGGGCCGACTCGATTGAGCCGCGGCATGCGGGCCGCGACCGGCGCGGATGAAGAGATCAAGGCCGCTCGATGCGACCCGCCGATTTTGCAGAACGTCGATCAAGTCGTGCCCTCGAGCCCCGTCAGCCGCCTGGCCCGTATGTCGGCGAAGTGCTCGTTCCAGGATTTCCAGGTCACCAGCTTGGATCGAAACGGCCATCCGGCATGGTTGGGTATACCGCCGTTGCGCTCGATCACGGATTGCAGCAGCGCGGAAAATCGAACGCGGTCACGCTCGATCTTCTCCAACGTCCTGGCCCGGATGTAGTGGCGGGGGATTGCGCGGTTCTTGAGCGCGGCGACCGCGTCGCGGACCGCGCGCGGGTCCGGTTCCACCGTGATGCAGAAATCATCGTCGAAATACACGTCTCTGCCGCCCCGGTTGGGGGTGCTCACGACCGGGAGCCCGGACAGCAGATACTCGATGCTGGCGAACATCGCACCTTCGACCGCCGAAAGCGCCAAGCCGACCGCCGCCTGATTGTAGATGAGATTGACGGCCGAAGGCGTGAGCTGCACCGGGATGCCGTTTTGAATTTCGTTGATGAACAGGTGACCGGGAGCCTCGCGGGTGTGCCGAAGAATCAATTCCTTCTGATAGTCTTCCGATTCCATGAACGTGTGCGCAAAAATCATCGCGCACCGATCGACGAGAAGCGACAGCTCATGGCGTTTCTGCGGATGCAGACGCCCATTGTAAACGGCGTCAAAACGAAGCGGCTCGCCCTCGATCGGATGGAAGTCGTTCTCGGACATCAAGAGATTGTGGTTGAGAAAGACCGCGACCTCTCCGGTCTCTCTCAGGAGGGATTCCTCCTTGGTCGTATTGCACAGAAAGACGAAATTGTGGTTGGGCCAACGCCAGCGATGCAAGACAGCGGCCCAACGATAGCGCCTCACCCTCGCATGACTTTCTATGCTTCCATAGATCGCCATCAAGAACACCGAACGGATATCCTTCAGCAAGGCCGCTCCGGTTCCCGGCATTCCGAGAGTTCGGCGCTCCCCGCCGGACATATACAGGACCAGCGGATCGCAATGCAGCACGGCGGCACCACCGATTTCGGCGAGCGTGCCGTCGGCGAACAGGTCCGCCGGCCGCTTTAGAAATGCGTAGCCGATCGCCTCGGCGAGCTCGATGACCGAAGTGCGCCGCGGTGATGCGATGTCTTGCTCGACCGGCATGGGTTCGGCTGCTGCTATTTGGGACCAGAGGTCGGATTAGAGATTGCCGGCACAGCCGTCAAATTGAGCATGGGTCGCGGCGCCGTCCGCGAGCCGCGCCATCGGCTCATTCGATCAGGCCGGTCAAGGGCGGCAGATCGCGCGCGCCGCCGGATCTCCTTCGCCGGCCGATTGACAGTCGCAGCGCTTCCAGCACGTCCAGCTTCTGTTGCTCCTTGGTCGCCGGCGTCTGCGTCAAGGAGCCGGGGCGAATTCGATAGTAGAGCGCCACCTCGCGCATGATCACCAGCTTCAATCCCGCCTCGCGCATGCGGAGCATCAGATCGACATCCTCGCAAATGCGCAGCCGCTCGTCGAACAGGCCGGCGACATCGAAGACCTCCCGGCGAAACAGGCAGGCACCGAGATTGACGTGAGCGATGGTCTCGCCCGGTTCGCCCGCGGGCGTAAAGGTGCCGGGCGCGAGCGTGCGGAAGCGCTGGATCAGCCCCGAGACGATGTCCGGCCGGTCGGCGGCGGTGAGCCTTTCGATCTGGCGGGCGATCTTGTCCGCCGGCCAGACATCGTCGCCGTCGAGAAAAGCGATGATGGAGCAGGTGGCGGCCTTGAGCCCGACATTGCGCGCTCCGCCCGGACCCAGCCGGTCGCTGGTCAGGAGCCGCAACCGGGCGTCTTGTTCGGCCATGGCCCTCAGCGAGGCCGCCGTGCCGTCGGTCGAGCCATCGTCGATGACGAGGATCTCCTGGACGGGCCGGGTCTGCGCCACGACAGACGCTATGCTCTCGCCGATGAAGCCTTCGAGGTTGTATGCCGGAACGATGACACTGATGCCGTCGCCTGTCACAACAGCCCCTCCGGATTGAGGAGCGCCCTCGCGCCCTGAGCGCTCGCAAGAGCCCGAACCCTAACCAAGTTTCCCCCGACTTACAAAGGAGGATGAACGTCGACCGGATGGAGCGGTCCGCTCCCTTGCGTCCCGGTTCAGGCAGTGCCTGGCCCGGGCCTTGCCGCGCGGGGCTTGACCGCCTCCGAGGGGACATGGCTATTCCAAGGTCCGGCACCTCGCCGCAGCGCGATCCGAGGTTTCGGGTTGAGGAATCGATTGAGCCATGGGCAACCCAATGGGTGCTGTCGGGAATGACGAGCCACCGCTCGTGAGCGTGGTCATCCCGGTGCGCGATATGGGTCGATATCTCGGCGAGGCGCTGCGCAGCGTCTTCGCCCAAGACTACCGTCCGATCGAGGTGATCGTCGTGGATGACGGCTCGACCGACGACAGCGCCGAGGTGGCGGCCTCGTTCCCGGAGGTGATCTGCCTGCGTCAAGCCCGCCTGGGCGTCCCCATCGCGCGGAACTTCGGGATCGCGCAGGCGCGGGGGGCGTTCGTCGCGTTTCAGGATGCGGACGATATCTGGGATCCGGGCAAGCTCAGTATCCAGATGAAATGGATGCTGAAGCATCCCGAAACCGGCTACGTCGCCGCCTTCTACCGGAATTTCCTCGAGCCCGGCGTGACTAGGCCAACCTGGGTCAAGGAGGAGCAATTGGCCAATGCGCAAAAAGGCGGGATCTCCAACCTCCTGGTTCGCCGTTCGGTATTCGAGACCATCGGTGTCTTTGACACCGGACAGGAGTTCGGGGCCGACCTGGATTGGGTCATGCGCGTGAAGGACGCCAGGATCGCGGCCGAAATCCTGCCTGATGTCCTGGTTTCCCGCCGCATCCACGCCGGAAACCACTCCTACCGCTGGAAGGGTGGAAAAGGGCTGCTGCTGAAGGCCTTGAAGGCGTCGATCGATCGAAGACGCAGCGCCGGCGAAATCTAGCCCCAGGTCCGTACGCTCTCGTTTGGCGACCGACATCGATCCGCCCGAAAGCGCGCTACTTGGTCGCACATTGACAGCAAATGAGGGACTACGCAAACTCGGATGAGTTGCCCGCAAGGCCGATAAGGCTGCTAATATTGTTGCGCCGAGTGGCATGTTGTTGGGGGGTACATTGCGAGGTGTCGGGCGAATGCAGCGCTATAGGGTTCGAGATGCGGATATCGTGAGCGAAATAATCGACGACGAAGCGATAATCATGGATTTGAGCTCAGGGAGGTACTTCAGCGCCGAAGGCGTGGGCGCCGTCATCTGGGATGGAATGGTTTGCGGTTTTGATGTCACTCAGATCAAGCAACGCATCCTGCAATCGTATGCTCTCGACGCCGCCGGCCTGGACGCGGATTTTGAGGATTTTGCCGACGCTCTCCTCGCCAATAAGCTGGTGGAGGCCGTCCACGACTCGGCTGTCGCAAGCGTCGACCGGGGCATGCCGCTGCCCGCCCACAGGCGCAAGTACGACCGGCCGGTTCTGAGCCGCTATGACGACATGCAGGATTTGACGCTGCTCGACCCGATCCATGACGTGGAAGAAACCGGCTGGCCCAATCGAAAGACGGATTTCTGACATGACCGCCAGCCTGACCCGTCTCGCGCGCCGCATTGGTCGTCATCGATGAAGGCGTCGCGACCAGGACGCGCCGCCGTGGCTGTCGGCGGACAGGCGTGCGGCGCGTGGCCGGCGAGGCGCCGCGGGAAGCGGTGCCGGAACGCTGTTCTCCCCCATGAGTGAAGTCAGGCTCCTGCGGCGGCTGACACGCCAGCTGGGCGCGGTCTGGCCGAACCATGAGCAAAACCTGGTACTGCAAGCCATCTTCGCGCCGCCGGAGCAGGCGCGCGCCGCTTATCTGGACTGGCGCGGCACGCTCGATATCGAGGGGCCATTCGACCAGGCGGTGATGCGCCTGCTGCCGCTGCTGTATCTGCGCATGCTTGAGATCGGGCTCACGGATCCGCTGATGGGACGGCTCAAGGGCGTATATCGGCGTGCTTGGTCGGATACCCATGCGCTCTTCCACGGCGTCGCCCCGGCTCTGTCGGCGTTGCGCGGCGCCGGCATCGATACGATGCTGCTGAAGGGGGCGCCCATGGTGCTCCGCCATTACCGCAACTACGGCTGCCGGCCGATGGCCGATGTCGATATTGCGGTGCGCTTCGACGATCTGGAAGCCGCCGTTCGCGCCTTGACGCTCGCCGGATGGACATCGATCGCGCCGATCAGCCCGGATGATTTGACGTTTCGTCATGCGCGGGAATTCCGCGGCCCCGACGGACATAAGATCGACCTGCATTGGCATATGCTGCTCGCCAACTGCTGCGCGGGGGCGGATGCGCCGTTCTGGCATGACGCGCAGCCCGCCATATTTCGCGACATTGCCACCAGCACTCCATCGCCGACGCTGGCTCTGCTGCATACGCTGACGCACGGGATGGAACCCAACACCGAAACACCGATCCGCTGGATCGCCGATTCCCTGACTCTGCTGCGTGACCCGCAGGCATCGGTCGATTGGCCGCTGTTCTGTCGTACCGCCGGAATGCTCGGCTTGAGCCGCCGCGTGCTGCCGGCACTGACATATCTGCAGGACTGCCACGCCCAGGAGATTCCCGCCGCCGCCCTGCGGGCGCTCGCAACGACGCGGCGCACGCCCGCGGAAGCGTTGGAGCTCGCCGTGACGGCGCGCAGCGTCCGCTGGCCCCGGCCGATCCTGATCGACCGCTCCCTGTTGATCGTCGCGGAGTTCTGCCGCCTGGCTCGGTTGCGGTCCGGCCCTGCCGCCATGGCGATGATTCCGGGCTTCGTGCGCTATCGGCTCGGCATCGGCTCCTGGCGCGGCTTCGTCCGAAACCGCCTCTGGAGACTGAAGCAGGGCCTGCGGCAGGCGCTCGGATAGCGGCCGTGGAAGCCGTCGACAAACCCGCGCTCAGCGAGGCCGAGCAGCAGGCATTCTTCGCCACCATGCTGGCGGCCACGCGCGCCGCCCAGGCCCGCCAGCCTGAGATCATCCGCTGCATCACGGTCGCCGGCGTTCGCATTCGCCTGCGCTTCGGTGGGGCCGCGTTGCACGACATGCTGATCGGCCCGCTCTCGCATCTTCTCGACCGCAACGAGGATGGGCCGGTCGATGCGGTCTTCAACATCTGGGACAGCGCGTCCACCCGCGTCGGCGTGCCGGCGCCCCCATGCCCACGCGGCCATTTCACGGACCGCGGCGACATCTGGGGGATGGAGAGCGAGCGCATCCTCAGCGCGTTCCATTGGCTGGAATGCAGCATTGCGTTGATGGACACGCAAAGCCTCGAGGCGATCTATTGGGTGGATGATGCGAAGGCCTTGCCGTATTGGTCCAAGGCCTCGCCGCTGCGCACGCTGCTGCACTGGTTGATGCAACGCTTCGGTCGCCAGCTGTTGCATGCCGCGGTGGTCGGTACCGATCAAGGCGGCGTCGTCATCACCGGAAGAGGCGGCGCCGGGAAATCGACGGCGGCGTTGCTCTGCCTCGAAGCCGGATTGGCGTATCTGGGCGACGACTATGTCGTGATCGCGCTCGACCCCGAGCCCAGGGCCTACAGCCTCTACTGCACCGCCAAGCTCAACGACGAGCAGGCCGCGAATTTTCCCGGGCTGCTGCCGTTGCGGGAGCCGAGGACCGGGCAGACTCATGCCGAGCCCGAAAAGACCGTGTTTCGTCTGCATCCCGCCAGGGCGGACCGCATTCGCGACAGCATTGCGCTGCGGGCGATCCTGCTGCCGGTCATCAGCGATCAGGAAGGGACCTTCCTGGTCGCCGCGGATCTTTATGCGGCGGAGCGCTCCGCGGCGTTCACCACCTTGGCGCACCTGCCGCGGGCCGGGCGGTGGTCGCAGGCATTCATCGTCCGGCTCTGCCAGTCACTGCCGCGCTTCGAGCTTCGCCTGGGGCGAGACCTCGCCGCGATCCCGGATGCGATCAGGAGATTTCTGGCGGGGGTGCCCGACCAGCCCGCGCAGCAGCCGGCCGCGCCTGCCGGGGCTCCCCGGATCAGCGTCATCATTCCTGTCTTCAATGGGGTGCGGTTCCTGCCCGGCGCCGTGCGCAGCGTGCTGGCGCAGGACTATCCGTCGCTCGACATCATCATCGTCGATGATGGATCGACCGAGGACGTTGCCGCCGCGGTTCGCGCGCTGCCGACGGATGTGCGGCTGTTTCGCCAGGAGAATGCCGGGCCGGCGGCCGCGCGCAACCGCGGCATCCGCGAGGCGACCGGCGAGCTGCTGGCGTTCCTCGACGTGGATGACGAATGGCCGGCCGGGAACCTGCAGCACATGTCCACCGTGCTGCGCACGTCGCCCGGCCTCGACGTCGTCATCGGCCACAACCAGTTGATGCGAGGCGATGCCGACGGCCGCGAGCCTTTCGTCGGCAACCCGCTCGAGAATTTTCCCTGGTCCATCGCCGCGGCACTGTTTCGCCGCGAGGTGTTCACCAAGATCGGCCTGTTCGATGAGACGTTGCGCTTCGGTGAGGATTCCGATTGGTTCAAGCGCGCCGAGGAAGCCGCCCTGGTGGTCGAACGATTGCCCAACATCTCTCTGCTGGTGCGACGCCATGGCGGCAACATGACGCGCGGAAAGTCGATGGTGGAGCTCAACCAGTTGCGCGTCTTGAAGAAGGCATTGGATCGTCAGCGCGGCAGGTAGGCAGACGATTTGCCGTTGTTCGCGATACTTTGGCGGCACGCCACAGCGACTCCAACCGAGAGGTCACGCTCCGATGCAGCCTCAGCTCGCGGAATTGATCGGTGTCGCGGCAGCGGCCGCGAGCCTCTATGCGGCCCAGTCGAAGACCATCATTCCGCTGCGCGCAGCTGCGATCGCGGCGAATGTCTTCGCCATGATCTACAGTTTTCTGCACGGAACCTATCCGACATTCATGCTCAATGCGCTTCTGTTGCCGCTCAATGCCTGGCGGCTGCGTGCGATGGTGCAGCTGATCCGCGACACCGGCCTGGCGGCCAAGGGCGACATGAATGCCGAGTGGCTGCTGCCTTACACGCGCCCCAAGAGTTTCAAGGCTGGCAGCACCCTCATGGAGCGCGGCGAGTATGCGACTGCGGCATTCTATATCGTCGCCGGCGAGGTCGAGATTGTCGAGAACAACGAGACCTTCGGAACGGGCACGCTGCTCGGCGAGATCGGTCTGTTCACCCCAAACGGCCGGCGCGTCAAGACGGTGCGCTGCAGGACCGACGTCCAGACCGCGGTGATCGACTATGATCGATTCAAGGAGCTTTATTTTCAGAATCCCCAATTTGGATTTCGCCTGCTCCATTTGATCGTGGCGCGCTTGCAAGACGGTCCTGCGCTGGCTCGGTCCGGCATGCCGAAGGTCACTTAGTGTTGTCGCCGGCCTTTTCCCGGGCGCTGCCCAGCGCGTCGCTCATAAGGGCGTTTACGCCCGTCTTCGCGGGCTATGCGAAGCGGTGCGCTGCAGACCCGGGATCGTTCCAGGCTCGGAGTTTCGAACGATCCCGGATCAGCGATGCAGCACTCCGCTCCGCTGCGTGCTGCACCGCGTCCGGGAAAAGCATCCAGGGGCGGAAGCGTCAATCGCCAGTCCCTGCTTGCGCGCGCGGAACCGGCCCTGCCTTGATCGATGGGACCGCGCGATCACTTCCGCGCTTGATTGAAATATCTCAGATCCGGCGGCGGCTGGTCCTTGCGGGTGGGCAACAGGGTGCCGTCGGCGCCCTTGAAGTAGATCTGCCCGCGGATATCGACCAGCACGCTAATCTCCGGACAGCTCTGCTCGGTCCAGATCGGGAATTTGGCGGTGCTGCGCCGGTAGGTCTTCAGCACCGTCCAGGGGCGCGTGAAGGCGTGATCGATCAAGGTGATCTCGTCATGCAGCAGCTTGGGATCGGTCGCGTCGAAGAAGAAGCGCTCCTTGACGATCGACTGATTGTCGACGTGCGTGGGCAGGCCGGCCGGGTCGAGGGCGCGCGGCCCCTTGAAGTTACGGGTCTCGGCCTCGAGCAGGTCGAAGCGCCCAGTGCCCTTGGTGTCGATCCAGCGGCCGATCGAATAGCCCTGATAGGTCGGCTCCGCCTCCGGTGGCCAGTCGCGCCCGTCGGTAAAGATGCGGCGCTTGATCTCGGTGTTGTGGTTGAGCAGCACATAGGTGGTCTCCGGCAGCACCACGATCTCCATCTCGCCGTAGACGTTCATCGATGCCGGCAGGCCGGCCGGCATGCAACGGATGCCGGAGGGCCAATTGCCCTGGCCGCCGCCCGCCTGGTCCGCAAGGCTTGCATCCAGCACGGCCTGGTACTCGGGCGTGAGCGGGGCTTGCTGGCCGCGGCCCCAGGGCCTGGTCGGGTCGAACGCCGATTGACCCTCGACGCCGGGCGGGCGCACCGCGCGCCACTGGCCGGAAAAATCGGGATACTGCGCATCCTCGAAGGCCCGCACCGACCCCATCGAGGTCAGCAGCGCCGCAACCGCAATCGCGCAAATGGTACCTCGGAACAGCATGGCGGCCGATCTTCCCGTAACCCGGCTTGCGAGCAAATCCTGATAGCGTGAAAAGCAGAATCCGCAAAGCAAACGAAACGCTGCCGCCGGCCGGTTCGTCGATTCGCTGGACGCTCTAGACAGGGGCGACCCGCCCGGGCCAGTCTCGATCGACGCCGAATGTTGCTTCATGCGTGGGGCTTGGTTTCAAAGATCCGATCGTTGCGAAGGTCGAGCATGACTGACATCACCACCGACCGAATGGCGGCTCGTCTGAAGCTGGTGGAAGAGCATGTCAGCCTCGAGAACCGGCATGACCTCGACGGTATCATGGGGACGTTTGGATCGGGCGCGCACTACGATGATGAGCCGTCGGGCGCCCACTACGTCGGGCACGATGAAGTTCGCACATTTTATCGGGGCCTGCTGCAAGCCCTGCCAGGGTTGCAAATCGAGGTGCGGCGCCAGCATGCGAGCGCCGCCACCGTCGTCCTCGAGGTCATTATTCGCGGCCAGCACCTCGGCCGGTGGCGTGGGCTGCCGGCAACCGGGGCCCGGATCGAGCTTCCGCTCTGCGGCATCTACACATTCGATGAGAACGACCGCCTGGCGGGCGAGCGGATTTACTACGACCGGGCTACGCTGCTGCGACAGCTCGGCGTGTTTCACGAGGCGGATGGTCCGGTCGGGCGCATGACCACCCTGCTGACGCATCCCTTGACGATGGCGCGGGTTGTCGGACGAAAGATTTGGCGACGCAGTTGAGAGCCGGGGGCGCCCGCCGGCGCACCGGCCCGCGACTGCGCGCACATCTCGCCGCCACTTCCGTCGGAGCCACTGGACAACGCCGCTCCGCCCGAGTCACTCTCGACCGATGGACAAGAATGAATTCAACGTACGCGCAATCCTGGCCGGCCAGGCGCCGCCGGAGACGCCGGTCACGGTCAAGGGCTGGGTGCGCACCCGGCGGGACTCCAAGGCCGGCATCTCGTTCGTGCACCTGTCGGACGGATCGTCGTTCCATCCGATGCAGGTGGTGGCGCCGGCCACGCTGCCCAACTACACCGATGAAATTCTCAAGCTCACGGCCGGTTGCGCCGTTGAGGCGACCGGCACGATCGTGCCGTCGCCCGCCAAGGGCCAGCCGTTCGAGCTGCAGGCGAGCGCCATCAAGGTGATCGGCTGGGTGGAGGATCCGGACACCTATCCGATCCAGCCGAAGCCGCACACCATGGAGTTCCTGCGCGAGGTGGCGCATTTGCGGCCGCGCACCAACGTTATCGGGGCGGCGACCCGGGTGCGCCACACGCTGGCGCAGGCGATCCACCGGTTCTTCGATCAGAACGGCTTCTTCTGGGTCAATACGCCGATCATCACCGCGTCGGACGCGGAGGGGGCCGGGCAGCTGTTCCGGGTGTCCACGCTCGATCTCGCCAACCTGCCGCGCACGCCGGAGGGCAGAATAGATTTCGCGCTCGATTTCTTCGGCCGCGAGGCGTTCCTGACGGTGTCGGGACAGCTCAATGTCGAGGCCTACTGCCTGGCGCTGAGCAAGGTCTACACCTTCGGGCCGACCTTCCGCGCCGAGAACTCCAACACCAGCCGCCACCTCGCCGAGTTCTGGATGATCGAGCCGGAGATCGCCTTCGCGGATCTCTCGGATAATGCGACCTTGGCGGAGAAGCTGCTGAAGTTCACCTTCGAGACCTTGCTCAGGGAACGCGAGGAGGACCTCGCCTTCTTCGACGAGCGGATCGAGAAGGGCCTGGTGGCGAAGCTTGCCGGGATCGTCGCTTCCGAGTTCGTGCGCATGGACTACGGGGAGGCGATCACGGTGCTCGAGCGGGCGAAGGAGAAGTTCGAGTTCCCGGTGAACTGGGGCATCGACCTGCAGTCGGAGCACGAGCGCTATCTCACCGAGAAGCATGCCAAGAAGCCGGTGGTGGTGATGAACTACCCCAAGGACATCAAGGCGTTCTACATGCGGGTGAACCACGATGGCCGCACGGTCGCCGCCATGGACGTGCTGGCGCCCGGGATCGGCGAAATCATTGGCGGCAGCCAGCGCGAGGAGCGGCTCGATGTGCTGGACGCCCGCATGGCGGAGCGCGGCATCGACAAGGAGCACTACGCCTGGTACCGGGATCTCCGCCGCTACGGCAGCGTCCCGCACGCCGGCTTCGGGTTGGGCTTCGAGCGCACGCTCGCCTATGTCACAGGGCTCTCCAACGTGCGCGACGCGATTCCGTTTCCGCGGACGCCGGGGAATGCGCGGTATTAGGGACGCGCTATCCGGCTTGGCGCGCCACAAGGCTCTCCTTGACGCGTAGCGCCGCACGGCCGGAGGCTATTGCAAGCGCAAAGGCCGCAAGCGCGAACAGCAACCCGAGCCCGAGCACCTGCCATGCCGCCGGAATGCCGATCTCCAGCATCGCCGGATTGAAATTGTTGTAGAGCGTCGCGAGCGGATCGTAGCCGCGGCGGCCCCAGAGGAAGCCGGCTTCGAGCAGCGCTGTGAACAGGCACGATGTGATGGCGAGCAATGCCAGCGCCAGGGCATCGGCGCCCAGCCGGTAGCGGGCCAGCACCCGCCAGGCCATCAGCCAGGCGAATATCCCGCTCAGCAGGTATTGCTCCGGGTAGGTGCCGCGCGCCAGCGCGACATGCAGAATGGCCAGGCCGGATATCACGTAGTTGGTGTTGTGCAGCCGCTGCCAGTTTCTGGTTCCCATCCGCCGGATCGCGGCGTCGAGCGAGGTGGCGCCCAGGACGACGAGGCCGATGGTCGAGAGCGTGGCGACAGCCAGCGTCAGGCGCGTGACGGTCTCGTTGGCGATGGTGGCGAAGTTCCAGGACCGCAAGCCGAAATAGAGCACCACATGAACGATCGTATAGACGAGCGCCGTCACGCCGATCATCCGCCGCACGTCGACCAGCGCGGGCCAGCGCAGGATGGTCATTGCCGGTGTCACCGCCAGAGCCAGCAGCAGGATCACGGTCGCCCACACGCCCGACCAATAGGTCATGTTGCCGAACGCGATCGGCAGGTAGCCGTATTCCCGGGTGGCGAACTGATAGGCGAACCGGATTGCCGGCAACAGCACGAGCGCGAAGGCGCCGGCCTTGAGCCAGGAGAATCTGCGTTGTCGGTCCTGCCACGGCCAGATGAGATGCACGGCGCCCCCCGTTCAAATCGATTCCCAGCGTGCCGGCTGAGCTTAGGGCAAGCGGTCGGCGCGATCCAGATGGTAGCATTGTGATGTTTTTTCCCTGGTCTGCGACCGGATGCGGCGGCTGCGACTCGCTTCGCGCCAGGGCATCGGGTTGGTCACCGAACTGACAACCGCGTGTCATATCCCGATGCGCATGGTGCCGCCCCTTATCATGGAGGAGGCTCGCATGAAGACGTCGACGTGGAGACTGATGACGACCGCATCTGCCGCGGTGCTTTCCTGCCAGGTTTTCCTGTCGGGGACGACACGGGCCGGCGACGAGCAGCCCCGGCATCGCGACCATGACCGCATCCGCCATGTATTGCTGCTGAGCATCGACGGCTTCCATGCGGTCGATCTCGCGACCTGCGTGGCAGCCCGCACCTGCCCGAATCTCGCCAGGCTCGCAGATCATGGCACCACCTATGCCAACGCCGCGACCACCAAGCCTTCCGACTCCTTCCCCGGGCTCCTGGCTCAGCTCACCGGCGGCACCTCGAAATCGACCGGTGTGTTCTACGACGACAGCTATGACCGCAAGCTGTTTGCGCCGGCCGGCAATCCGCCGGCGCCCTGCGCGAGCGGCCCCGGCGCCGAGACCAATCTGGCGGAGAATCTCGACGCCAATCTGCATTCGATCGATGGCGGCGTGCCCGCCAGCCTGACCGGACTCAACAGCGCGGTCGCGATCGATCCCAGCCATCTGCCGGGACAGCTGGTTCACGGCGTGTGCAAGCCGGTGTGGCCGCATGATTTCGTGCGCACCAACACGATCTTCGGCGTCCTCAAGCAGCATCACATGCGCACCGCATGGTCCGACAAGCACGCCGCCTACGACATCATCAACGGCAACGATCCGGATAGCCAGCCGACCAACGCGCCGGGCACCAATGTCGATGAATTCTTCGCGCCCGAGATCAATTCGGATCTGAGCGCCGCCAATGTCCACCAGATCGCAGCGCTCGGCCTGCACTCGACGGCGCCCGATCCGGTCACCGATCCGGCCTGTCCGGGTGCGAGCTGCGGCAGCGACTTCACGTCCTCGATCGACGGCGTCGAGTTCTATGACGGCATCAAGGTCCAGGCCACCGTCAACCAGATCTATGGGCTCGATCATACCGGCACGCGCGAGCTCGGCACGCCCCGGGTCTTCGGCATGAACTTCCAGTCGGTCAGCGTCGGTCAGAAGCTCAAGACCGCCGGCTATGCGGATGCGGCCGGCACCCCGAGCCCCAACCTGCTCAATGCCATACAATTCGTCGACCGCTCGATCGGCCTCATGCTCAACACGCTGCACAATGCCGGGCTTGCGGAGAGCACGCTGGTGATCGTCAGCGCCAAGCACGGGCAGTCGCCGATCGATCGCACCAAACGGGTTGCGCTCGACGACGCGGCGGTCATCGCCGCGCCGATCGGCCCCAACTTCGCTTTCGACATCGCCGATGACGGGGTTCTGATCTGGCTGAAGGACAACAGCGGACACAAGACCGCGGACGCGGTTGCAGCGCTGCAGAGCTTCAGCGGGGACACCGGCATCGCCCAGTTCCTGTTCGGTTCGGCGCTGGCGGCGCTCTATCAGGATCCGGCCCGCGATTCGCGCCCGCCCGACATCATCGGCATCACCCGGGTCGGCGTCATCTATACGGGTGGCTCGAAGATCGCCGAGCATGGCGGCTTCAACGAGCAGGATGTCCACGTCGCGCTGGTGGTGTCGCATCCCGACTTCGACAAGGACGTGGTCACCGCCAACGTGGCGACCACCCAGATCGCGCCGACGATTCTCAAGGTCCTCGGCATCGCGCCTGATGAGCTCGAGGCGGTGCGCCTGGAGCACACCAAGGTGCTGCCGGGCTTTGAATGATGGCGGGCTTGCTGTCCCCGGCAGCCTTACTTGACCGGCCCCTTGAGCTCCACCCCGTTGCCCTCGGGGTCGGTGAGGTAGACCGAAGATCCCTGGCCTTGCGCCCCGTAGCGCGAGGCCTCGGCTCCGCAAGCCGCGCCATGCTGCGCCAGGTGCTTGGCGATCGCGGCGGCATCGAACGGCTCGACGCGCAGGCAAAGGTGATCGAGGTTCGCCCCGCCGCTGTGCGAGGTGCCGCCGGCCGGTCCGGCCGCGTCGGCCGGCACGATATCGATGAGGGCGGCGCCGGCGCGCAGTTGCGTCAGCGTGCCCTGCCGCCGCTCGAGCGTGCAGCCGAGCGCCTCGATGTAGAAGCGCTCCAGCGCGGCCGGATCGGTGGCGCGCAGCACCACATGATCGATGCCGAGAAGCGCGAACGGGGCGGACATGGGGCAACTCCCTTGGCCAGATCGGGTTTGCTGCAGCCTACCCCATCTGCGCAATCCGTGCGCTGCGGCGTCCTGCCAGGGCGCGGCGCAGATCGGAGGCGGTGCGGGCCAGCTCCCGGTCGCTGGGAGAGGGCAGGCTGCGAAACGTCACATTGTCCTCGACGATGTAGCGGCGTGACGTGATGTCGGTCTCCTCATGGATCGGGACCGCATGCGCATGCACATGGGCGATGTCGCCGCCGGTGAAGAGAAATGCCACGCGCGGGACGTGAAGCGTCTTTTTCATGGCGCGCGCGAGCTGCTGCCCCACCGTCACGATCCCGGCCAGGAGGTCGGCCGGGGCATCGTCGAAATAGGAAAAATGCTCGCGCGGCACGATCTGGGTGTGGCCTGGACGGATCGGGCCGCGGTCCAGGAAGGCGAGCAGGCGCTCATCCTCGTAAACGATGTGGGCCGCGACCTCGCGCTGGCTGATCCGGCAAAACAGGCATTGCGTGCTCATGGTCGTTGCCCCCGCGCAATCCTCTCAGCGCTGCCCCAGCTGCGCAGCGAGGCCCACAGCCCGCGGTCGAGCCGGAAGCAATCGACCGGCGCCGATGATTTGAGCGCCCGGATGCGGATGAGGGACACGCCGGTCCATTGGAAACCGCATTTCTCCAGCACCCGGCGGGAGCCTGGATTGCTCACCCGGGCGCGCGAGGACAGCCGCTCGCACCCGAGCTCCTCGAACGCATGGTCGATCAGGGCCCGCGCCGCTTCAGTGGCGTAGCCGCGACCCCAATGGGGCACGGCGATCCAATAGCCGAGCTCGGGATCTCTTCCGCTCGCTGCCGCGATCCCGCAGCCCCCGATGACGGTGCCGTCGGCAAGCGCGATCAGGAACGACGGCTCGGCCGGGTCGCGGTTGCTCTGCGCCAGGAAGGCGCGGGCGTCGGCGAGCCCATAGGGATGCGGAATGCGCGCCGTGTTCTCCGCGATACGGCGGTCATTGATGAGACGGGCGATCGTTTTGGCGTCAGCCGGGCGCGGGGCGCGCAGGACCAGCCGCTCGGTCGCCAGGACCGCGGGGCAGGCAGGGCGGGAGGATTCTCGGGCACATAATTCCAGCGATGTCATCACACGGGCTCCAGGCTTGCGATCGCGCGCGCTGCGCAAAAGCGAAAAGGGGAGCCGGTATCCGGTCTCCCCTTGCATGGAACCCTTGTGGGTCCGCCGGTTCGACTGGGATACCGGCAGACCTCGATATGGTCGGCCGTTTATTCGGCAGCGGCCTGCGTCATCACGGGGACTACCGACACGTAGATGCGGCCTTTGGCTTTGGTGCGGAACTCGACGTGACCATTCACCAGGGCGAACAGGGTGTGATCCCGGCCCAGGCCGACATTGCGGCCCGGATGCCACTGGGTGCCGCGCTGGCGCGCCAGAATGTTGCCGGCCACGACGGCTTCACCGCCGAAAATCTTGAGCCCGAGGCGCTGGCTGTTGGAGTCGCGGCCGTTGCGAGAGGAGCCGCCTGCTTTTTTGTGAGCCATGGTCGTAGTCCTGAAGTGTCGTAGTCCTGAAGTGTGGTTATCCTGAATGTCCGTGCATTCTAGCCCGGATTTGTGTCGAAATCATCACTTGTCGGAGCCTGATTTGGCTCTTTTGGTTTTCCGGGACGCCGGCTTGGCGGGCTTTTTCGCGGCCTTCGGCTTGCTCTTTCCCTTGGCGCTCTTGCCCTTGGGGCTCTTGGCCTTGGCGGTGCGCTTGGCCGGCGCGGCCTCATCGGCCTCCTCGGCCGCCGCCACCTTGGGCTCCGGCTTGCGATTGGGCTTGCGCACGCTCGCCGTCATGGTCGGCGCAGCGCCATCGGTCAGGATCTCGGTGATCCGCACCAAAGTGAATTCCGGCCGGAAGCCGCGCTTGCGACGGGAATTCTTCCGCCGGCGCTTCTTGAACGCGATGATCTTGGGGCCGCGCCCCTGCTCCAGCACCTCGGCGGCCACCGAGGCCCCCGAGATGGTGGGGTTGCCCAGGGTGACGTTGTCGCCGCCCATGAGCAAGACCTCGCCGAACTGCACAATCTCGCCGGGCTCGCCCTTGAGCCGGTCGACCTTGAGCATGTCCTGGGCGGCCACCCGGTACTGTTTGCCGCCGGTCTTGATGACTGCGAACATCGTTCTCGTCCTCGTGCTCGATCCCGGCGTTCGGAGATTTCCGGACCGGCTTCTTCCAGTCGGCTGATGGATTGGACAGCGCCCCAGGCATTGCTGCCACGGGTTGCCGCGGCGATGCTTATGACGGCCGAGGCCGTGACTGTCAAGAAAGCCGGCCCAAAGGAGGCATTTCTCAGGAAAAGCCGGCCGTCATCGGCTCCGGGGGCGATAGGTATAAAAGCCCACTCCTTTGGAGAGGCGGGGTTGGCCAAAACCGTTCCTCCCGGGCTATCAGGGACTCGACATGACCATTTCTGCCCGAATCCGCTGCCTGTCGGTCGCCCTCATCGCCCTGGCGATGGGCGGGCTCGTGGCCTTGGCACAGGATTATCCAAGCCGGCCGGTCACCATCGTGGTGCCGTTCGCGGCCGGCGGCGGAACCGATATCCTGGGCCGCATGGTGGCGCAGCAGCTGGAGCAGCGGCTCGGCCGCCCCTTTCTGATCGAGAACAGGCCGGGCGCCGGCAGCACCACCGCGGCTGCCTTCGTGGCCCGCGCCCAACCGGACGGCTACACCCTGCTGATGGCGCCCAGCAACACGCTCGCGGTGGCGCTCACGATCTACAAGAACATCGCTTACGATCCGGTCGGCGACTTCGTGCCCTTGGGGCTCATCGCCCAAACCCCGTTCATGCTCATCGTCAATCCGGCGCTGCCTGTGCACTCGGTGGCGGGTCTGATCCGGCTCGCCAAGGAGAAGCCGGGCGAGCTATCGTTCGGCTCCGCCGGGCCCGGCACTCCCCATCACCTCTACGCCGAGCTGTTCAAGAGCATGACGGGCATCGAGATGGGCCACGTTCCCTACCGGGGCAGCCTGCCGCTCCTGAACGACGTGGTGGCCGGCCACATTCCGCTGGCCTTCATCGATTTCGGACCTTCGATCGGAATGTTGCAGGCCGGCAAGGTGCGCCCGATCGGCATCTCGACCAAGATGCGGCTGGCGCAATTTCCCGACATCCCGCCGATCGCCGACGCGGTTCCGGGCTTCGATGCCGCGTCCTGGCAGATGCTCGTGGCGCCCGCCCGCACGCCACGGCCGATCGTCGACAAGCTGCACCGCGAGCTGATGGCCGTGGTGGCGCTGCCTGAGTTCAGAAATCAGATCATCGCCGGCGGGATGCTGCCGATGGACAATCCTTCGGTCGAAGGGCTGCAGGATTTCGTGAAGGCGGAGATCGTGCGCTGGGGCGGGATCGTGCGGCGCGCCGGCCTCGCCGGGACCGAATAAGGCGCTATCGCAGCGGCACGAAGACATTCACCACGAGCATGTCCTGCGGCGAGCTCACCAGGTCGGTCACGTATTCCTCGATCAGCAGGTCCTTGGCGTCGAGGCCCTTCTCGTCGAGATAATTGGTGATCGCCTCATAGGTCTGGTTCATCTCGTCATAGGAGCCGCGGTGCACGAATTTCAGCACCGTGCCCTCGGGCGATTGGCCGACCGCGATCTCCTTGCCGGGCGGAGGCTTGGGGGCTTCGGCGAGCGGAATGGCGGCCTTGAAGTCGAAGCCGGTGTCGTCGGTCGATGTGTAGATGGTCATGGCCGGGCCGGCGGCCTTGAGCCCGGCGGTGTCGAGGTAGGCGCCGACCTTCTTGAAGGCTTCGATCAGGACGTCGTAGGCCTTGTCCCAGGTTCCCGACCCCGAAACATAGACGATGGTCTTGGGCGAGAGCTTCACCTCCTGGCCGAACGGATCGATCGACTGGGTGATCACGGGCTTTTGCGCCAGCGCATGTTGCGGTAAGCCGAGGCCGATCATCACGGTGGCGAGCCCCAGCAACGGCGCGAGTCGGCAACGTAACATCGAAGGCTCCTTGGAACGCGGCGGGACGCGCTCCGCGTGATGCTGCGTGCCGCAACGGAGTCGAGTGTATCACGCGCCGACGGGTG